>NZ_JARXWC010000016.1:0-115458 GCF_029892995.1 Brevibacillus sp. 1238 | reverse complement strand
CCCGGCAGAAGAAGTCGCATCGGTATCGGAAGAGTTGGTAGCGTCGCTGTTGCTGGTGGACGAATTGTCACCCGTAGTGGAGGTGCTTGGCCCGGCAGAAGAAGTCGCATCGGTATCGGAAGAGTTGGTAGCGTCGCTGTTGCTGGTGGACGAATTGTCACCCGTAGTGGAGGTGCTTGGCCCGGAGGATGAGGTCGCATCTGTATCCGAGTTGTTGGCGGAATTGCTGTTGCTGGTCGAAGTCTCGGTAGCAGTAGAGCCGCTGTCGGTGTCGGAATTGTTGGTAGAATTGCTGTTGCTGGTGGAGGTTTCGGTAGCAGTAGAGCCGCTGTCAGTGTCGGAATTGTTGGTAGAGTTGCTGTTGCTGGTGGAGGTTTCGGTAGCAGTAGAGCCGCTGTCAGTGTCGGAGTTGTTGGTGGAGTTGCTGTTGCTGGTTGAAGTTTCGTTGGCAGTAGAGCCGCTGTCGGTATCGGAGTTGTTGGTAGAGTTGCTGTTGCTGGTTGAAGTTTCGTTGGCAGTAGAGCCACTGTCGGTGTCGGAGTTGTTGGTAGAGTTGCTGTTGCTGGTGGAGGTTTCGGTAGCAGTAGAGCCGCTGTCGGTATCGGAGTTGTTGGTAGAGTTGCTGTTGTTGGTAGAGTTGCTGTTGCTGGTTGAAGTCTCATTTGCTGTGGCTTCGCTGTCCGTATCAGAGTTGACAGTGGCATCACTGGAGCTGACCGATTTGTCGATGGATTTGGCAATGATACAGCGGAAACGCCGCCTCCTGGAACGACATTTACGCCGCCGTCGCCTTTTGCAGCGATATCGCGATTTCAAACATTTAACCCTTCTTTTATGACACTTGCACTTCCTGCGACATCGTCTTCTTCGTTTGATTCGGCACCGTTTGGAAAGCTTTCTTTTCGCCAATGGTTGTCTCACCTCACATGGCAAAAGTATGGTTATACGAGTAGTATAGGTTGGCAAGGCAAAATGGGAACGGCGTTTGTCCTACTAGAAACGCACACATTTGATGGACATCAAAAATGTGGGTACGGATTGTAGCGCGTTGCCGAGAACACAAAGCAAAACGCATGGCACTGATCAAGCTGAAAAAAGTCAGCGACTGTTTTGCGAAAGAGTACGACCTAATTACAACTCTTGTTTTTATGCGGTTCTCTAGCAGTCAGAGAGCCGCTTTTTGTGTTCCCTTCGCTTTTTCACACAGTCTTAATAGCTTCTTAACAACCCATTTATATCAGTTTCATTTTGGTTGTTTACGATTAAAAGCGAAAAAACCAAAAGATCAAACACAAATAAAAACGAAAAGGGGCCTTAAAGATGAGAGGGAACCAGTTGAGCTGGAAACGAACCGTTGTTGTCATGACATCCTTTTTTCTGCTTGCCGGATGCGCCACCGAGACGAAATCAGACACTGCTCTGGATGCGTCGCAATTGACCCTGGATCAAATCGTAGAAAAAGCGAAGAAGGAGGGCGAAGTCAACTCTGTAGGGATGCCGGACACGTGGGCGAACTGGGGGGAGACTTGGGGTAATCTCCAGAAGGAATACGGCTTGAAGCATATGGATACCGACATGTCGAGCGCAGAAGAATTGGCCAAGTTTGAAGCAGAAAAAGATAATGCCACAGCAGATATCGGCGATGTGGGCATCGCTTTTGGACCGTTAGCCAAGCAAAAAGGGCTGACGCTGCCTTACAAAACCTCTTACTGGAACGACATTCCCGCCTGGGCAAAAGATGACGAAGGGCATTGGGTGCTAGGCTATACCGGAACGCTGGCTTTTCTCACCGACAAGACAAAAGTGCAAAATCCTCCGAAGTCCTGGGCTGATTTGAAAAGTGGAAACTACAAGATCGCGATCGGCGATGTCATGAAGGCAAATCAAGCGCAGTTTGCCGTGCTGGCTGCTGCTTATGCCAACGGGGGAGACGAGAAAAATATTCAGCCTGGCGTCGACTTTTTCGCTGAACTTGCCAAAAACAAGCGACTCAGCACGAGCGACCCTAGCCTGGCCAACCTGGAGAAGGGCGAAGTCGAAGTCGCTATCTTGTGGGACTTCAACGCACTCGGGTATCGGGACAAAATCGACAAAAACCGTTTTGATGTCCTCATTCCGGAAGAAGCATCGGTCAGCAGCGGGTACGCTACTTTGATCAATAAATACTCCAAGCATCCGCACGCTGCCATGCTTGCTCGTGAATACATCCTCTCCGACGCAGGCCAGTCCAATTTGGCTCGTGGCTACGCTCGACCTATCCGCGCGAACGCCAAGCTCGATGAATCTGCCAAAGCGAAACTGCTCCCGGAAGATATGTACAAAAATGCCCGTCCTGTAGGTGATCTGGCTGCGTGGGAAGCGACGGCCAAAAAACTGCCGCAGCTTTGGCAAGAGCAGGTGTTGATCCATGTCCGCTAACAACAAGCTGGCCATGATTGTGCTGGACGGACTGAGATTCGACACAGCTGTCTCGCACATGGGGTATATGCATCATCTGGTCGAGTACGGCATCGCGGCCCGCTTTCAGGTACGCTCGGAATTGCCGAGTCTCTCTCGTCCTTTGTACGAAGTTCTGTTGACGGGAACTCCTGCGTGGAAAAACGGAATTTCCAGCAATCAGGCGGCGCGGCTTTCGCACCAGGAGAGCCTTTTTCACCTGACGCGAAAAAACGGGATGTCCAACGCTGCTGCCGCTTATGGCTGGGTAAGCGAGCTGTACAACAAAGCGCCGTTCAGTCCGTTTCACGACCGAATCCAGCTGAACACGGAAAGTCCGATCCAAAACGGGATGTTTTACTGGGAAGATCATTACCCGGATACACACTTGTTTGCTGACGCCAACTTTTTGCTGAATGGATACCGTCCGGATTTTCTCTACGTCCACTCCATGAATATCGATGATGACGGTCACAAGTATACGGCTGATTCTGCGCAATATCGTAACCGCGTTCTGGCGGCAGATTCCATCCTGGCAAATGTGCTTCCTGCGTGGATGGATGCGGGTTATCAAATCATCGTGACAGCCGATCACGGGATGACAGCGGATGGGAATCACGGCGGCACCTCCAGCGCTGACCGGGACGTCCCTCTGTTTGTCATCAGCAACCAAGTATCTCCCGGCATTCGCGAGGAGGTTATCCCGCAATTGCAGGTGGCTCCGCTTGCCTGCCAGTTGCTAGGCATCTCCCCTTCGGAAGCGATGCAGCCATTGACCGTATGCGGGCAGAGTAGCAAGACGTCTCCCTGAGGGGGCGTCTTTTCCTCTCAGAAAGGAGCTTTTGCGATGAAACGATTTGCCAGCATGCTTTTGGTCACGACAATTCCGTTCTTTGCGATGATCGCTCTGTTTCTGCTCGTCCCGTTGCTTTCCATGATCGAGGGGAGCTTTCAGGCCGAGGGGGGCGGCGGTTTTACGATCAGTCACTATCAGGAGATTTTTTCCAATCCATATTACTTGCAGGCTTTTGAAAACAGTGTGCTCATCTCGTTCCTGTCGTCTCTTATCGGAATCATCGCTGCTGTTTTCGCTGCCTATGCGATTACCCGTTTCCCGCAGTCTCTGCAACAGCGAGTGCTTGTCATTACCAATCTAACCTCGAACTTTGCGGGGATTCCGCTCGCTTTTGCCTTCATTGTTCTGTTGGGGAATAGTGGTCTGTTTGTATTGCTTGCGAAGCAGCTGGGGATTGATTTTGGCCAGTCCTTTACTCTGTATTCGTGGAGCGGTTTGACGCTTGTTTATGTTTATTTTCAACTGCCTTTGGCAGTGATGCTTTTGTATCCCTTGTATCACGCCATTCAGAAGCAGTGGATGGAAGCGGCCGAGCTGCTCGGGGCAAGTCCTTGGCATTTTTGGCTGCGAATCGGTTTCCCGGTACTGTTTCCGGGCATCGTCGGCACATTCAGCATTTTGTTTGCCAACGCAATGGGTGCCTATGCTTCGGCCTACGCGCTCACGGGCAGCAACTACAACCTTGTGCCGATTCGGATTGGCGCGCTTGTCTCCGGCGACATTTTTGCCAGACCGGAGCTGGGTAGCGCTCTCGCCGTACTGCTCGGCCTAACGCTTGCCGCCGCCCTGGTCGTGAACGAGTGGCTGACGCGGAAGATTCGGAGGGATTTGTCTTGAAGCGAATTGGTTTGCCATCCTTGTCGTTTGCGTTGGTCATGCTGTATTTGTTTTTGCCTGTAGCGGCTACCGTACTTTATTCGCTGGCAACCGAGTGGAACAGCACGGTTTTGCCGGAAGGGCTCACGCTAAAATGGTTCGCGGAGCTGTATGGCGATCCCCGATTTTTGCAGGCATTCGGGCGCTCTTTTGTGCTGAGCTTTTTGACGACAGTTGTTGCTGTCGTGATTATCGTCCCGGCTGTTTTCTCCATTGTCGTTTACGCTCCCCGGATGGAGAAACTGGTTCAGCTTTTTGTGATGCTGACCTACGCTGTACCTGGCGTCATTATGGCGGTCGGCTTGATTCGTACTTATTCAGGCAACGGGATTCCGATGATCGTTATTACAGCCGGGGCGTATCTGGTCGGTCTGCTTCCGTATCTTTATCAAGGAACGCGAAACAGCCTGCTTGCCCTGCACGCCCGTTCATTGATGGAGGCGGCCGAGCTGCTGGGTGCGAGTCGCTGGCAGGCGTTCGTCCGGATTATCGTGCCGAATATCATGTCCGGAATTTTCGTGTCGGCGCTCCTGTCGTTCTCCATCCTGTTCGGTGAATTTGTCCTGATCAACATTCTCGTGGGAGGAAGATACGAGACCCTGCAACTGTATTTGTACAACAAGCTATCGGCAAGCGGGCATGTCGCCAGCGCGATTACTGTCACTTATTTTGTCCTGATGGCGATCATCACCAGCCTGATTGTCAGATTTACACGCCGAAGCTTCGCACGCAAGGAGGTATCCTGATGAGCTACGTCCAAATCGAACACATGTCCAAAACTTTTCACGGCCAGCACGTGTTGAAGCACCTCGACCTTGCGATTGAAAAAGGCGAGCTGGTTACGTTGCTTGGCCCTAGCGGGTGCGGCAAAAGTACGCTGTTGCGCATCCTCAGCGGTCTGACTGCCCCTGACACGGGCAAAATTTACATTGACGGCAAAGATGTGACTGACGTGTCGCCAAAAGACAGGGAGATCGGCATGGTGTTCCAATCGTATGCGCTTTTTCCCAATCTTACGGTCAGTCAAAACATTGCCTTTGGCCTGGAAATGAACAAAGTCCCGAAAGCGGATATTCGGCTGCGTGTCCAGGAAATGATCGAGCTGGTCGGGCTTGCGGGAAAGGAGCAAAACTATCCGCGTGAACTGTCTGGCGGCCAGCAGCAGCGTGTAGCCCTCGCCCGTTCGCTGGTTACCCGGCCAAAAGTGCTTTTGCTCGATGAGCCGCTCAGTGCCCTGGATGCCCAGATTCGCAAAAACTTGCAAAAACAGCTGCGCACCATCCAACGCGAGCTGAACATGACGACTGTGCTGGTTACGCACGATCAGGAAGAGGCCATGGCTGTCAGTGACCGCATCTACATCATGAACGGCGGCCGTATCGTGCAGCACGGCAGTCCTCATGAGATTTACACCCAGCCACACTCTGAATTTGTCGCTCGCTTCATTGGAAATTACAACGTGCTGAGCGCCGAGCAGCTGAACCAAATCGCGCCTGATCTGTCCATTCGGGAGGTAGCCGGACGTTTCGCCATCCGCCCTGAGACATTTCGCGAACAGCCTGTAACTGCGGAAGACATCCGCTTGACCGGGAAGATTGCTCATGTATCCATGCTCGGCAATGTTACCCGTTACGAACTGAACATTGGCGATGTTTCTGTACTGGTGGACACGCTGCACATGTCCTTCGAGTCCGAGCAGACAGGCACAACCAAAACATTGTATTTATGTCCCAAGGATGTGATTCCGCTCTATGACACTATTGCCTGAAGAACGACAGCAAGTGATTCTGGACGAACTGAACCGACACGGTAAAATTCAGGTGATGAATCTGGCAAAAAGCCTGGCAGTAACACCAGAGACCATTCGACGCGATCTGGACCAGTTGGAACAGCAACGCATGCTAAAACGGGTGTACGGCGGAGCGATCCCTTATCATTTGCCAAAACGAGAGCCGCATTTTGAAAAGAAACAAGCGATCCAACAGGCGGCAAAAACGAAA
Organism: Brevibacillus sp. 1238; assembly: GCF_029892995.1. Classification (NCBI taxonomy): domain Bacteria; kingdom Bacillati; phylum Bacillota; class Bacilli; order Caryophanales; family Paenibacillaceae; genus Brevibacillus; species Brevibacillus sp. 1238. The sequence goes on along the minus strand of NZ_JARXWC010000016.1, from coordinate 109,290 downwards.
ATCGGCCAAATCGCGGCAGAGCTTTTGGCTGACGGAGACACGATCGCGCTCGATGTCGGAACGACAACACTGGAGCTGGCACGTGCCATCAAGGGCCTCAACCAACTGACGATCGTCACCAATTCGCTCCCTGCTGCCGCTTTGTTGAACGAGTTGTTGGAAGCAAATCAATTCAACGGCCAGGTGATTATGCTGGGGGGTCTGACCCATCCGGCTCAACAATCGGTTGCCGGGGCGTTTACTTGCGAGCTGCTCTCGCGCTTTCATTTTGACAAAGCTTTTATTTCCTGCGGAGGAATCACCGCTGATGGCTTCACCGACTACGACATGGAAGAAACTTTGTGTTCGACCATGATGGTACAGCGCTCGGAGCAAGTTTATGTTTTGGCAGACACATCGAAAATCGGCCAAACGCAATTTTCCCGTATATGCGGCTGGCCGGATGTCAGCGCGGTCGTTTGTGACCAGCCGATGCCGGATGAATGGCTTTCGTCAGGCATTCAAACTACCTGGATAAGCGAACATCCGCTAAGGAGAGACTTCACATGCTGATTGACTATCATCTTCATCTGGAAGAAGGGCCCTATTCACTGCGCTGGCTTGACCGCACCAATGCGGCCCTCGATCACTTTCATCCATTAACCCAACCTCGACATACCCGCGCCTGGCTGCTGGACAGCATGGCGCGATTAAATAACCGCTTGTCTCGCGGGGCATACGACCCGGCCTGGATCGATCTGTATTTGCGTGAGGCACTGAACAAAGGCTTGAAAGAAGTAGGGATTGTCGATCATTTATACCGTTTCCGCGAAGCGCGCCCTTACTTTGAACGGTACATGGAGCTGGGCGATACCGATTTGGGTCGCTTGCAGCGCACTTGGCTTGATCAGGTATGCACGGAGAGCCTCAGCGACTTTTGCGCGGCGATTGAGGCAGCAAAGCCGCATTGGTCGGCAAGCGGCGTGGAGTTGCGGCTGGGGATCGAAGCGGATTATTTTATCGGCGGGGAAAAAGAGTTGGAAAGCTTGCTGACTGGCGCTTCGTGGGATTATGTGATCGGCTCTGTCCACTTTTTGCACGGGTGGGGCTTTGATAATCCCGAGACTCGCCAGTTGTTTGAGCAGCATGACCTGAAACAGCTGTACGCGGACTTTTTCCACACGGTTGAATGTATGATCAGGAGTGAGCTGTTTGATTTTGTCGCCCATCTGGACAATTTGAAAGTGTTCTCCTATCGGCCTGTGGAAGCGGAGCTTGTGCCCCATTACAACAGGATCGCGACTGCTTTGAAAGAAACGAATACAGCGACCGAAATCAATGCGGGCTTGTATTACCGCTATCCCGTTCAGGAAATGTGCCCCAGCCCGGCTTTTCTGGACGTTCTGGTGGCGCATGACGTGCCGCTGACGCTCTCGTCCGATGCGCATTTTCCCGACGATATTGGAAAGTATGTGGCAGCGAATTTGGATACGATTCGTTCGCTGGGGGTGGCGGAGGTTGCTACTTTTTCTGGGCGTCGACGGATTATGAAGGCGATTAGGTAAGTGGCAGGTATTGCAGGCTGCAGGTGAGAGTTGCTTGTAGGAGTTGGAATGGGACAGATGGGATAGGTTGGTGTTTTGGGTTTGGGGTGGTCGCTGGTCGTATATATTGTCTGGATATGACTGGCGGCATGTTTTGATCAGGATCATTTTCGGGATGCGAAAAAACCTTGGAAAGCCAAGGTTTTTTTGCATGGAATTTGCCAAAAGATGTGTACCTGCATATAATAAGAAGGTAGGTGAGGCGTCAGAAGAAGGCTCTTTGCCGCTTTTTGAAACAGTCCATACTTGTCCCCGTAGCTCAGCAGGATAGAGCAACGGTTTCCTAAACTGTAGGTCGGAGGTTCGAATCCTCTCGGGGACGCCATTGAAGAAAAAACCTTGATATAATCAGGGCTTTTTCTTATGAAAACAAGTCTGATTTGTATCTATAAAAACCAGAAGTATACATTTATTTACAAAAGATTACACTACAGGCATTTTCAGCGAGCGAAGATGACTTTTTGATAAAATGAAGACAAGCAAATAAGAAGTAAGCCACTCGGGGCGCCGGGTGGCTTTTTTGTTTGCATACTGGTCAAAATCTTTCAATTGATCAGACAAAACATAAATCAAAGGAGAGATCGTATGCGTAACAAAGAACTGAGGAACAGAGAGTGTTCGAAAAAGATTGCCCATCGTTACATTGTTAACTTTATCGATGGAGTTAGTGAGAAAGAGCAAAACAAGATCGTAAAGCAATTTGGTGGGAGAGTGCTAAAAAAATTCCGTACTCCAGCATTTGATCGTTTCGCTGTAGTTCATATTGACGATGCGCAGGTTGAGCAACTCCTAGCTCACAAGCTTGTTGAGAGTATCGACCAAGATATCGAGGCTGGAAGTCCGTCTAGTAATGAAGTAGAAACGTGGGGACATGCAACAGCTCAACTATATAACTTTTGGAATGCGGGATACACTGGTGCAGGAGTAAAGGTGGCCATTATTGATACTGGGATGTCTCCTCACCCGGACCTGCCAACGCCTCTTAGTACTTGGAATGTAGTAACCGATTCTACTGATGTGACAGATGTTAATCCAAGTAATCATGGACACGGTACCTGCAGTGCTGGCATCATTGCAGCTCGTAGTAATGGTTCCTTTGTAAAAGGCGTTGCTTTTGACTCTAACATTCATGTGATTAACTGTTACTTTCAAAAAGCAGGGGATACTCAAAGGTCTTATACGAATATTTCCTATACAACCGACGCGCTCCAATATGCTGCAACTTTGGATGTTGATGTTGTACTTTGTAATGTACAATTGATCGCTGGAAGTGCTTCTATGCAAGCTGCATGCGATATTTTAGAGGCAAAAGGTGTTCCTATCTTAGCAGCTGCAGGTAACTTTGCAGATGCGAATGGGGATATTACCAAGGATACCGTATATTACCCTGGACATTACGAAAAGGTTGTTGCAGTTGGTGCAGTCCAAAAAAGTTCGAGTTTCCCTTATCTAAAACGAGCATCATATTCAGGTACTGGCCCTTATTTGAATATCGCAAGCTTCACTGATTTGGAGACGACTAGCAAATCTGGAGGATATAACTATTCTTATAGCGGAACATCGTGTGCGACTCCCTTTGCTACGGGCGTAATGGCGTTGCTAAAACAGGCATATCCGCACTATTCCGCGCAGCAACTGAGGGATAAATTATATGAAGGTGCCACACCTTTTGGAACAAAAAATGAGTATGGCGTTGGTCTAATTGGCCTTCCGGCATCGATTCTACCATCAAGCAACACACCGTCTTTTCCGCTTCTAGCAGCATCTACAACGGAAGATTTCTCTGACTCAAACTTTAATTTTAATCTTACAGGAGATTTTGTAATCGGGACTGATAGTGGCCGGACAGTGTTAAGAACTCCCGCATACTCGAATACAGGTACGGGTATTAGCCGGTTCACTTTTCAAGTGCCGGGAAATGCAGTAAATCCTCAAATTAGTGTGACACACAGGAGCGATTGTAGATGGACTGATATTATGCTGGTGACGGTTAATGGTATGCCTATGACTTACGCAAGCAATATTGAGTCCAACTATAAAACGGATACACTTGCCTTAAAACCAGGCGGAAAGTATCTCGTAGAACTTCGGTGGGATAAGTACGAATCCTATTCCGCTGGCTCAAACGCGGTGTTTATCGATAGCATTTCTGTTAACTTCACTACCAGTGGAAGTGGCGGAGGAACTCCAGGGGATTCTATCACCAATCCAATTGTTGTTTCTGGAACATCTGCAAACGGAACCTTGCTGGATACAAAAGATGTATATTTTAAATACATTGTACCAACTACGGGAAGCTATACTTTCACAACGTCGGCATCCTTTGATTCTTACATGCAACTGCTCGATAGCTCCCAAAACCTTTTGGCACAAGATGACGACAGCGCAGGCAATGCGCAACCGAAAATCACATACACGCTCTCTACTGGTCAAGTGGTATACTTGAAAGTCTACGGATATAACCATGGAGCCGGAAAAAATGGCCCAATTACATTAAATATTACACCCGCATCAGTAGGATCTGTCCCAGGTACGCCCAGTGTATCAGTTGGATCGCCTACTACCTCTAGTCTGACAATTAATATGTCTGCTACAGGTGCTACAAGTTTTAACGTATACCGTAGCACATCAGCGTCCGGTACGTACTCACTGATTGCATCTGGTGTAACATCCCCATACATGAATACTGGCCTCTCTTCTAATACAACGTATTACTACAAGGTTGCTGGGGTGAATAATTATGGTACGGGTGCGCAGTCAGCATATGCCTACGGGACAACAAGTAATAGTGGAGGAGGCGTAACACCAACTACCATTGTAGAGGATTTTTCTGATAGCAGCTTTGATCCGCGCCTAAACTTATCACTTAGTGGATGGGAATATGACCCTTCTGTTGGCTCAATTATGGCTATTGTTGCTGAGTCTACAGCAAGTGCAACACTAAGTGTAGATATTCCATCTGGAGCCGCTACAAGAACTTTGAAATTTGACTACAAAGGTATGATTATGGGTGGTAGCAGTGGTATAAATTATACTCAAGTTTTCGTGAATGGAGTTTTGAAACAGACACTTACTGATTCTGATGTACAATGGAGAACGCAGACAATCAATCTTGGAACTGGTTACCAGGCTATTGAAATACGTGCTTCGTCTTCTTCTTCGAATACCTGGACAGCGGTAATTGATAATATCATTGTTAGTTGGAAGTAAATAAAACATTCTGAGAGCCCAATTAAACTTGGGCTCTTTTTCTATTTATATAACAATACAGTCAGGGGTGTGAACTTGCATTGGCAATCAATTTCGATGAAATCAAAAGAGAGATGAAATAAAAAAACTTTCTAGAAATTGTTCGGCCAAGATGGGTTAAATTGCCCAGCCAACATCCAGATGCAGCATTTGATGCCGAATAAAAGACCAGGATGGCATGAAAGCAAAACAAAGAGCCTGCCGCGTTTTAAACGGAGAGGAACAGAGACCCCTTGTCTTGTAAAACCTACCGCCTAACCTGCCTTCCCCGCCCCCAAACAACCAACACAAGAAGCCCAACCGTCACCATCAAAAAAACATAAGGCACCCCCGCCTCAATCGTCCCGTCAACAACGCCCATGAAATCCATCCACTTCTCCTTGTTCAACGTACCAGTAAACATAATCAGCAAATAAAACGCCTCAAATGCCTTATTACTGCGGGTCCAGACACCCATTGCAAGAGCAAGCGAGGGAATAAACAACGCACCAATTCCCCAGGCCAACAACCCGCTCGCATCGCCTTCCACCATATATCGCACGGCAAGACCGCTGCCTGTCAAAACAGCAACGATCAACCCCGCCAGCCACGAAACAGGGATTTGCCTTTGCAGAGGGGCTGGGCTGGAAAAAATGATATCCCTCGTGTTGTAGCGTATCTCTCTAACCCCCATGTTCGACCAAAGCAACACAGGCCAAAGCCAAGCGAGGGGAGCGATGATTCCTTTTGCCAATGGAAGCGGTGCAAACAGCGTAAGAACAATGAACAAAAAGGCAATGGCATACCACCACAGCGGTTGGCCTTTGAGCATGAGCTTTAACTCTACCTTCAACATATCCCATGCATGAAACCGCATCGTTACCTTGCTTAAAGCAGCCGCACGCCGATTTGATGATTCAACCCATTTATTTTTGTCATTTTCCACATCACTGCTGACTTCCTTGCGAGAGAAAAAGCCAAGCTGCCATTTGCCCGATTTTCTTATTGGTTTATCGAAGCCACGAAATGCCACAGAAGCCAGCAGGAGCAACGGAATGGCGATGATGATCCAAAAAATCCGGCTGATAAAAATATCCCAACTCCAGTTCACGCCGCTCCAGAGGAATGTTTGTAGCGGTTCCTCTACTAAAACGACGCCGTCTGACAGAACTCCTGGCGCTTGGGGAAACAAGTGCTTATAAGATTCACTGATGCTGTCTTTAAAAATTTCTCTTCCGGTAAAGCTGCTGATAGGGAGGCCGAAAATATCAAAGGTGGGGATGCTGATCAGCACAGTAGGAGCCCAGATGCAGAAGAAAAACAAGATGTTCCCAAAGCCGGTTCGAAGCACGGGGAGTGTTTCGAAAAGTACGGCAAGTGCGGATAAAGCAAACATGCCAGGCAAAATGATAATGACCATCGGCAAAACAAACGAACCAAGGTCGATAGTCAGGACCTCCTGACGCAGCAGCTGCATGACGATGGCCATCGTAAACGTCAAAATGACAATGATCGTCAGTATCGCAAAGTTGCTTAGAAACTTGCCAGCCATATAGTCAAGCTTGCGGAGCGTTGTCGTTGAAATGATTTGGCCGACTCTAGTTTGCCGATCGCGCTCGATCGTATTTTTTATCAAAAAGAAGCCAAACATCGTCAAAAAGCTCATGACGGAAATGGAAACGGCTGCTCCGATCCAGGCAGAATTAAGGACACCGCGATATTGGTCTATTAACAACACGGCGTATGTCGCCTGACTGTTGGGAACGAACAGAAAGGCGCCGATGATGGAAAGAAACAAGGTAACCAAAAATCCATAGCCGCGGGTGCGCTCTAACAGGTCAGCTCGTGCGATATGATAAACTTTGCGAATCCTGCTCATTGCCGCACCTTCCCGTGGCTGGAAATGCAGTGCAGATAGGCGTCCTCCATACCGGGCGAAACTAACTGGGCGTCATTCGACGGCGACTCGTCCGAGACAATGCGGAGCAAAACACCGCCACCAGAGCGAACCGTACTGCTGATCATCCATTTTTTGCGCAGCTCCTGAACTTCGGACGAGCTAACGCTCCATTCCCATACCTTGCCTTGCACAGTTTCCAGCAGCTCATCCGGCGAGGAATGATGCAGGAGGTGTCCTTTTGACAAAATCGCTATGGATTCGGCAGTAGCCTCCACATCGGACACAATATGCGTGGAGAAAATGACGATGCGATCACCGGAGAGGTCCGACAACAAGTTTCTGAAACGTACCCTTTCTACGGGATCAAGCCCGACAGTCGGCTCGTCTACGATTAAAATTTTCGGATCATTGAGCAGCGCCTGAGCAATTCCGATACGCTGCCGCATTCCTCCCGAATAGCCCCCGATTGCCCGTTTGCGCACATCGTACAAGTTAACGACGTGCAGCAATTCATCAATCCTAGTCTTGGCTTCTTTCCTGTGGACCCCTTTGATCGCTGCCATGTATTCGAGAAATTCCACGGCATTGAGGTGAGGATACACGCCGAAATCTTGCGGTAAATACCCGAGATTTTCACGAATTGCATCAGGATTTTGAAAAATATCGACGCCGTTCCATAAAATCGTGCCGGTCGTTGCACTCGTAATCGTCGAGATGATGCGCATCAAAGTGGACTTCCCCGCACCGTTTTCACCAAGCAGCCCGAGCACGCCTGGTTTCAACTGCAAACTGAAATCTTTAAGTGCCCAAAAATCTTGGGAATACTGCTTGCCGACACAATTCAATTCCAGTTTCAAGCTCCGATCCCTTCTCTCTGTATACTCTCCACTCCAAAAGACATTTGATCGATAGAAAACAAAGTATTCAGGGGTGTTTTTAATGATATAGCAAAGCTGTTATGCAAGCAATTGAAAGCTGAAAGGGCGTTGCTTTTGTTTGTCATGGTAGAGGAAAACACAATTATGCAAGTTTTGTAAAAATATGTAGTATTACGTCGGAGGGGGATGGTAATATCTTCTTGTTCTAATATGAATGACAAGTTCTGGTCTGGAAAGGCAGGCATTACATGCGAAAACAGATGATAGTAATGTTGGCGGGAGCACTTGTGGGTCAATTAGTCATCGCGGACGGGTACGCGGCAGCAGGGTCGTCTTCTTCTAGCAGAGGTTCCAGCTCCTCGGGCAGCAGCAGTTCTTCTAGCAAAAGTTCCAGCTCCTCGGGCAGCAGCACCTCCAGCAAAAATTCCGGCTCTTCAAGCGTCAAATCATCGAGCAACAGCAAAAGCTCGTCCTCGAAAAGCACAAAAAGCTCAAAAAGCACCTCTAAATCGAGCAAAGTAAAATCCAAAACATCGAAGAGCGCAACTCCTTACTACGTGGATCACGACGACGATGATGATGACGACGATAATTACTACGAATACAACGCGGAGGAAGATACAGGGGAAGCAGAATGGAGCAGCGAAGAGGAGAGCGAAGCCGATGCTAATGCCGACGCCAATGCTGCTTCCGAAGAAAGCAGCTCCGCCTCCAATAGCCAACCAGCACCTCCTGAGGAAGCGGTCAGGAAGGATCTGATCCAGTTACTGCCTGCGAATGCCCCTTTTTCTATAGACCTGCAGGCAAATATTTTGGCTGACATGAAAAAGCATCAGTTGCTGCCGAACCAGATTTACCGTATCTGGATTGACGGGCAACACCGTTACTTTTTGCTGCAAAAGAACGGGAAGGTCGAAGAAGTGAGTGGAAACCAACTGCAAAAGCGCCAGCTTCCGGTATACGATTTGGCACTTTTGTCTGCGTCATTGCTCGATTATTACAGGGACATGTTCACCAGCCACAACCTCCCGACCAACCAGATTTACACAGTGGAAGAGGATGGCGGGCTAAAAGCCCATCTGTTCCTGCAATCGAACGGAGCGCTGGCATTCTTTCCTGCGTATGAAGCTGTCAAAAAGAAAGTTCCGATCGTGGAGGCGTCTTCGCTGCTCGTTTCCGATGAAATCCTTTATTCGTACATCAAGGAGATGAGGGAAAATCAATTCCCGCTCAACATGGCTTACCGCAAAAAGATCGGCTCCATCGAAAGATACATCTACCTCGACGAAAATGAAAACGCCAAGCTGATCAGCACCACAGAAGCGAAAAAGCACCAGGTGGCAGACTACGAGCAGATGCTGATTCCCCAAGCAGCTATAGAGAGCAGCAAGCTTGCCATCATGCAGTCAGGAGTCCCGGCGCAAAAAGTTTATGCCATGCAAGTGAATGGCTTGCCCAAGCTGTTTCATTATAAGGACAACCAGACGGTAGAGTTGATCACCAGAAGTAGCGCAAGCAAGTATGAAACTATACCATTCGATCAGGCCGTCCAGACGGTTCAGGAAGAAGAAGAGAAACAGCTCTTCTTTGAGAGCGTAAAAAAATGGTCGATGTTTGGTCTTTTTGTCCTTCTTCTTGCACTTATCGGGCTTGTGCTTTTCTTGAACAAAAAAGGAATCGTTGCGCGCAAGAAATAAACGCGATGAGGCAGCGCTCCCCAGTAAAAAAATGGGACTTCGTTCATCTCTATGCTGGTAACGTAACAAGCATTTACAGCGTCTTACTTTACATAGGATCATCGCGATTTCTTGGGTCGTAGCCCTCGTCGATCGAGTGATTTTTGTCCTTGTCGATGAGCAAGGTTTGTTTCTTCCTTTTTGCACGCCAGTCAATCAACACTCCAACCAGCAAGATAGCCACACAAATGATTGTGAACAGCAGCCAGAAACGCATTAGTATCACCTCAATTTTTTATGTGAAGGAATACAGGAGGAATGGCAGTTGAAACGATTTATTTATGTGGCGATTGCAGCGAGTATGTTGGTAATCGGCTGTTCGCCCGGGGCAAGCGAGCCTGTCGCATCGAAAGACACACCGTCAGCAGGGAAGCAAGAGCAACAGCCGAATCCGGCCCCTCAAGATGAAGGGACAAAAACGGAGCAGGGATCAGAAGAAGCAAAAGAAGGAAATGAAACAACAACAGATGACGCACCGAATGGCTCCAAAATCATTATCGATGGCAACTTTTTGAAGCAGCTCGCCAGTAACGAAATCAACGGTTTCGACATAGCGATCGGGATGACCAAGCAAGAGGTCATCGAGCTTTACGGGCGTGTAATCAAAGAGGATTATTACGATGGCGGACGTTATCAAGCTTTTGAAAATCTTTCCGGCGGCATTGTTTATTTTGATGGGAAAAACCGCGTCTATGCGATCGATCTGGCCGGGGAACACTTGAATCAGACTAACCTCAATGTGATTCGCCAGCAGCTGGGAACGCCCGTTGCCCAAGGACAAAGCATGGTAGACGAAAAATTTGACCTGTACTATGAAGCGGGGGAAAACTCCGTATTTATCAGTGCGAAGGACGAACACTCGCCTGTAGAGAAAATCAGGATCATCAACAAAAAAATGCTCGATGAGTCTCCACAGGATTAGGATAGCAAAAAAAAGCAAAGCCAGCAGGAAGCAGTTCTTCCGCTGGCTTTTTCATTATTCTACAGATCGTTTTCCAAACAGAATGTGATCGAGCCCAAACTTCGAGCTGCCGCTAATGCTAAGCGCAATCAAAATCGCAAAGAGAGCCAGCTCCAGCTCATAGCCAGCGCCACTTTCTCCGCCCATGAAGCCGGCCGCCAGCTTGGCTTTGGCAATGGCACCGATCATGACAACAGCCAAGGCGGCAGAGAAGATACGTGTGCCAAGTCCCGCAATCAGGGCAATCCCGCCGACGACTTCAAGGAACGCAACCAAGTAAGCGATAAAGGCAGGCAGACCGAGGCTGCCAAAGAATCCGGCGACATTGTCCAAGCCCATTTGGAACTTGGCAATCCCGTGGATAGCAAAAGTAAGACCTACCACAATTCGTAAAATCAAAGCGCTCCACTCAAAACGATTTTCCATGTATAATGACCTCCGATTTAGTTTATATCAGTAACGTAGTTACTTTTTGTTAGTAAGTATACATTAATTATTATTTATGTCAATACGATCTGGAAAATTTACAAACGTTGGAAAGTGCAGATTATTAGGTACAAAGTAATCATTCATTTTGATGGAATGCAGAAAGAGCGGTATACTGAAAGGAGAATGAGGTGATACCAATGAAACAGTCTTCCCTCTGTCCTAAGTTTGAAAAAGGGATGCAGCTGCTGGGGAAACGGTGGACAGGGCTAATCTTATACCAGCTGCTTTCTGGACCACAGCGCTTCTGTGCGTTGGAAGGGGCCTTGCCCGTAAGCGGAAGGCTACTTTCTGAACGGCTGAAGGACTTGGAGAAGGAAGGTCTTGTACATCGGCAAGTGTTTACGGACTCAGCTCCGGTGCGGGTAGAATATTCGTTGACGGAGATGGGGAAGGCTCTGGAGCCAGTGATCAAAGGGATCGAATCGTGGGCCCAGAGCTGGATCGAGCTTGATGCCGCAGATATGGCAGATCACAGCGTAGAGTAGAGCAGAATATACACAGTTGCAAAGCAAGACCTTGTCCAAGCTGTTGACGGGGTTCAGGTTGCACTTACCGAGATACATGCAAAAAACCCCTGAATCCAGGGGTTTTCTTCTTATGTGCGTCTAGTTGTCTTCTTGTGTCTCACTTTGTCTTGACTTCCACTTTATAAATTCGATGTGCCGTTTGATCTCAACAAGCTCCTCTTCCGTTAGCCCGTCAATATCCAGAAAAGGGACGGGCGTCTCCCGAACGGATGCTTGCCGCCAGAATGGCGTCGGGTTATCTGTTCTTCCATGAAGGTAATCGGTCGAGACATCAAACAGGTCAGCGACTTTGGAAATCAAGTGAAAATCTACGCCTTTCTTTTCGCCCGATTCAATTCGCGACAAAACTGTGTTATGGATGCCGAGCTTTTCAGCCAATTGAATTTGTGACCATTGCCTTTGCTCGCGCAGCCACTTTATGCGTTGACCGACTATGGACATCGTGAAACCACCTTTTTGTTTTTGGCAATTTCATTCTAACAATTTTCCATAACGGAAAAAACAATATTGCTAAAATGACAAATAATGTGTTGACTTTGCTAAAATTGAAACGATATCATGTAACTATAAATATTTGCCATTTCTGCAAAGAAGGAGGGAAGCTGGATATGGAGCGTCTGAACCTCCCCTTTATCGCAAAACGACGAAGTGAGTGTAAGCTTACGCTACAAGAAATGGCGGAATCACTTGGTTTTCGCAATGCTTCCACGTATTTGAAATACGAAAAAGGCGAATACGACTTCAAGGCGAACCATCTGCCTATTTTGGCAAAGAAACTCAAGTGTGGCTTGCACGAGTTGTTCATGATTATCTTTTTGTTGTTTTAGCAAAGATACATTAGATAAGGGGTGGGTAGATTGGAAGCGCGGGAGGCGAACAAGAGGCAGCTGGAAGTATGGAAAAAAACGCTGGAGTACGAAATAGAGATGATGGCACCTTACAGCAAGTCGGCGTGCACAGCGTTTATGGATCGGTTGGTACGATTTGAGTTGGAGCTGGAGCAACAAGCGATGTTCCCCCCAGAGAAAGTGCTCGTTAGCTCCAATGTCCCACATTATTAAAAAAGATGTGCCTCTTGTGTCGGGTTCATAAGGCAGGACTTATCAGACTTCATCATTCATACGAGGAGGCTTCATGCCCATAATAAAAAGCCCGGTACGGCAGATGCCAGCCCCGGGCCTATTTTATTGGTTCGACGTTACAGTTTCTTGATTTCGTCCTTCAACAGCTCGGACTGTGTTCCGAATACGACTTGCACGCTGCCTTGACCCAGCTTCATTACGCCTGCTGCGCCAATATCTCTCAGCCCTTTTTCATTGACGATTTTGTCGTCCTTCAGCACGAGACGCAGGCGGGTAATGCACGCGTCAACACTGATGACGTTTTCTTTTCCGCCGATCAGAGCGAGTACCCTTTGCGCCTTGTCTTGCGTCGAATTGCTGCTGGCAGTTGTAGTTTCAACGGCGTCATCGTCTTCTCGTCCCGGCGTTTTGATGTTGAACTTGACGATCAGGATGCGGAACAGGAAGTAGTAGACGACGGCGAACGCCAAGCCGATCGGGATGATCGACCAAGCATTGGTGGAAAGCGGGAAGTTCAACCCGTAGTCAATCAGACCAGCGGAGAAGCCAAATCCGTGCTTGATTCCCATTGCCGTTACGATATACCCGGAAACCCCGGTCAAAATCGCGTGAAGCACGTACAGCGCTGGAGCAGCGAACATAAATGCAAATTCAAGCGGCTCGGTAATCCCTGTCAGGAACGAAGCGAGCGCGGTACCGATGAAGACAGAAGCGATTGCTTGGCGCTTTTCCGGCTTGGCAGAATGAATGATGGCAAGCGCGGCTGCTGGCAATGCGAACATCATGATCGGGAAGAAGCCTGTCATGAACATGCCGGCAGATTTGTCTCCGGCGAAGAAGCGATGCAAGTCGCCATGTACGACTTTGCCAGTTGCATCGGTAAAATCACCGATTTGGAACCAGGCAATGGCGTTGAGTACGTGGTGCAGACCGAATGGAATAAGCAAACGGTTAAAGAAGCCGAACAGACCTGCTCCAAGAGCGCCAAGGCTTACAATCCAGTTACCCATACTGTTGAGCGCGTCCTGAATCGGCCCCCAGATGATCCCGAAAACAAGACCGATGACGACCATGCTAAGCGAAGTGACAATTGGTACAAAGCGTTTGCCGCCAAAGAATCCGAGCCATTCCGGCAGCTTGATGTTATGGTAGCGGTTGTAACAATAGGAAGCGACTCCGCCCGCCAAAATACCGCCAATGACACCCATGTTCAGCTTGACGTCGTCTGCGATGAACGGCATGGCTGCAGGGACTTTGGAAAGTACGGTGGTCAACACCATGTAGGCGATCACAGCAGCCAGGGCGGCTACGGCATCCCCAGCGAGTCCGATCGCAACACCGACAGCGAAGATCAGCGGCAAGTTGTCAAAAATCGCAGATCCGCCTGCAAACAAAAATGGCGCGATATACTGGTTCAAAAATCCACCAACCGATTCTCCGAGATGAAACTCGGTCACGTAGTTGATGGCGCCGAAGCGGAGCAAAAGCGCCGCAGCAGGCAGTGTGGCGACTGGAAGCATGAGTGCTTTCCCAATCCGTTGCAAAAAGGCGAGCATAGGAAAAACCTCCTTAGAATGAGATGTCTATCAAAAAGCTGCTCTCCGGATGAATGCAAGAGATGAGGGCACGAGAATTGGCCGGAGAGAAGCTGTTCTGATCAAGAAAATGAATTTGAAATCGCTTTCAAATAGGCAGGGACAAAACCGTTTATTCGGTTTTGTCTTGCAAAAGCGCCACAACCTCTTCCACAGTCGCAAGAGCAAGAACTTGCTCCGCCAGCTGCTGCGCTTTTTCCATACTGGTGTTGCGAATGCGCTCTTTGACCTTCGGCATAACCGAAGCGGCACCACTGAACTCGTCGAGGCCCATGCCAAGCAACAGCTCGGTAGCGAGCGGGTCGCCAGCCATCTCTCCACATAGCCCCGTCCAGATTCCTGCCCGGTGGGAAGCGGCGATGACGTTGGAGATAAGCCGCAGTACCGCAGGGTGGTAGTAGCTGTAGAGATCGGCAACGTTCGCGTTCATTCTGTCGACCGCAAGCGTGTATTGCACGAGATCGTTGGTGCCAATGCTGAAGAAATCGACTTCTTTGGCAAAAGCGTCAGCTTGCAGGCAGGCACCGGGAATTTCCATCATCATGCCGACTGAGATTTGCTCGTCAAAGGCGACGCCTTTTTCCCGCAGCTCGGCTTTTGCCTGTTCAAGCAAACGTTTGGCTTCCCGCAGTTGCCCCAGGTGGGAAATCATCGGGAACATGATCAGCAGCCGTCCAAAAGCACTGGCGCGCAATAGCGCTCGTAGTTGAACCAGAAACAGTTCCGGGCGGGCCAAGGAAATGCGCATCGCTCTGAAACCGAGAAACGGATTGTCTTCCTGGGGAAGCTCAAGCGCTGGCAAATGCTTGTCGCCGCCAACATCGAGAGTACGAATAATGACCGGCTTGTCGCCAAAGGCTACAGCAACTTGCTTGTAGGCGGCAAACTGCTCTTCCTCGTCGGGCAAAGTGCTGCGATCCATGAACAAAAACTCGGAGCGGAACAGGCCGATGCCTTCTACGCCAGATGCGGCAAGCGCGTCTGCTTCTTCGGGAACCGCCATGTTGGCCATCAAGTGAACGCGGTGTCCGTCAGTCGTTTCCGCAGGCAAATCCTTCAATGCCGCGTAGGCAGCGCGTTCAGCTGCTTCCTTGGCGGCCTTTTCCTCGTAGCGCGCCAACGTTTCCGCGTCGGGCGAAACAATCAGGTCGCCTGTGGCACCATCGAGGATCAGCAAGCTTCCGGCAGAGACTTTTTCCATCAACTGTTCTCCGGCTCCCATGACCGCCGGAATCCCCAAAGAACGAGCCAGGATAGCCGCGTGCGAGGTCGCGCCCCCTTTTACCGTGACGATGCCTCGTACAGATGCGAGCGGGAGTTGAAGCGTCTCCGAAGGGGTGACATCCCACGCCGCCAAAATAAACGGTTCCTCCGGGAAAACTGCCTCCTCGTCTGTGCCTGAGAGGTTGCGGATCAAGCGGCGGCTTACATCGCGGATATCGTCTGCCCGTTCTTTCATATAGGCGTCATCCATGCTTTCGAACAGGCCGACGAACTGGTCAGATACTTGCTGCACAGCAGCGGTGGCAGCCAACTGTTTGTTTTCGATCAGCGAGGACATTTCCCCGACAAAAGCCGGGTCTTCCAGAAAAGCCATATGCGCGGAAAGAATCGCTGCTTTTTCTGCGCCTAATTGCTCTTCTGTTTGTTCTCTCAGCTTTTCCAGCTGCTCGCGCGCTTGCTCGACGCTTCTGGCGAGCAGCTCCAGCTCTTTGCTCGTGTCTGCTGGCGCAGTTTGCGCGGGAGCGGACGGGGCAGCGTGTGACAAAATGACGACTGGGGCGATCGAGATGCCGGAAGAAACCGGGATTCCTTTTAACATGTTTGCTTCACCTTCTTTCGCTGCGAATTAGCTCTGAAAAGATTGCTCAAACAATTGCTGAATGGAAGCTGCCACCGTTTCCTCGTCAGCGCCGTCCACGGATACGAGCAGCTTGTCGCCCTGGGTTGCGCCCAAGGTCATGATCCCCAAAATGCTGCGGCCATCCACTTGTTTCTCCCCTTTGTTCAGGGTGATTTTCGATTGGGTTTGCGCCGAGCGATTGACCAAAAGAGCGGCGGGACGAGCGTGAAGCCCGCCCTCTACCGTGACTGTTACTTCAAACTGAATCATGTGTACCTCCCCCAAACAGATGCTTCTTTGTCCAATCCGGTTATTTCAGGACGACTGTCATCAGCGGCTGCTGGCCAGCTGCGACATTTCCTTGCGCCACGACGTTCTTTTCCGCAACGACATCGCCGTTGGTAATGACAATCGGGGTAACGATCGGGCATCCGGACTCTTGCAATACGGCGATATCAAATTGAATCAGCTTGTCGCCCGCTTTTACCTGGTCGCCGACAGAGACGAAGGGGGTAAAGCCTTTGCCCTGCAATTTCACGGTATCGATCCCGATATGCATAAGCAGCTCCAGACCGCTGTCGGTCGACAAGCCAATCGCATGATGGGTAGGGAAGAGATGGGTGACTTTTGCGTCAACCGGAGCGTACAAGACGCCCTCAGTAGGCAAAATCGCTGCGCCATCGCCTACGACTCTCCCGGCAAATACGGGATCGGGTACTTCCGACAAAGGGACAACACTTCCGGTCAAAGGAGCCAGAAAGGTGATTTCTTGTTGTTGTTTTTTACGGGAAAACAGATTGCGTAGCATAAGTTCCTCCTTTTGCGTCTGAACGAAAATAGGCATGAGACGGTCTGAGCATACGACGACATACTTACTATGTCCGTATGATCTCACCGCTCATGCCTAGTCGAGCTAGTAACACGCAGGATTATCATCGATTTTGAGTTGTTGATTCAAGGCTGTTGCTGCAACAACCGATAAACATGCAAGGCCATGTAGCCGACTTCGTCTTCCGGGACTATGACTTCCAGCCGGTTCGAGATATAGGCAGCCAACTCGGACGCCAGTTCGTATGCTTCCGGAATCGTGGTTTGGACCCGGTCCAGCAAGGGGTTGTGAATGGTCTTTTGCTGGCGAATGCGCTCTACAGCAAAACGCAGATGAGTAATGAGACGGACGTAATCGACCGTGCTTCGCTCGATGGTTCTGTCTGTCCGCTGCTCGATCATGCTGACCAGTTCGCTGATCACATTCGTGAACTGAACGGCCTTTTTCACTGGCAGGTAGCTGATCGCCGAATGAATGTGCAAGGCGAGAAAACCGATTTCGCTATCTGGAATATCCAGGTCGAATGCCTTCTTGATCATGTCCGCAGCCCGTTTTGCCAGCGTGTACTCTTTGGTGTAGAGCGTCTGGATTTCAAACAGGAACGGGTTCACGATCTCCATGCCATTCCGCAGGCGGTAAATGGCGAACTGGATGTGGTCGGGCAGGGCGACGTGGACGTGTTCGTTAAGTTGCGGGGTAATTTCACTGGCGATAAGCGCGATAATCTCTTCGGCTATTCCTACCACGGCAGGATCGACCTGACTGAGTATCGTTTGGTACTGTTTCTGATGGTTTTCATTTTCCAGCCTGAAGCGCTTCTCCACACGCGGGTCATGGGCGGGGATGGTGTTCCCAGGCTTTGCGCCAAATCCGATTCCTTTTCCGAACAGCACAATTTCCAGCTTGGTGCCGGGTTCTTCCACAAGTACGACATTATGGTTCAACACACGCGTAATCGCATATGTTTTTTCCTGTTCACGGGACAAGCCATTCCACCACCTTTAAACAAAAAAGAGCCGAAAAAACCTTTTTAACAATTAAAAAGATCTTCTCGGCTCATGCCTGCATTACCAGTAACACGCCTTGTGAAAACGCTTCAATTAATGCTTATAATAGCTCAGCTTCACAAGCGTTGTCAATCACCCTGTTTGCATCGGAAAGTTATGGTTGAGTATAGAAGAGAGTATATGTATTTTCGCTGATTCTGGCAGCAGGATTTCCCCCTGCTTGTCCAGAAGTACGTGAACCGCCTATGGAAAAGAACTCAAACAAAGCGGGCGGATGCGTCAGAAGCAGTCCGCCTGCACGCTTTGTTCAAGGAAGAATCAAGATCTTCACTACTTGGTAAACTTGTCGGCAATCGTGGAAGCACAGAAAGAATTTGGCTTGATTTCCGCCCGGAAGTGATTGGTTTCAGCCAAACTCAGCAACGCCTGGATAAACTTGCGGGTAGGCCCGTTGGCACCGATGTCAAAGTGCAGACGTATCGGAGTATCGAGTTGATGATCGCGCAAATATTGGCGGACTTCAGTTGCCAAGCCTACCGCGTACATGGCTTCCTGGAAAATGCGCTGCTGCAAGGATGAATAACGGCGTTCCTGAAACTTGTGATAAAAGAAGGTCCCACCGTGTCCGGGTCGAATAACCGTGATGACCAGGGCGAAAAAGGTTCCGCGACTTTTCAGCTGGGAATCGGCACCCACAATAATCTCGAATGGACCTGCCATCGACGAGATGGTTTGTTCAATGTGGGAAAATACGTCTTCTTTTGCCAGCTGTCCTCTCGTCGGACTGTGAAAACGATCAAACAACGTGCTTGCAGAGGTTAAGCCCACTCGCATCCCTCCAGATAGAGGCTATCTGTGAATTACAAACATCTTCCGTACATCATTAATGTATGTAATCTGGCAGAGAGTATGTGAACAGGTATGGACAAAAACTTCGCGAATCAACATTTTGATCGGCACGCGTCTGTTTTTATGCGGCGAATGTCCGGTGAATGGAATCGCGCTTGTGGCGCCTTGCCTGCGAGCAAGCTGAGAATTGACCGGGAAAAAGAAAGCGGCTATTATGTGTGGCTGCAATCGGAAAACATCTATAAAGGAGTTTTTACAATCGTGATGGAATCAGGTAAACACGAAGAATATATGAGAGCGGCGATGGAAGAAGCACAAAAAGCAGCGGCGATCGGAGAAGTGCCAATCGGGGCAGTCATCGTCCGCAACGGGGAAATCGTCGGCCGCGGCTACAATTTGCGGGAAACGCAAAAAGACCCGACTTTGCACGCGGAAATGATCGCGATCCGCGAGGCGAGCGAGCGACTGGGCGGCTGGCGGCTGATCGGCTGCACACTGTACGTCACGCTGGAGCCTTGCCCCATGTGTGCGGGTGCCATCGTGCAGAGCCGCATCGAGCAGGTCGTGTACGGCGCAGGCGATCCCAAGGCAGGATGTGCCGGGACATTGATGAACTTGCTTGCTGAGCCGCGCTTCAATCATCAGGTTCCGGTGGTGGAAGGAGTCCTGGCAGACGAGTGCGCCCAGATGCTCAAAGATTTTTTCCGCGGCTTGCGCAAAAAAAGACAGTCAGATCAAAAGTGATCCAACTGTCTTTCGGGCATCGCCCGGTACTGTTTCTTACGTAACATGCCGGGCAGACGTATTATTTGTTTACATTTTGCAGCAGGTTCAGTTCTTCTTCGGTCAGCTCGCGGTATTCGCCGGGAGCGAGTGCCGGGTCGAGATGGAGCGGGCCCATGCGAATGCGTTGCAGATAGGCGACATGCAGACCGAAGGCGGCAAACATCCGTTTGACCTGATGAAATTTTCCTTCCATAATGGTGACGCGAATCTCGGAGACTTCCCCGGACGAGAGAATTTCCAGCTTGGCAGGCAAGGTAGTGAAATCCTCCAGCTCAACGCCTTTGGCAAATTCCCGGACGTGTTGCTCGGTAACGATGCCATCAATGCGGGCAAAATACTCCTTGTCCACTTTTTTCTTCGGGGAGAGCAGGCTGTGGGAGAGCTGTCCGTCATTGGTCAAAAGCAAAAGGCCCTCTGTGTCGATGTCCAGTCTGCCTACCGGGTGAACCTTGACCGCCCACTCGTAGGGAAGCAGGTCGACTACAGTTTGATGCACGTTATCTTCAGTAGCGGAAACTACCCCAGGGGGTTTGTTCAGCAGGACGTACACCCAGCGCTTGAAATTGATCGGCTCTCCGTCCACAGTAATTTCCTGTTCTTCGGCTACGACGTGCATGCCAGGATCGGTTGCGACTACGCCGTCCACAACAACCAGCCCTTGCTTCACCAGCGCTTTCACTTCCTTGCGCGTGCCAAACGCCATATTCGCCAGCACCTTGTCCAAACGTTCTCGTTTCATGTATGTTCCTCACTTTTCCTCTGGTCAAAAAAACCTGACTCGTGTTGTTAATAGTTTGGCCTAATGCGGCGAGCAAATCAAGGGGAAGCGTACAAGTTGAGTCTTGCACTTTTCGCGCGGATTTGCTATAGTTAATAATGTTTCTGACAAACCATTCATGGAGAGATACCCAAGTGGTCATAAGGGGACGCACTCGAAATGCGTTAGGCGTCGTGAGGCGTGCGTGGGTTCGAATCCCACTCTCTCCGCTTACAAGTGGCTCAACGGATAATTCCGTTGGGTCATTTTTTGTTGTCAAAAAAGGCAGTGGAGAACAGGGATAATTGCGCAAAGCCTTGACTATATTGAGAAAAGAAGGTTGCAGTTGTGTTGCAGTTTTTCTTGTAGTTTACTTGCAGTTTGATTAGAATAGGGGGTGAGTGAGGTGACGTATATGGCTATAAGTGAAGCAGAAAGAAAAACATTTGAACGTGTTATTGCAGAGGTAGGCAGCGATCCGGAAAAAGCTGAAGCTACTCTCAAAGTGCTGTTTAATGTCATAAAAAAAACGACACCAATATCGGTTGAGCTCCAGAGCGAGGTAAAGAAAATTCTCGACCAATATCCGAATCAGACAATTCATGCTGAAATACAAAAAGATTTGCAAAAGCTTGGGGCAATATTGATGCATGTTGCTCAAGAAGAAGAATTTGGGAGAACGTATTCAACAGGCCAGTTGGCGAAAATTTTCGGAGTCAGCATTACGACAATAAATAACTGGATTTACGCAGGGCGTTTTATCGGCGTAGAACGCTCTCAGAGAAACAAGCAAGCTCGCATATCTGAAAACACATTGTGGGTCTCACCTTCAGAAGAAAGAATACCTGTACGGGAATTTGCAGAGATTTATGAGCAAAAAGAACAAATAGAAAAGACGTTGACATCCATCCAAGATGGAAATTTGCATCGCATCCGTTTTATCGTAGAGACGATAGATTTTTATGAAAAACGTTACGGAAAGCCGTATCACGAAGTAGTTGTCGAAAAAGGAAATCCAGATGATTCCGAGGATTGGATTTGGGCGAGGGAAGGGAAAGAATGGAAGTCTCTGCTTAAAGAGATTGGGGATTTATGATCGGCAACCCTGCTACAAATTTGGAGGTGCTAAAAAAGACTTTCGGTCATGCGATACAATTCATACGGAATACCGACAGTACAGGCATGCCAAGTTCGATATACGCCCAACGAGCAACCATTGTCTTCTCTGACAGCTCCAAATTATATGTAACGGAAAAGCTGAATAAACAACAGTGCATCGAAGAATATTGGTACGATTGGATTGCCGCGGACGATAAAACAGTATTGGGTAAGTATCATGGCGAGCCACACGAAGATGAGTCGTATCAGACAGCAACGGAACCGTATCATGTCCACCCGCCAGAGTATGCCAAATTGACCAATCAAACACGTTTCCCCAATTATTATTACAACGATTTGTTCTCCATCGTTGAGGGAATTTTTTTATTTTATTTATTGCCCAATCGATCTCAAATCTAATGCTTTTTAAAGGACAGAAAGACAGTGAGTTCAACACTGTCTTTTTTGCATCATCATCTCCTGCAAAAATAAGGCCCGCACCATTCCTTTTCATGAGTCCTCACATACGTCCACGTAAACTGCTTGTCGACGACATACACATCGCACTCCTCTGCCAAATCCTCTACAGATAGCTGCGACGGGCTTTCCATGATCCACACCTTGTTGGAAAGCTGATAGAACACATAACAAGACTCGCCGGACACCTGGCGAAAAGCTTGATCCGCTTCTTCCCGCTGAAGACAGTCCCGCATCCGATAGCTGAACAAGTGCCACAGATAGCCTTGGAAGCCGCCACGACGGTTCAGGTTAATCCTTTGCTTTTCTTCCTCAGACAAATGCGAGGCAAACTGATTCTCCCATTCTTTGCGCAAATAAGGCCCCCATATTTCCAATTCCGTTGCTTTTAGCTTCTTTTCCTTAATGCAGTCCGTCAGTTTCATCGTGTGCCTCCGTGGAAGTAACTTAAACATTTTTGCCGCTCTAAAAAGGGGACGACTAGACCACCTGCTTTGTCACACAAAGAGATTCACGTATAGCCAGCCGATATCCGCCGCATGCCAACCGCCAAACAACCTGGAAAGCAAAGCATCGACGAAGAAGAAGAAGTTCAATTTCCTGTTGACAAAGAGAAGCTCGCTACATACTATAATACCTATAGGGGTATACGTATAAAACAAAACACCGACCATCCCATTGCAATACATCGCAAATCTTTAGGAGGGAACACAACATGTCTGCGACACAACCGAGCTTTTCCGTTGATAAAATGTTGGACTGCAAAGGCTTGGCTTGCCCGATGCCTGTCGTTCGCACCAAAAAGGCGATGGAGCAACTCGCTCCCGGCCAGGTTCTGGAGGTGCAAGCGACTGACAAAGGCTCGCTGGCTGACATGAAAGGCTGGGCAAACAGCACAGGGCATCAGTATTTGGGCACCGTTCAGGAGGGAGAAGTCTTGAAGCATTTCCTTAGAAAAGCAAGCCAGCAGGAGACGAAGGCCGAGACGAAATATCCGCATACGATCACGAACGAAGAACTTCAAGCGAAGCTACAATCCGGCGAGCCGTTTACGCTTATCGATGTGCGGGAGCCTGCCGAATATGCCTTCGAGCGTATTTCTGTGGCCAAATCGATACCTATGGGGGTATTGGAGCAGCGATTGGCTGAGTTGCCGACCGATCGGGACATTTTTGTCATCTGCCGTTCCGGCAATCGCAGCGATCTCGCTTGCCGGCTGCTTGCCGACAAAGGCTTTTCACGAGTAAAAAACGTCGTGCCGGGTATGGCCCGCTGGGTTGGCCCGGTAGAAAAACAGTGAGGAGGAGATAAGCAATGAGCAACCAACAAGGAAAGGCACAAAAAATGTCGGCGCATGATTTGACTGAATTGCTGTTTGCCCAGGAGGAGCTGTTTATTCTTGATGTGCGCAACCAGGAGGATTACCAAGACTGGCGCATCGAAGGCCATCGGGTAGACTCCATCAATGTGCCGTACTTCGAGCTGATCGATGGAGTCGAGGCTGTCGTCGGGAAGCTTCCTGCCAGCCAAAAAATACTGGTCGTTTGCGCCAAGGAAGGCTCCTCGATTTTTGTAGCGGAGCAACTGGCGGATGCCGGACTTCATGACGTGTACTACCTCGAAGGCGGGATGAAGCAGTGGAGCGAGCATCTCGCGCCTGTCAAAGTGGGGGATTTGCGCGACGGCGGGGAAATTTATCAATTCGTCCGGATAGGCAAAGGCTGCTTGTCCTACATGATCGTCTCCGGTCAGGAAGCAGCTGTCGTTGACTCGGTGCGCATGACAGACGTGTACGAAGCTTTTGCCAAAGAGCATGGCTTGTCCATCAAACATACGATCGACACCCATTTGCATGCCGACCATATTTCCGGTGGCAGAAAGCTCGCCGAAAGCACAGGAGCTACTTACTGGCTGCCGGAAAAGGACGCGGAAGAAGTCGTTTTTGCCTACGAAAAGCTGGAGGAAGGAAAAAGCATTCAAGTCGGCAGCACGAGCATCTCCATTTTGCCGATCTATTCCCCGGGACATACGATTGGGAGTACGTCGTTGATTGTAGATGACACCTACTTTTTGACAGGCGACATTTTGTTTGTGGCATCGATCGGGCGGCCGGATTTGGCTGGCAAAGCGCAAGATTGGGTGGGAGACCTGCGTGACACCCTGTATAATCGTTATCAGGAGCTGTCAAAAGATCTCCTGGTACTGCCCGCGCATTTTGGCAGCTATGTGGAGCTGGGAACAAACGGCGTTGTCTCAGCACGTTTGGGCGATCTGTACCGCAACAATCCGGGGTTGAACATCGCCGATGAAGGCGACTTCAGACGCACGGTTACCGAGGAGCTGCCGCCGCAGCCAAACGCCTATCAGGAAATTCGTCAAGTAAACATGGGCAGATTGAAGCCTGATGAAGAAGAACAGCGCGAGATGGAAACGGGACCGAACCGTTGCGCGGTTCACGATAAATAAAATCAACAAGGGGGAAAACGACATGGCAGATGTTGTTGTGGATACAAAAGGTCTTGCTTGCCCGATGCCGATTGTCAAAGCGAAGAAAGCGCTGGATACGTTGCAGCCAGGACAGACCATGGAAGTGCTCTCTACCGATAAAGGGTCGCTCCATGATTTTACGGCATGGGTGAAGCAGTCGAAAAACGAACTGGTGTCTCATGAGTTGGAGAACGGCGTATACAAGTTCCTGGTGAAAAAGCTGTAAGAAAAAGACTAAGCGGGCACGATGCAGAAGTGTTCGCTTAGTCCTTATTTTCATATACAATGCGAACGCCGAGGTCGGGGTAGGTTTCTTCGCGAAAATGGCCGTTCGGGCAAATCTTTTCACAAAGCAAGTGGCTTCGCACAGAACGCAGAGGTTCTTTGCAGACAGGGCAGCGATGTTGAAAAATGGCTTTTAAATAACGAACCATTTAAATCACCTTAATCATAGTTATTTACTTGGTTTTTATTGTACCTGAAAAATGCGCATTTGAAAAGTGGCTACGGCATTCTTGTGCGATTTGGGCGGAGAATGCGGGGAGGGCATATGGACGTCTTGCTGTATTTACTCATGATTTCTCTAGGATTTGTCGGTTCCTTTTTCTCCGGGATGCTGGGGATTGGCGGAGCGATTATCAATTATCCATTGCTGCTGTTTGTTCCGGCAGGCCTTGGATTGGCTCATTTCTCCGCTCAGGAGGTGTCGTCGATCTCGATGTTCCAGGTCTTTTTTGCTTCGCTGTCAGGGGTAATCGCTTTTCGCAAGCGAAATGGCAAAGGGTCGCCCCTGGTGCATAAAGGACTGGTCAGAGATATGGGAATCGGCATCCTGGCAGGAAGTTTGTTGGGTGGCCTGGCTTCCAAATACATGTCTGGTGACAGCATCAACCTCGTTTACGGTATATTGGCTGTCGTAGCGGTCATTTTGATGCTGAAGAAAAACAAAGGGACTCAGGAGCAGGCAGCAGAGATCGTCTACAATCGGTTCGTCGCCATCCCGATCGCTTTTGTGGTAGGTGTTGTCTCCGGAATTGTCGGAGCGGGGGGTGCCTTCATCCTGATCCCGATCATGCTGACGATCCTCAAGATTCCTACGCGCGTCACGATTGCCTCGTCACTCGCTATCGTATTCATTTCCGCCATCGGTGGTGTCGCAGGCAAATTGTACGCGGGACATATTCCGCTGGTTCCGGTCCTGTTTACGGTCATTGGCAGTGTCCTGGGTGCGCCTTTGGGCAGTGTGGTCAGCGCCAAGATCGATGTCAAATATTTGCGGTACGGTCTGATTGTGCTGATCTGCGCTACGGCGATCAAAGTGTGGAGCGATATTTTGTAAGTGAGAAAAGAAGCATGGAGAGTCGAGAGCGGCTTCTTTTCGCTCATTTTTATACCTATAGGAGTAACAGTATTTAACGGGAGGGCTTAACGATGGAAAACCAGAAAGAGAAAACGACGATTGTTCTTTTCAGCGGCGATTTGGATAAAGCGATCGCGGCTTTTATCATAGCGAACGGGGCTGCTGCCTACGATCACGACGTCACGATCTTTTTTACCTTTTGGGGCTTGAACACGATGCGCAAGGACGAGATCGTCAAAGTCAAAAAAGGCTGGCTGGAGAAAATGTTTGGCTGGATGATGCCGAGAGGGGCGCAGAAGCTGGGGTTGTCCAAAATGAATATGCTGGGGATGGGCCCGGAAATGATCAAGCATGTCATGAAAAAGCACAATGCCCTGACGCTGCCCCAACTGATCGAGCTGGCGCAGGAGCAAGGAGTCAAGCTGGTTGCCTGCACGATGACGATGGATTTGCTGGGCTTGCAGCAGGAAGAATTGCTGGACGGAATGGAGTACGCGGGCGTGGCAGCCTACTTGGGCGATGCGACACAGGCGAAGGTGAACCTCTTTATTTAAGAGGTGAAAAGCAGACAGGCTTGCTTGACAAAGCCTGTCTTTTGCATAATATACCTGTATACGTATCCGCGATCCTAAAAACGGGAGGACTTCACATGGATTACAACTACGGTGACGATATTAAAAGACGTTTGCGAAAAATTGAAGGACAAATCCGTGGCGTGTTGAGAATGATGGACGAGCAAAAAAGCTGCAAAGAAGTAGTCGCCCAGCTATCTGCTGTCCGCAACGCGTCTGACAAGGCAATCGCGCAGATCGTAGCGGAGAATTTGCAGCGCTGTCTGTTGGAGGAGCAGGCACTCGGAGGCGACACAAGCAAGATGGTAAAAGAAGCGGTAGAGCTGTTGGTGAAAAGTCGCTAATTCACTAGGAAGGATGTTCAAATGGACTTCACGACGATTTTGCTTATTATTGTGTATGCATTGACAACTTGGTATTTGATTTCCCGCTTCATGCCTGTAAAAGGGCTGGAAAACCTGCGAGCCGAGCAATTCAAGGAGCGGGTGAATCAAAAAAGCAGGGTGATGCTGATTGACGTGCGCGAGCCACACGAGTTCAAGAAGGGTCATATTCCTACAGCCGTCAACATCCCTCTGTCCCAGTTGAACAGCCGGGTGAAGGAAGTTTCCCCGAAAAACGATATTTTGTTGTACTGCCGCAGCGGGATGCGCAGCAAGCAAGCGGCGAAAATCCTGAAAAAACACGGCTTTACGCAAATGGCGCACCTTCAGGGTGGACTGGTCACCTGGCAAGGACCGACCAAACAAAAGTAACGAAAAAGGAAACGAGCATCTGCGAGAGCGGGTGCTTTTTCATTTGCACAAAAAATACATGCTTGACAGATGACTTGGTTGTAACTAAAATGATTACAACAAGACGAGCAAGCCCAGGCCATTATTTTTTTGCAACCGATGTAACTTGTTTAGTTACAACTAAAGTGGCGGCCTATCATTCATAACCCGAGTTTTGGTGACTCAATCTAAATACATGGAGGGAATAGAACAATGAAAATCGCAATCGTAGGCGCAAGCGGCAAAGCAGGAAAATGGATCATGAAGGAAGCGTTGGATCGCGGCCATCAGGTGACAGCGGTTGTTCGTGACGCATCCAAAATCGACGAACCGAAAGCAGCTGTTCTGGAAAAAGACGTGTTCGCTCTGACAGCAGCCGATTTGAAAGACTTTGATGCAGTAGTCAATGCATTTGGCGCTCCTGCCGGAAAAGAACACCTGCACGTCGAGGCTGGCAACGTATTGATCGAAGCGATGAAGGGAGCACCTTCGACTCGTCTGCTTGTGGTAGGGGGAGCAGGGAGCTTGTTCGTAGACGAAGCGAAGACGACTCGTGTCATGGAAACTCCTGATTTTCCGGGAATCTACCTGGCAACAGCGCAAAACCAGGGAGAAAACTTGCGCATTTTGCAAGAAACGACGGGGATTCAATGGACCTTTATCAGTCCATCCGCTTTCTTTGATCCAGAAGGAGCCAGAACAGGCACTTATCAGCTTGGCAAAGATCATTTGCTCGTCAATGCAAGCGGACAAAGCTATGTCAGCTACGCGGACTACGCCATTGCCGTTCTTGATGAAATCGAAAATCCGCAACACCTCAACCAACGATTCACCGTTGGGTCCAACTAACAAAATAGAGTCAGGCATGCAGAAAAGACCAGCCATCCCGGATCGGGCGCGCTGGTCTTTTTTTGTGTGCGAAACGGCTGTCTCGCTGTCCTTATCTGACAATAGAGCCGATAATTGGGTAATGGAACGGTCGTCCTTGCAAGGAGTAGATGATCCCTTTGATCGGGTAGTAAAGCGCCATCAGGCCAAATACGATCAGGAACGGGATTCCGATCAGCACGAAAACGAAAAACCAGGAGATGCTGATGAGAATACTCATAAACAGATGGAACAGCAAGGCTTGGAGAGCCATATTTTTCGCCTCACGATCTTGCATCAGCAGCCAGACTACGATTGGCACTAAAAACGGTGCGAAGAATGCACTGGCGTGGGTAATTGCTTTTACACCTCTATAATCCATAGAATAGTCCTCCTCGTCGTGTATGACGAATGATGTTGTTGAAGCTATTGTAACGCACAAGCAGAGCTGTTCGTAACCATCAAAAGCGTGATCTCTTGCTCCGACTATAGACGGAGGTGTTTTGATTTCCAATCGTTTACTGTTATAGTATTAAGAAAATCTTTCGTTTTTGGAAAGATAATTCTAAATGTTTTTTGGATATGATGAATGATAAGCATACAACGAAGGGAGCGTTTGAAACATGATGATCGATTGTCATCATCCGGTTAGCATCAAGGATCGGTTGATGTTCTTCTACAACTTTTTACAGTCACCTGGGCAAGTAGGCAGCATCACACCTAGCTCCCGAGCGTTGGCAAAGCAAATGATGAATCCGATTGATTGGAGTCAGGCCAATACGATTGTGGAGCTGGGCGCGGGCACAGGTATTTTTACGACCTGGATTGAGCAGATGAAGCGACCGGAGGCCACACTGGTTTCCTTTGAAAAAGAGAGCAAGATGCGCCAAAGGCTGGAGACGCTTTTCCCTAACGCCCTTTTCCATGAGGATGCCGTCGATTTGACGCGTGTACTCGCCGATGCCGGCTTGGGCAAAGCGGACTGTATCGTGTCGGGGTTGCCTTTTGCCAACTTCCCGCAGGAGCTGCGCGATCAAATCATGGCAGAGGTTTACGCTGCGCTGAAGCCGGGCGGGGTATTTGTCGCCTTTCAATACTCTCTCCAAATGAAGAAGCAGCTGTCCACCGTCTTTGAAAACGTGACAGTAAAGCTGGTGCCTCTCAACCTTCCGCCGGCATTTGTGTATGTATGCCGCAAAGAGCGCGGGTAGCCTGCCCGTATAGGAGGATAACGTGATGATCGTGGATATGCTGACTGAATCAGTTGGTCAGTTTGGGTATTTTGCTCTTTTTTTCATGCTCTGGCTAGGAAT
The DNA here is from genome assembly GCF_029892995.1 of Brevibacillus sp. 1238. Taxonomy (NCBI): domain Bacteria; kingdom Bacillati; phylum Bacillota; class Bacilli; order Caryophanales; family Paenibacillaceae; genus Brevibacillus; species Brevibacillus sp. 1238. The sequence continues at coordinate 80,293 of NZ_JARXWC010000016.1, read as the reverse complement.
TGTCGGTATGCCGATTCCTGACGAAGTGATTGTCCTGTCTGCGGGAGTATTGACCTCGCTCGGGATTTTGCATGTTTTTCCGGCTTTTGTCGCGACTTATCTGGGGGTTGTTTCCGGGCTGTCGCTAGGATATGTGCTGGGGAGATGGCTCGGTGCTCCGGCATTGAACTGGATTGGCAAGAAAAAAGGAATGAACAAGTACGTGGACCGGGCGCAGGCGCTGCTCGACCGTTATGGCAGCTACGCCTTGTGCATCAGCTACTTTTTGCCGGTCGTCCGACATGTGGTTCCGTATTTGGTCGGCATTGGCAAGATGACGTTTCGCCGCTACGCGCTGTTTTCCTACACGACCGGGCTTGTCTGGACACTGGTTCTGTTTTTTGCCGGGAATTTGATGGGCAACAATGTGGAGAATCTCAATGCATTTGTCGGGATGTTCAACCAGACGATGGTCGTCACCGCAGTGGGACTGGTCATACTGGCTGCCATCAGCTATTACGGGTATACGCTTTGGAAAAGGCAAAAGAGCGAGGCTTCAAGCGCGCGCTCGCTGACGGTCGAACGCGAAGGGAACGAATGAGAAAACCCATCCACTTGCAGAAAAAGGCTGCAAAGGATGGGTTTTTTGGCATGCTTAGCTGAGCGAAGACTTCAGGCGCTTGTGACGTTGGCGCAACCATTCCGGGAGGATCATGCCCAGCAGGATGACGACCACACCTGTCACTTGCAGCGCCGACACGGTTTCACCGAGAATGATGAACGACGAGAATACAGCCATCGGCAACTCGGCAGCTCCCAAAATCGCGGCCATTCCCGGCCCTGTATGCGGAACGCCGAAGTTGAAGAAAACAGTCGGAATGAAGATCCCGAAGAAAGCGAGCAGGAAGACGTAAGGGAACAATCCGTCCAAGAGTGCGCCGTTCCAGAGGAACACGGGCGTGTAAACCAGTCCAGCCAGCAAAAAGGAGCCGGTAGACATGCTCGCGCTGCGCACCCAAGGATTGAGGCCGATCGCCGCCTTGCCGCTAAACAGCAAAAACATGGTGTAAGAGACGGCAGACAGCAGGCCAAGCACGACACCCGCGATATGAAACTGGGCGATTCCGTCTGTTTCAAAAATTCCGCCGGCAAGCAATGTGCCGAACAGGAGCAGCACGAGCGAGAGCAGCGTAGGTTTGTCGGGCATCTGTTTCGTCATGATCGCCTCGGCCAAGACCCCCATCCAGGTGAACTGGAACAACAAGACGATGGCGATGGACGCCGGAATGAACCGGAGGGCATTGTAGTACAAAATCCCCGTCGAACCGATAGCCAGACCGACGCTGACTAAAAGCAGCAGTTGTTTTTTCCCCGGTTTTGTCCGCAAGAAAAAGAGAGCAGGTATCCAGGTGAGCACAAGCCCGAAGAACATTTGTCCGCCGATGACCTCTGCTGGCGAGTACCCCTGCCCGTAGGCAAGCTTGACAATCGTCGACAAAATCCCGTAGCTGCACGCTCCTAAAAATACGAGAAGGATATATTTCATTCATGTATCTCCTTACATATAAGTAAATGACCCTTAGCTAGGATAATATGTGCAGGACGACTTTGTCCATTTGTCCAGTGTAAAGAAAAGCGGCAAAAACCCCAAAATAAGGTTTACCATTGGTCCTAGCGCGGTAATAGGGAAAAGGACACGAAATAAGCATACCCAACAGCAGAAGGTATAGCTTTGACGAGCGCGATCAACCAGAGGAAAAGGGGGGAGGCTTGTGTTGTTGAAGTTGAAAGACCGATTGTTTGCGACCTTTTTATTGCTGAGTCTGTTCCCCATCCTGCTCATCTGCTTCCTGTTTTATCAGGAGGCGCAAAAGGCCGTTCTAGAGCAGTATGAGACGAGCATTGGGGGGCATCTTGATTCCGTTGACAGGCGGCTGAATACTTTGTTTCAAACGATCCAACACGATACGAATCAGTTGGCAAACGACCCGGTCTTGCGAATGACAATGCCCAAGTCTCTGGAGAATCGGTTGGACCCTCTCGCCAAAAGCGAGTGGACAGCTCATCAAAGCAAGATACGCGATGCTTTTGATCATTTTACTTACTTCCGCGACCTGATCGGCAACGTTCATTTTTTGCGCGATGATTCGCAAGTGATATCGTTGCGGAAAGAAGCAGGTTGGGACGAAAAGGAACGGCCGATATCGCTGCAAAAAGAGCCGTGGGGAAAAGGCGAGGGCCAAATCTGGCTGCTTAACCGTTCCGATGAAAAAGGCAATCCGAAAGCGTTATATTTTTCGCAGCGAGTTGAGGATGAAACCAAGCAATCGTCAGGACTTTTGCTGGTGGAGCTAAAGCTGGACGCACTGGCTAACTGGTTGAACAAAAGCTCGCTCCCCAAGTACAACAATCTGATGGTGGTCATGCCTTCCGGAAAAATCCTGATTCACCCGGATGCGGATCGGATCGGGATGAACGTATCCGCTACTCCTGACCAGGAGATTCTGAACAAGCACTTACTCGGTTTCGAGGAGGAAACGGTGTTTGCCGCCACAATCAACAGCGAGAGTGTCTATGCGTACCATCAGACTTCTGCGGCGAGCGGGATCACCTATCTGGAATGGTTGCCGGGCCAGGATATCGCCAATCGGCTGGACCGGATGAAGTTTATTTTATGGTGCACGATTTGTCTCGTCGTCATCTTCTCCGGCTATGTGGCTCACCGCATTTCCCGGTGGATTGCCAAGCCGATCTACACGTTGGTTGATGCCACTGACGCTTTGGTAAAAGGGGATTTTTCCATACGCGTACCGATTGAGGGCATGCAGGAAATCACGTTCCTGGAGAAAAAGTTCAACATGATGGCAGAACAAATGCAGTCTTTGATCGAAAGGGAGCGGGAATATTCCCAAAAGGGACTGGATCAGATTGTGCGCAGCTTTTATTTGGCGGTCGAAATGAAGGACCCGTACACAGCCGGCCACACGGAGCGAGTGACCCATTACGCCCTAATCATGTATGATCACATGACGGAAAAAGAACAACTGGAATTTACCCGTGATGACCTGCGCTATGCGGGCCTGATGCACGACATTGGCAAAGTGGCGATTCCTGATCATGTGTTGCTGAAAAATGGAAAGCTGACTTTCGACGAATACGAGTTTATGAAAAGGCACCCTTCGATCGGGGCAGACATCGTGGAGCAGATTGAAAGTCTGTCCCATGTCAGTCCGGGCGTACGGCATCATCATGAGCGGTGGGACGGGAAGGGCTATCCGCACCAGCTCCAGGGTGAAGAGATCCCGTTGATCGGACGGATACTGGCCGTTGCAGATACGTTTGATGCCATGACCTCTACGCGCTCTTACCGAAATGCCATGTCTGGCAAAGAGGCGTACGAGGAAATCATACGCTGCAAAGGTACGCAGTTTGACCCGGCAATCGTTGCTATTTTTCAAGAAGCGTATTTGAGTGGAGCGATTCAAGTGACACAATCAAAGGACAGTTGTGTCATTCTTGTCAAAGAAAAGACAGCTACCAGTATTGGATAGGTTTGCAGCTTGCTATCAGCCATTATCTTTGGTATTCTTATCGTACCGTGCTAGACGGGGAGGTTGCGGTGCCCTGTAACCTGCAATCCGCAATAGCAGGGTTGAATTCCTATCCTAGGTTTTCTTATGTGAGGCTGCCTTATGGCGGCGGTGTTGAGGAGCGGGTCCTGTGCAACGCGAACCCATGAACCTGGTCAGGTCCGGAAGGAAGCAGCCATAAGTGGATCATCGCGTGTGCCGCAGGGTAGCCTGCTCTGAGCTGCTACCATAAGTAACGCTTGGATGAGAATTATCGAAGATAGGTGCACGGTATCTATTTGAACGATCAATAGCATGTTTCCTTCGGGAAGCATGCTATTTTTAGTTTGTCCGCGATTTCTAATTTGCCGATCGATATATTTTTTGTTGTAATTTGACGATAACTAGCGAAACATTTCTCTGCTCATAAGTGCCTAAAAGGGCAGGTTTTGAGCACTTTTTCACGAAGTTTCATAATAGTTGAGAAATGCCATGGGTTTCTTTGCTCATGAAGTACGTCATAGGCCAGGAGGGACAAGCTGTGAGTGCACCTTTTTCGTTACATCTCGTTGGCTCGTCCGGACGATTGCAGCGGTTCATGCATCAACTGCCTACTGCCGTTTTATTGGTGAATCAATCGGGTAGTATCGTGGAAGTAAACGAACAACTGCTTCGTGTAACCGGATATTCACGCGATCAACTGATCAAGCAACCCATCTCCACTATTCTCCCTTATCAAGGCTCGATGGAACAACTGTACGAAGAGCTTTTGCAAAGAGAAGAAGAGTCGGGAGCAAATGTCGAAGTAGAGTGGCGTGATCAACAGGGGAAAAGCAGGAAGACGCCTGTGATGATACTGGTACAGCAAGCAGAGAATCCCTTGTATTTGGTTCATTTTTACCAATTGGCTAAAGAAACCGACCAGGTCTTGTCTCAGCGCCTTTTGACCAAGCTGACCTACGATACCAGTTTGGGTCTGTTTATTCTGGATGAACATTCGCGCATTATCGAGGCCAGCCAGACTGCCTGCAAGCTTTTGGGAATGGAGCGGCTCAATGTCATCAACAAACACGTCGATCACGTATTCAGCGGGATTCCCGAGCCGCATCGGCTGATCAAAAAAGAGCTGTTGGAAGGCGTGAAGCTGCAAAATGTCGCGACTTCCTGGACGAATGACAATCAGCGCTTCGAGTTGATCGTCGATGCCAATACGCTGCAGGACGAGTCGGGAAAAACAGTCGGCGCGTTCATTTTGTTCAAGGATATTACCAATCTGCGCTCGTTTGAGCAAAAAATCGAACGGAATGAGCGATTGGCGATGATCGGTCAAATTGCGGCGGGCACTGCTCACGAAATCCGCAATCCGTTGACCTCGATCAAAGGATTTTTGCAGATGTTCCTCAAATCATTCACCGACAGCGGGATGGATCGGGAAAAGACGTATACCGAAATCATGCTGACGGAAATCAATCGTATCAATTCCTTGGTCAGCGAGTTTTTGCTCCTGAGCAAGCCGCGCGATATACAGTACGCGATGGTTGACCTCAATACGGTTTTTGAAGAAATCATGCCAATCGTGGAGTCACAGGCGATTTTGTACGGGATTGACGTACGCTTCCCTTCGCGCGGAAAGCTGCCGATGGTTGTGGGCGATACGGAGTTGCTCAAGCAAGTGTTTATCAACATTTGCAAAAATGGCATTGAGGCGATGGGAGAGCAGGGAACGCTGCAAATTTCCCATCATCTTGACCAGGATGGAGACAAGATGAGCATCGATATCCACGACACAGGCCCCGGTGTTCCACTCTACATCATCGACAAAATTTTCGATCCGTTTTTTACGACGAAGGAAGAAGGGACAGGGCTTGGCTTGTCCGTCTGTCAAAAGATCATTCACGACATCGGCGGTCAAATTCGCGTATCGTCGAAAGGGTACGGAACGACCTTTCATATCATGCTGCCGTACCTGTAGCTGTCCCGGTTTGGATGAAGCGTCCCGCGCACTTGTGAACGGGGCGTTTTCTTTGTACGAACGGTGTCAATCGTGTATAATGAATAGGATATGGAAGAGGACTGTGCAGATGGGGAGTGTCACACGAACATGGCTTATACCGCGCTATACCGCGTATACCGGCCGCAGACGTTTCAGGATGTAGTCGGACAAGAACATGTGACGATAACCTTGCGTAATGCGTTACGCGAAAATAGGCTTTCTCATGCTTATTTGTTCAACGGTCCCCGAGGTACGGGAAAGACAAGTGCAGCCAAGATTATGGCCAAGGCAGTGAACTGCGAGCAGCCAATCGACGGCGAACCATGCAATCAATGCGATACATGCAAAGCGATATCCAATGGTTCTGTAACTGATGTACTGGAGATCGACGCCGCTTCCAACCGCGGGGTTGAGGAAATCCGGGACATTCGAGATAAGGTGAAGTTTGCTCCGAGCGATGTCAGGTACAAGGTGTACATCATTGACGAGGTGCATATGCTGACGACAGAGGCATTCAATGCCCTGTTGAAAACGCTTGAGGAGCCGCCTTCCCACGTCATCTTTATTTTGGCGACGACAGAGCCGCACAAGCTGCCCGCGACGATTATATCGCGTTGCCAACGCTTCGATTTTCACCGGATTCCGTTAAAAGTGATGGTCGATCTGCTTCAGCGGATTTGCCAGTCGCAGGGAGTCCAGGTCGAGGAGCAGGCGCTTCAACTGGTTGCCAAAATGGCGGAGGGCGGGGCGCGCGATGCGCTGAGCTTGCTGGATCAGGCAATCAGCTACAGCAAGGATGAGGTTCGTGCCAGCGATATTATGCAGATCACGGGTACGGTCGCCCAATCGTATTTTTCCGTCCTGGCAAGACATATCGCCGAAAACGATGTGGCACAAGTGATGGAGCAATTTGATCGGGTAATGGTTCAGGGAAAAGACCCTGAGCAGTTCCTGCACGATTTTCTCTACTACTACCGCGACATGCTGCTGTTGAAGACAGCCCCTCAACTGGAGGAGATCGTGGAACGCACCATGATTGACGACCAGTTCCAGGAGGTCGCCAAGCTTTACTCCTTGCCGGCTTTGTATGCCGCGATCGAGACGTGCAACCAGTCGCTTTCCCAGTTGAAATGGTCGACGTATGCGAGAGTGCTGGTGGAGCTGACACTGGTGAAAATGTGCCAGTCAAGCGCTGCAAGCTCTCCAAACACCCAGACTACAGCAGGCGGTGGTGGAGCAGCGGCAGCAAGCAGTGAGGAATGGACAGCTATGGCTGCCCGTCTGAACGCTCTGGAGGAGAGGCTGAGCCAGGTACTGCAAGGGCAAATCAGTCTGCCAGGCCAGCAAAAGACCGAAGAGCCGCGCAAAAGCGAGCCAAGGCGCGTGGTTGCGGCAGCCGCAGGCGGTGGTTCACGGACGTCGATGAATCGCGTCAGGGAAGTAGCCAAGGCGCTTGATGAAAACTTGACCAGACAGGTTCGGGGACAGTGGAGCCAGATTTTAAATGAATTGAAAAAGGTCAAAATACAGTATCAGGCGTGGCTGGTGAACGGTCAGCCTGTAGCCGCCGGAAACGATGCTGTTATCGTCACTTTTACAAGCGCCATCCATTGTGATAAAACGATGGAGCCGGAGTTGAAAGGTGTAGTGGAGCGGGTCATGTCTACTGTGCTGGGAAGACCTTTGCAACTGTTGTCTGTCATGGAAGAAGAGTGGCAAAGCGTCGATCAGCAGACCGCACAAAAGGACGATCCGGGCGGGGAGCAGGAAGACCCGTTTCTGGCAGAGGCGATCAAGCTTGTAGGTGAAGGACTTATAGAAGTAAAAGACTAGCAGTCAAAACCAAAACAGGGAGGACACCTCAATGAAAAACATGCAGCAAATGCAACAAATGATGAAGCAAGTGAAGAAAATGCAGGAAGAAATGCAAAAAACGCAAGAAGCTTTGAAAGATAGAATCGTGGAAGGCTCTGCTGGCGGCGGCGCGGTTGTCGTCAAAGCTGACGGACACAAGCAAGTACGAGACATCGTAATCAAGCCAGAAGTGGTTGATCCGGAAGACGTGGAAATGCTGCAAGACCTGGTGCTGACAGCGGTAAACGACGCGCTGCGCAAGGCAGACGAAATGATGGGCAAAGAAATGGGCAAATTCACCGGAGGCATGAACATCCCGGGCCTGTTCTAAAATCGGGCAGGAAAAGAGGAATTACGCGATGTTCTATCCAGAACCGGTTTCCAAGCTGATCGAAGGTTTTATGAAACTGCCCGGCATTGGTCCGAAGACCGCTGGGCGGCTTGCCTTTTTTGTACTGAACATGAAAGAGGACGACGTGCTTGATCTGGCAAAAGCGTTGGTCAACGCAAAGCGCCAGCTTCATTACTGCTCCGTCTGCAACAATATTACCGACCTTGATCCGTGCCATATTTGCCGGGACAAGCGTCGGGATGGCTCGATCATTTGCGTGGTTCAAGAACCGCGCGATGTCGTCGCGATGGAAAAGACGAAAGAGTTCGAAGGCTACTATCACGTGTTGCACGGTGCTATCTCGCCAATGGACGGGATCGGGCCGGAAGATATCCGCATTCCTGACCTGCTCAAGCGCCTTGGCGATGAACAGGTGAAGGAAGTCATCCTGGCGACCAACCCGAACATCGAAGGGGAAGCGACCGCCATGTACATATCTCGTTTGATCAAACCGTTTGGCATTCGCGTGACGCGCATTGCTCACGGCTTGCCAGTGGGCGGAGATTTGGAGTATGCGGACGAAGTGACCTTGAGCAAAGCGTTGGAAGGCAGACGCGATCTATAGAGCGAAAAAGAAGACGGGGGAAATGCCTGTCTTTTTTTTCGTTTAAGAGACAAGAGGGGGAGCAAGGATGCCCGTCATTCGCATGGAGTTTACGATTCAGGCACCGCAACAGATTTGTTTTGATGCGGCGAGAAGCATTGATTTACATATGGAGTCCACCGCGCGTACACGCGAAAAGGCGATTGGCGGAGTGACCAGCGGTTTGATCAAGCTGGGAGAGTCGGTTACATGGGAAGCCGTTCATTTTGGCATCAAGCAAAATTTGACCGCCAAGATTACCGAGATGGAAGAACCGCGCTATTTTGTCGATGAGATGGTGCAGGGCGCGTTTAAACGTTTCCGACATACGCATGAGTTTGTCGTGCTCGGGGAACATTCGACAAAAATGCTGGACATTTTCGACTATTCTTCTCCTTTTGGCATCGTGGGAAAGGTGTTTGACTGGTTGGTACTGGAAGCGTACATGACTCGCTTTTTGCGGACACGAAATGAATACATCAAAGAGGTTGCCGAGGCGAAGGCGCAGGAGTTGCAGCACATCGCAAAGAAATCGCAGGAGTGACGGACTTTTTTTCGTGGACGAGACATAGAGTGAAGTAGGAGTGTGAGGAAATGCTGACAGGACCAGGACTGTCGCTTGCGAGTTGGGCTGGGCGACAAAAGTCCACTCCGTGGGCGATCATGCTATTCATCGGGTATTGGCTGATGTTTGCGGCCGAGTTTTCCATGATTCGGTTTCATCTCGGGGAGGACGGAAAGTGGGTTGCTTCTACTACAGATGTGCCCGAGGCGTGGATGGGATTGGTCGTCTTCGCAGTGGCAGCGCTTAGCCTCGTCGGAGCGATCGGTTATATGTACAGTCTCACCCGCGAGAGCAAGCAGACTTTGTGGTTATGGGGAAATCACGAGCTGACAGGCAATGATGTGGTGCACATCGTGGCGTGGATGCACGTATTCCAAACCATTGTGCTGGTTGTGTACGGGCTGGTGCTGGAGGACACGCTGTTTGCGGTAGGGACGGTTGCAGGCACGCTGGAATCGGCTGTCTTTCAATTGTTTCTGCTGATCCTGATCCCGCTCTGGTTTCGCGGCAGGCTAGGGGAAATCGGGGTACGTCGTCCTGTCCGGATCAAGCAGATGCTCGTCTTGCTGCTGTTGCTCTTTTTATTGATTGCACTGCTTTTGGACGTGGTGGTGACCAATCCGATAGCCGATTGGTTTGGGCTTTCCTTGTCATCGGAGCGAGAGCAGCAAATCGAAAAAGAGATTGTGACGGCAAAAGATACGGATATGCTCGCGGCGGTGGCATCGCTTGTGGTCATTGGGATCATGGTTCCGATTGCGGAGGAGATTCTGTTTCGGGGCGTGATTCAGACTTATCTGGTTCGGCGCATAGGTGCCGTGGCCGGGATTATTCTCAGCAGTCTCTGGTTCGCCCTTTTGCATATTGATGTGGCATTGTTTGCGCCTCTGTTCGTCATCGGATTGGGTCTGGGGTTTGTGCGACACCGTTACCAATCCATCTGGGGAGCGGTTGTGCTGCATGCGGTCAATAACATGATGGGGGTTTTGTACTACTTTAACTGAGGAGGATTTGCAGGTGAGCAGGTGGGGAAAAAAAGAACGGGTTGTCATCGACTGGGATGCCGAGAGTCTGGATGTAGCGGTAAATCAGGTTCGTGAGGATTGGCAGCACGCCCGCCATCTTGTCGAAATCAGCGAGCCGGATGGCGGTCTGGAGGATGTCATCTATTATCTGCACGTTACCGAAAAGCGGTACATGTACTTGCTGGCGCAGGCAAAACGAGAGCGCCATCGCAAGCACGCGTAGGAGGGGGCGTTCATGGCTACGGGATGGATCATTGCGCTGATTATTGTCGGGATTTTGCTTTTGACAGCGGCAAGCAAGTCAGTGGCTACTCCCATCAGGTGGATTGGTTTTGGCGTCATGCAAGTCGTCATTGGTGCCATTCTTTTGTTTTTTACCAATCTGGTTGGCGAGCTGGCCAGTTTCCATATTCCGATCAACCCGGTCACAGCTTTGGTCGCCGGATTTCTCCGCCTGCCAGGACTCGCTGCGCTGATTGTCATCAAGCTATGGATCATGTGAACGGATTGATCAACCGTCTGTCTTCAAAAAGGCAACTCCGCGATTCTCGTATTTAACCCGGCTCCAGCCAGGCTGACGCAACGAGGCGATCAAGGCGATCAGGCGCGGCAGTGATACGACGGCCACGCCGCCGAGCAACGTAAGTCCATAGCCCGCCGACAGCCAGACGAATGCTCCCGCAGCCAGGAGTGCGGTGCCGACCAATACGGTACTTTCGCTGGCTCGATAAACAGATAACGGAACGGGAAGCACGTAGCCAGCCCCCCACCATGGTGAGACGAGCATGTCAGCGGTTGTCTGAGGTTTTTGCGAGCGCAGCTGGGCGTAGAGCCGAAAAATGATCAAATGGCAGATCGGTATGACAGGCAGGATCGCCAATGTGACGACAAGCGAGGCCACAGGTACTTGCAACAGCATGGAGCTGCCGATCAGGGACAGGCCAATCAGCAAAAGCTGAAGCAAATAGCCGATAAGTCCCCAGCGAAATCGGTAAAGCAGCTTGTAGCTGTAGATCGTATGTTGGGCTTGTCCCTTCATAGAAGTCACATCCTTCGCAGTTCTTTGTCTATTATCGCACAGTCTCCAAGCGGGAGAAAGTTGCACCTTATGCAAAAAAGCCGTTGGTCCGCGCCAAGACTGACGGCTTTTTCGCATGTCCGGCTGGCGGCGATTGTTGCGAAAATGTGATGGACTTGCGGTTTATGGGCAACGATAAAAAGGAACGAAATGGAATCGGCATAAGACTTTTGCCCAAGAAAGCGGGGGAGGAGATGTGCGAGAGCAGCGAATGACGTTATGGGCCGCGTCCGAACAAATCGTGCGCAGCTTGGGCGGTTCTCTGCGCGAATGCGGGATCGATTTGGCATCTGAGCAAACAGGACTTCCGCCAGAAGGCGTCGACGGATTTCTTGTAACCGGGCATGACGATTACAACAAGCTGCGGGCAGCGGATAGAACAAGCATGCGTCAGCAAAACGATGCGGACCTGTTGGTGATATACGGGGATGAGGCGCCATATGCCTGGGCGGATGAGTTGGCGTTGTCGAGCGAGGCTGGTGATGATGCGAGGAAATGGGAAGTAATCCGCTTGGCATTGTGGTCGGGCAACGAGCGCGCTTTGATCGGGGGAAATCCGTCCGGCAAGTATATGCGCCTGGTTTGCCGACTGCTTGCCGAATACGGCAAAGTGTCCATGATTTGCGGCCGCCGGGAAGTAGATGAAGCGATTCGTCAGCTGCCGCGTTATTTGGCGTGGAAAGAACGCTTTTATTGGGAGCTGGGCGAGTGGTGCGATACCCGGCAAGTCTCGCTCAGGCAAGTGTCGCGAGCTTTAGGTTTGGATACGCGGATCGGGCAGGGCTGGCTTTTTGCGGAGCGTCGGGATCACTCGCATGTTTGCAAATGGCTTGAGCGGGAATGCCAGCTCGTTCTGGAAAAGGCGAAGATCAGGCGAGTAGCACTGATCGGTTCAAACGCTTTGTGGGACAAGATGCCCCAAGGCTGGCTGGCGAAAATGGACGTAGCTGTCTACACCGGAGCGGACGGGCAATATCCGAACGAGGTACACCCCGACTGGCTGCACGGCGATTCGTGGAACGCCGTATTGCAGGATGCCGATTTGCTGGTGATCGGAGACAGGCTCGGTATTGTGGACGAGCTTTCCCTGCAAGAAGTGGCGAAGGTGATGCGCCAGTCGTTGGTCGTGGACGCGGCATCCTGTTTTCCAACCCAGGAAGCCCAGCTTTTTTTCAAAGGTTACCGAGCTATCGGCGAAAAGACGAACGTTTGGGAATGATGCGGATTATAATGGGGTATAATGGTTGGTAGATTGAGGAAAAGGGCAGGCGTTTGCACTATGGAAAAAGTTGCTCAGCGATGTATCGTCTGTGAACAGGAGCAGAACGACGGGATCGCCATTTGTGAGCAGTTTATTTGTCAAAAATGCGAACAGGAAATGGTAAATACCGACGTCCAGGACGAAAAGTATCCGTTCTTTATCCACCAGATGAGACGAATTTGGCTGCGAAAAGATGCGTGACGGAAAAAGGCATCGGCATCCCCGGTGTCTTTTTTCATTTGCCAAAAAGCTTGGCGAATTTCCGTTTTCCTCATGTCAAATCATGCTAAAATAATGGGTAATATTCATGACAAAGGACGTGAGTCGCGCGTGCTTATGAGAGATGCTGAATTTCGGGAGCGACAAAAGCGTGCGCCCCTGTATGAACAGCTGGAACGGCACGCCAAGCATCGCCCGCATCCGTTTCATGTGCCTGGGCACAAAATGGGCCACAGCTTTGACAGCCACGCCAAACATCGTTTTCAATCCGTATTGGAGCTTGATTTGACTGAAATTAGCGGGACCGATGATTTGCACCAGCCTCAAGGCGTGATTGCGGAAGCACAGTCTTTGGCTGCGGAAGCTTTCGGTGCGGAAGAGTCGAAGTTTTTGATTGGCGGCAGCACAGTCGGGAATCTTGCCCTGATCATGACGGTATGCCGACCGGGTGACAAAATTCTCGTGCAGCGAAATTGCCATAAATCGGTTTATCACGGGATCATCATGGCCAGAGCGGAGCCGATTTTTCTGGTGCCTGCCGTGGATTTGGCAACAGGTGTTGCCGCCGGGGTCAGGCGCGAGGATGTCGAGCGTGCCCTGCAGACACATCCGGATGCCAAGGCAGTCTTTTTGACGAATCCCACCTATTACGGCATGGGCATCGACTTGGCGAAAATGGCGGCTACGGTGCATCGGCACGACATTCCGCTTTTGATTGACGAGGCGCATGGTGCCCACTTTGGCTTTCATCCGGCTTTTCCTCGCTCGGCGATGCAGTCGGGTGCGGACGCTGCCGTACAATCCACACATAAAATGGCTTCGGCCATGACGATGTCCTCCATGCTGCATCTGCAAGGCGGGCGAATAGACAGGGAACGATTGTATCGGCATCTAGCCATGCTCCAGTCGTCCAGCCCTTCGTACATACTGATGGCTTCGCTCGATCTGGCCCGGCGTCACCTGGCGCTTGAAGCTTGTGAAGAATGGGAGCGACTGCTGCCGCTACTGGACAAGCTCCGGGAGAGAACAGGCAAGCTGGAATGGCTGGAATGGCCGCAGCTTTCTGCGAACTGCGTATATGCGACGTTTGATCCTTTGAAGCTGTTTTTGCACTTGCGCACGGGACAGACGAGCGGATTTGCGTTGCAGGAATTAATGGAAAGACATGGAATCTTTCCAGAGTTGGCTGATGATTCTCACGTACTGCTGGCAGCATCGGCAGGAACGACTCATAAAGACTTGGAAGCCTTGGCCCGGTTGCTGGAATCGCTCTCGCCCCAGGTCGAAGCGGAAGCGGAGCGGATTCTTTTGCACGGCGTTGTCTCCTCGCACTATTTGCGCAAGCAGGCTGTGCCGATGCACGAAGCGGTTGACCGCCCGCGGGAGACGATTCCGCTCGAACAGGCAACGGGACGAATCGTGGCCGAGATGGTCATTCCTTATCCTCCAGGTATTCCGGTACTCGTTCCGGGTGAGCGAATGGATGAGGAAGGATTGGAAATGCTCGCCGAGTTGCGGCGGGGGCGCACTAGCTTTCACGGGGTGCAGGACGATCGTTTGCATACCATCCAGGTGTTGCGTTAGTTACAGATAGGAAGCAAGTGGCCTGCTACAACAGGTGCGGAAGGAGCATGCAAGTGACAACAGGAACAAAAGGCCGTTTTATTACTGTCGAAGGTGGCGAAGGGGCGGGCAAATCGACTGTCATCGCCAAGCTGTACGAGGAATTGCAGGCACGTGGCGTGGACGTGCTGTTGACGCGCGAGCCGGGCGGTATCGATATTGCCGAGAAAATCCGCGAGATCATCCTGAATCCGGCGCATACGCAAATGGACGAGAGAACGGAAGCATTGCTGTACGCCGCAGCGAGACGCCAGCATTTGGCTGAAAAAGTGTTGCCTGCCTTGCAAGCCGGCAAGCTCGTACTTTGCGATCGCTTTATCGACAGCAGTCTTGCTTATCAAGGCCATGCAAGAGGGCTTGGCATAGAGGCAGTCTATGAGATCAACCGCTTCGCCGTCGGTGACTGCATGCCGGAACTGACGCTGTTTTTCGATATACGTCCCGAGGTTGGACTGGCGAGAATCAACAAGGCGCGCGGCAGAGAAGTCAATCGGCTCGATCTGGAAGGGATCCGCTTCCACCAGCTGGTAAGAGAAGGGTATCAGCTTGTCATGGAAAAAGACCCCGATCGCTTCGTCGTTATTGATGCCGAGCAGCCGATGGAGCAGGTGTACGAATCGGCATTGCGCGTATTGCTGGACAGATTGTAAGGTTCGCAGTACCGCATGTACAGGTACATACTGTATAATATGTTTAGGCGAAATAGCGTACCAAGCCTACATGATTTTCATACAATAAAGCACGTGCGGGATAATTCTTGCGGAAAGGGTGATAGCCGATGAAAATGGTAGTTGCGGTCGTCCAGGACAAAGATAGTGGTCGTCTGTCTCAACAACTGGTAAAGAAAGGGTTTCGCGCGACGAAGCTCGCCAGTACCGGCAGTTTTTTGCGAGCTGGCAACACAACGTTTTTGATCGGTACGTCTGACGAAAGCGTGCCGGAAGTAATCGACATCATTGCACACAACTGCAAATCCCGCAAGCAAATGGTCACTCCTGTTTCCCCTCTCAGCAATGCAGTGGATTCGTTCATGCCTTACCCGCTGGAAGTACAGGTAGGCGGAGCCGCCGTGTTTGTACTGGATGTAGGAGAGTTCCACTCTTTTTGACATATGATGCGCAAAAGTGAAGAGCATCCTCATTCTCATCTGCAGGTTAGTTCATGCTCTCTTTTTTCGCCGCTTTCGTTTATACTTGATGTAACGGGGGGTTTATCCCCTACTGATCGGGCCTGTGGGGTGGCGAGATGAAAATCGGCGATGGGCTTAGACCTAAGCTGGACATGATAAAAACGGCAGATTCACGTAGAAATCCTCAGCTCGAAAAGCTGAATTTTGGCACGATGGTGCAAGGAGAAGACGAGCGCATGTCCCAGGAGCTGATCAATCGGCTGCTCGGCGACATCGACAGGATGGGGCAAGTTCTTGCCAGATCGCGCTCTGTTCGCGATTTTTATGCATATAAAAACCTCGTCAAGCAATTCATGGAGGAAGCCGTCAAATACGGGGTTGCCCTGGATGACAGACGAGGAATCAATCGGCGAGGCCGCAGCAGGCTGTACAAAATCGTCAAGCAGGTCGATGAGGAGCTTTTGCGTCTGACAGATGAGCTTTTGAGCGACCAGGCGCCGACGATTGATTTGTTGGCCCGGATTGGCGAAATCCGCGGCATGCTGATCAACTTGTATTTTTAGTGGGTGTGAAACCATTATGACATGGACCCGTTTTTCCCAGCAGCCGAGAGCTTCCGAGCTGCTGTATCATAGCCTGCTCAACAACAGATTGGCACACGCCTATTTATTGGCTGGTCCCAAAGGAGCGGGTAAAAAGCAGATGGCCCTGCATCTGGCGAAGTCCCTTTTTTGTCCGGAAAGGGAAGCGGACGCCTGCGGGGCCTGTCTTACATGCAGGCGGATTGAAGGGGGAAACCACCCCGACGTCCTGTTTATTACACCTGATGGAGCTTCTATTAAAATCGACCAGATTCGCGCGCTGCAAAAAGAAATGGCCATGCGCGCGGTAGAGTCCAAGCACAAGGTGTACATCATCGAACACGTCGACAAAATGACGACGCAAGCTTCCAACAGCCTGCTGAAGTTTTTGGAGGAACCGCCCGCTGGTGTACTGGCCTTGCTTCTGACGGAACATAGCCACTCGATCCTCCCGACGATTTTATCCCGGTGCCAAATCGTGCAATTCTCTCCACTTTCTGCCGAAGCCATTGCGGCACAGCTGCGGTCAGACGGCATTTCTGCCGGGATGGCGCAGATTGCCTCCCACATTACGACAAATGTGGAAGAGGCCAAGGCACTCAGCCAATCAGAATCGTTTGCACAGCTAAGAAATCTAGTGATACAATTGAGCCATGAGTGCAAACAGCGTAATTCGTCTGCGCTCTTCACCATCCATGATATGTTGCAAAAGAGCGACAAAATCAAAGAGGAACTACCCCTCTTTTTAGATTTGCTCATCCTTTGGCTGCGCGATATCCTGTATGTGCAAGTAGGCAGGCATGCCCATCTCATTAACAGCGACCAACAGGATGTGCTGCAAGGACAAGCACTGGTATGGACAAAAGCTGAGCTCTTGCACGGGATAGATTTGGTCATGGATACGAAAAATCGGATAGAGCGAAACGCCAACGCACAGTTGGCTCTTGAGCGGTTGGTTCTTCAATTCCAGGAGGGATAACCCTTGTATGAGGTTGTTGGGGTCCGTTTTAAAAAAGCGGGCAAAATATATTACTTCGACCCTGACCGACTGCCGATAGAGAAAGATTGCACTGTAATCGTCGAAACGGCGAGAGGGGTCGAATATGGCAAGGTCGTCATCGGCAAAAAGGAAGTCGCTGAGTCCGATGTGGTGCTGCCGTTGAAAAAGGTCATTCGCATGGCTGACGATAAAGACGCTAAGCAGGTTGATGAAAACAAGCAAGCTGCGAAAAACGCCTTTTCCGTGTGCCAGACGAAGATCAAGGAGCACAAGCTCGATATGAAGCTGGTCGATGTGGAATACACATTTGACCGCAACAAGATCATTTTTTATTTTACCGCTGACGGCAGGGTTGATTTCCGCGAGCTGGTAAAAGACCTCGCTTCCGTGTTTCGCACCCGCATTGAACTGCGTCAGATTGGCGTGCGCGACGAAGCAAAAATGCTTGGCGGCATTGGTCCCTGTGGCAGGCTGCTGTGCTGTTCGACATTCCTCGGCGATTTCGAGCCAGTTTCGATCAAAATGGCCAAGGATCAAAACCTTTCGTTGAATCCAGCAAAAATCTCCGGTCTGTGCGGCCGTTTGATGTGCTGTTTAAAATACGAGAATGACAACTACGAAAGCACGCGTGATGAAATGCCGGATGTCGGCAAGGTGGTCACTACCCCGATGGGAAATGGACGAGTCGTTTCTGTTAACGTACTGGATCAGTCCGTTCAGGTGGAGCTTTCGATCGACAAACGCATCACGGAATTTGGATTGGATGAGATTGCGATAGGGCTCCCCACCTATGAATAAAGTGTGGGGGTAGGGGAGAGGTGAGCTAGTGGACAAACGGGAAATCTTCGTCAAGATGGCGAGCATTGAAGAACGAATTGGGGACCTGTACAAAGAGATCGGTGAGTTGAAAGACGTCATCGTTGTTTTGATGGAGGAAAATGCCCAATTACTCGTTGAAAACCAGCATCTTCGCAACCGACTGGACAAGAAAAAGACTGGCTCCCAGGCAAAACAAAAAGGAACAAGCATTGTTGCCAAGGAGAAAGCCAAAAAGGCCGTGGTCGGGGAAGGGTATGACAACCTTGCTCGTCTGTATGCGGAAGGGTTTCATATCTGCAATGTGCATTTCGGCAGTTTGCGTAAAGAAGGGGATTGCCTGTTCTGTCTCTCGTTTTTGAGCGGCGGCCCTCAAAAATAAAGGTGACGAGCGATCACCGTATGGAGAAAGCGACCTGTGCCACGTGTCAGGTCGCTTTTTCCAAGACAAGGACAAAAAGGAGTAGGAAATAAAGGATGGAACCTGTCACCAACGTGCCGCTCTACGATGCGGAGCGCATTGACGATTTATTGACACACGAAATGAAAATCATCCAGAGCCACGAGGTGTTCTGTTTTTCCATGGATGCTGTGCTGCTTGCGCGGTTTGCATCGGTGCCAAAGCGCGGCAGGGTGCTTGATATGTGTACGGGCAACGGGGCGATTCCGTTGATCATGACGACAAGGACGCCGGAAGCTCATTTTGATGGAATCGAAATTCAGCCGCGCTTGTACGACATGGCGAGTCGAAACGTACAGTTGAACGGGCTTACAGAACGGATCGAGATGCACCATGGAGACGTCAAAGAGGCTGTTGCCCATTACGGTCACGGCAAATTCGATCTGATTACGTGCAATCCGCCATATATGCCTGCGACGAGTGGCGAGAAAAACACCAGCGAGCACTTTGCGATCGCCCGTCATGAAATTTTGCTCTCGCTGGAAGATGTCATCCGGGTCGGCAGCCAGCTGTTGAAAAACGGCGGCAAGCTCGCACTCGTCCATCGGTCGACGCGACTGATTGATATCATTTCCTTGATGCGTCAATACGGAATCGAGCCGAAGCGGATGCGCCTGGTTTATCCGCGCAGGGATGCGGAGCCGAATATGGTACTAATCGAAGGAATGCGGGGCGGAAAGCCGGAGCTGAGGATTCAACCGCCATTGATTGTCTATGAGAATGGTGAGGAATACTGTGAGGAACTTCAGGAAATTTATTTTGGCAGAAGAGATTCCCTCGCATAAGAGCCACTTTGTCTACATGCTTTCCTGCGCAGACGGTTCCTTGTATACCGGCTATACGACGGAGCTGCTGCGCCGACTGGCGAAGCACCAGGAGGGAAAAGGCGCGAAGTATACCAGAGGACGCGGGCCGTTGGCGCTTGTCTTTTGGGAAGAGGGGCCTGACCGTTCATGGGGCTTGAAGCGGGAGGAAGCGATCAAACGGCTGAATCGCAAGCAAAAAGAAGACTTGATTGGAGGGACGCCGCAATGAATATACAGCGCAGCTTTGCGCAGGAGGAAACAGGTGTCCTGTATTTGGTGGCTACGCCAATTGGCAACCTCGATGACATCACGGTCCGGTGCTTGGAAACACTGCGCGCGGTCGATGTGATTGCCTGTGAAGATACGCGGCAAACAAGGAAGCTGCTGAACCATTTTCAGATCGAGAAGCGCACAGTGAGCTATCACGAGCATAATAAGGAAGCAAGCGGTCAAGGGCTGTTGCAATGGTTGGCAGAAGGAAAGCGAATTGCCTTGGTGAGCGACGCCGGACTGCCGGCTATCTCCGATCCGGGGGCAGAGCTTGTGCGCGATGCAGTCGCCGCCGGGTATCCTGTCGTTCCGGTGCCAGGTGCCAATGCCGCACTGACAGCTTTGATTGCTTCGGGACTGCCTACAGACCGTTTTGTTTTTTGCGGATTCATCGGGCGGGAAAACAAGGAGCGGCGCGAGGAGCTGGAACGGCTCAAGCGTTATCCGGAGACGTTGATTTTTTACGAAGCTCCGCATCGGATTGCAAAGACGATTGCCGCGATGCAGGAAGCGTGGGGCAACCGCCGGGCTGTTTTGGCTCGGGAGCTGACCAAGCGCTACGAAGAGTTTGTTCGCGGCACTTTTGACGAACTGCTGGAATGGCTGGACAGCGGGGAAGTGCGCGGGGAATTTTGCGTCATTGTCGAAGGCTACACAGGCGCTGTCGAAACAGAGGAAGCTGTTGACTGGTGGCAGCAAATGAGCGTCGTTGGGCATGTCGACCATTACTGTGAGCAGGGTCTGAGCAAAAAAGAAGCCATCAAGCAGGCGGCTGATGACCGCGGCTTGCCCAAACGGGACGTTTACAACGAGTACCATCGCGATCAGGAAGCGGAATAAGGAGCTGGCCTTAGCAGGTCGGCTTTTTTCTTTTGCTCAGAAAACACAAATAGCCTTCGCATAGCTTGTCCCTGTGCGAAGGCTATTTGTATGTAAATCGGTTTTTTATCAAAAATTAGCGTTTTACAACTGGCATCTCAGTCAGGCAATCTTGGCAAACGATTTTACCTTTAAAATGAGATACTTTATCAGCGTTTCCACAGAAGATGCAAGCAGGCTCGTATTTTTTCAGGATGATGCGCTCACCATCTACGTAAATTTCCAAAGCGTCTTTTTCGGCAATGCCGAGTGTGCGGCGCAATTCGATTGGAATAACGACACGACCCAATTCATCTACTTTACGAACAATCCCCGTTGATTTCATCATTGTAAATTCTCCTCCTAAAAATTCATATGTCGATGCTATTGTTAAACGCTCATCATTAATCGTCAATATTCGACATTTTCTGTTGGGATTATCATACCAGCGATTCCCAAAGGTGTCAACATGATTTTGACAAATCTTTGAAAACCAAAGTGTTTTTTGAAAATAAGAAAGTTGATATATCAGCGTTTTGTAGGAAACTGGAAAGTGTATGGAAATTTTTATGGATAAAATTTACTGGGATTAATGCATGTCGAAACAGTCACTTTATGTCGAATGAAACCGCGCCTATTCGACAAAAAAGCCTACTTCTCTCTGCTTTCCCTTTTCCTTACATTTGAAAATAATTCGGGAAAGATGGTGCTGGCTGGATGTTTACAAAACAGGTCGGTCGTGTACAATAGAGGATAAATGAGGGAATGCACAGCAAAAGCAAACGACCATGATGGGAAGAGTAAGCCGATCCTCCTTATTCCAGAGAGCCGGGGCAGCTGAAAACCGGTATAAGCGAGCAAGCCGAACATGGACCCAGAGTCTTGCAGATGAACAGCCGCGACCAAACCGTCGTGCCCAGTAGTCTGTGACGTTGACCCGCGTTAAGGGTAGAGTCTGTTTTGGACTCACCAAGTCCGTTTTCCGCGAGGGAGACGGAGCATTTGGGTGGTACCGCGAGTTAGAGCTCGCCCCAATTTTTTGGGGTGGGCTTTTCTATTTTTCTACATGTTATTAGGAGGGGCTAGGTTGCATGAAACCAACATACTACATCACCACACCGATTTATTATCCAAGCAATAAGCTGCACATCGGAAATGCCTACACGACAATTGCTTGCGATGCACTGGCGCGCTACAAACGTTTGCGCGGCTACGACGTCTACTACCTAACAGGTACGGACGAGCACGGTCAAAAGCTACAGGAGCGCGCGGCCGAAGATGGCAAGCAGCCATTGGAATTTATCGATCCTGTCGTAGACTGGATTCGCGACCTGTGGCAGAAGCTCGACATCTCGTACGATGATTTCATCCGTACGACACAGCCGCGCCACAAAGAAGTCGTGCAAAAAGTGTTCCAGCGTCTGCTTGACCAAGGCGATATTTACCTCGGCGAGTACGAAGGCTACTATTGCGTACCAGACGAGGCGTTCTGGACAGAAACCCAATGTAAAACCGACAAGGGTTACATTTGTCCGGATTGCGGCCGCGAAGTGAAGAAGGTCAAGGAGAAAAACTACTTCTTCCGCATGTCGAAGTATCAGGACAGACTGCTCGCGCACATTGAAGCGAACCCTGACTTCATTCAACCGGAGAGTCGCCGCAACGAGATGATCAACAACTTCCTGAAGCCTGGACTCCAGGACTTGTCCGTATCCCGCAGCACATTTGACTGGGGAATTAAAGTGCCGAGCGATCCTGAACATGTGATTTACGTCTGGATTGACGCGTTGACCAACTACATTTCTGCTCTTGGCTACTTGTCTGACGACGACAGCAAATATCGCCGTTTCTGGCCTGCCAACGTCCATATGGTCGGAAAAGACATTTTGCGCTTCCATACGATCTACTGGCCGATTTTGCTGATGGCGCTCGATGTTCCGCTGCCGAAACAAATTTTCGGTCATGGCTGGCTGTTGATGCCGGATGGAAAAATGTCCAAGTCGAAAGGAAATGTTATCGATCCCAAGCTGCTGATTGACCGTTACGGCTCCGATGGCGTTCGCTACTTCCTGTTGCGTGAAATCAACTTCGGGCAGGACGGCATTTTCACACCGGAATCGTTCGTACAGCGCCTGAACTACGATCTGGCAAACGATATCGGCAACTTGCTCAGCCGCACCGCTACCATGATCGAGAAATACTTCGAAGGCGTAGTTCCAGCTCCGCAAGATGCTGGCGAACCGGATGACAGCCTGATCAGCCTCGCGATGAAAACGAAGGCGCTGGTCGAGGAGCATATGGAAGAAATGCGTTTCTCCAATGCGCTTGCCCACATCTGGGAACTGGTGGGCCGCACGAACAAATACATCGACGAAACCATGCCGTGGAACCTGGCAAAATCGGAAGAAACCAAAGGACGTCTGGCGACAGTCATGTACAACCTCGCGGAAAGCATTCGCATCAGTTCCGTGCTGATTCAACCGTTCATGACCAAGGCGCCTGCGAAAATTTGGGACCAACTCGGCATTTTGGGCAACGAACAGGCGACAAGCTGGGAATCGGCTGGCGTATGGGGCGGATTGCCTGCCGGCAGCATCGTGAGCCGCAAAGAGCTTTTGTTCCCGCGTCTGGACGTGCAGGCTGAGCTGGCTTTCATTGACGATTCGACAGCAGAAGCACGCCGCCAAGCAGAGGAAAACAAGAAAAAACAAGACGCTTTGAAAGGGGAAGCACCTGTGAACGAAACAACGGCAAACCAGGCGGAAGCGACAGAAAAACCAGCGGATGCCAAAGAAGAAATCGGTATCGACGATTTTGGCAAAGTAGAACTGCGTGTTGCGCAAGTAGTGGAATGTGCGAAGCACCCGAACGCCGACAAACTGCTGATTTTGCAACTGGATCTCGGCTATGAAAAGCGCCAAGTCGTTTCCGGTATCGCGAAATACTACACGCCGGAAGACATGGTCGGCAAAAAAGTAATCCTCGTAGCCAATCTGAAGCCTGTGAAACTGCGCGGAGAGCTGTCGCAGGGCATGATTTTGGCAGCGTCCGCAGGCGATCAGCTGACGCTTGCGACAGTAGATCCGAGCATGCCGAACGGAGCGATTGTGAAGTAACGAGGGGCAGGAAAGGAAGAACCTATTTTGCTATTTGAGACACATGCGCACCTGAATGCAAAAGAATTTGATGAGGATCGCGAGGAAGTCATCGCCCGCGCGCGGGAAAACGGCGTCAGCACGATCGTGAACATCGGATTCAACGCAGAAACCATCCCGACTTGCATGGATCTGGCGAAAAACCACGATTTCATATACGCAGTCATCGGCTGGCATCCCCAGGACGCCAAAGACATGACCGACGAGCATTTGGAGTGGATCGAGGAGTTGAGCCGCGATCCGAAGGTAGTGGGGCTGGGCGAAATGGGCCTGGACTATTACTGGGATACGTCGCCAAAAGACGTGCAGGCAGAAGTATTCCGCAAGCAAATTCGTTTGGCGCGGAAGCTCGACATGCCGATCATCATCCACAATCGCGACGCGCACCAGGATGTTTTGACGATCCTGAAAGAAGAAAAGGCAGCAGAGGTCGGAGGGATCATGCACTGCTTCTCCGGCAGCTGGGAGACGGCGAAGCTGGCGCTGGACATGAACTTTTACATTTCATTCGGCGGCCCGCTGACCTTTAAAAATGCGAAGCAGCCAAAAGAAGTAGCAGCCCAAGTACCGCTCGACAAGCTGTTGATAGAAACAGACTGCCCGTACCTGACCCCTCATCCGTTCCGCGGGAAGCGAAATGAGAGTGGATACGTGCGTTACGTCTGCGAGGAAATGGCGAACATTCGCGGCTTGTCTTACGAAGAAATGGCCCAAATCACCACAGAAAATGCAAGACGACTGTTTCGCCTCCAGCCGTAAAAAACAGCAAGCCAAAACGGGAGATCACGCCATATCACGTGATTTCCCGTTTTTTTGTGCTGCGATCTGTTGTTCTACTCGTTTTTTGCGGCGCATACCTTGAACAATGTGTCGAACGATTATTGTCCATCCGACAAAGCTTCTCGACAGAAATCTGCTACCATTCGCCATCTGATTTTTGCTAGTCTGTTAGCATTATCGCTTCGGCCAGGGGAGGGTAAATTTGACAAAGGGAAAAAAGTAACTTACAATCAAAGCCGACCTTGTTAAGTACAGACCACTTCCAGAATATTGGTGCAATTACATCGACCCTTACCTGGCTAGACAGGAGAAGCCTCGTGCTTTTCTAGGAAAAGGAGTGTGGGAAATGGAGTTACGCGCGATATGGGAAAAGTATAAGCATTCGGGGCTTGTCGTTTTCGGCATCCTTGCTCTTGTGCTCGTTCCCATGGTTGGCTATTTCTCTGCCCAGGCTACCCAGCCAAAACAGGTCACTTTTTCGTTGGACGGAGAAAGCCAGACGGTAGCTACCAAAGCTAGTACCGTACAGCAGTTCTTGACCGAGCGAAACATTACGGTAACGGAAAAGGATTCCCTTCAACCAACACCTGAGACGAAGCTATCAGACGGAGCATTGATCACTTTACATACAGCCTGGTCCATTCCGGTCCAGGTTGACGGGCAGACTAAAACGATACAGACACTTAGTCGGGATGTTGCTGGCGTGTTGAAGGACAGCGGCATTGCGCTGGGTGAAAAGGACCGGGTAGAGCCGGCCCTGACCGCCTCGCTGACGAAGGACGCTTCGATTACAATTAAGCGCGTAGTCGAGCAGACAGTCAAAGTCGAGGAACGGGTTGCTTTTCAGGAAATACGCAAGAACGATCCGGCATTAACCAAGGGTAAGTCCCGTGTACTGCAAAACGGGCAAGAGGGTAAGGCAATTGCACACTACAAGCTGGTCATGGAAGACGGAAAGGAGGTCTCCCGTGAACTGGTGGCAAGAGATGTGCTTGTGCCAAAGAAGGACCAAGTGGTGGCCGTCGGAACAGCAGCTCCTTCGCTGCAAAACAACGATCCATCGCAAAGGGTCTTGGTCGCTTCAGCGGGAATGATCTCGCGTGGTGGGAAAGTATTCAGGCCGAAAAAAGTGCTGAACGGGGTTACTTTGACTGCCTATTCTCCTTCAGGGGGAGGCAAGCATCCTAGCTCGCCAGGCTATGGACGTACGGCGACAGGCGTCAAAGCAAAGGCAGGCCACACGATCGCAGTAGACCCAAAAGTCATTCCATATGGCTGGTGGGTGTATATTGAGGGCGTAGGGTATCGCCGGGCAGAAGACACAGGCGGCGCCATGCGCGGCGGAAAAATTGACGTGTTTGTGAGCACAGAGCCAGAAGCCGTTCAATTTGGTCGCAAGCGCAACAAAACCGTCTATATAATCGGGCCGCAGAAACCATAGGACAGGAGCAGACCGCTCCTGTCTTTGTCTTTGGCGTTTTGCGAATAGACATGATAAGCTGTTTGATAGTTAGACGGTTTCAGGCGAAGATTCGTTTCGGCATTTCCAGGCTTTTTGCCTGATTTTTTTGGAACACTACTAGCAAAAGCGACATTGTACGAAAGTAGGAGTACGTCATGAAAATAAAAGAGGTCATCGTCGTGGAGGGGAGAGACGACACCGCTGCCATCAAGCGTGCAGTGAACGCTGACACGATTGAAACGGGTGGTTCCGCCATCCATGCCAGAACGATAGAAAAAATCCGGCTGGCGCAGCAGAAGCGCGGCGTCATTATTTTTACAGACCCCGATTACCAGGGGGAGCGCATTCGCAAGATCATCAGTCGTTCCGTACCGGGCTGCAAGCACGCCTTCATTACGCAGGAGGACGGTATGAAAAAAGGCGACATCGGGGTGGAGAACGCCACGCCGGAAGTGATTGTTCGCGCGCTGTCGGAAGTCCGGACAGAGATGGCGGAAACAGCCGGAGAGATTACCTCCGATGATTTGCTGGAAAATGGACTCACGTCGGGAAGCGATGCCAAGGAGCGGAGAATCAAGCTTGGGGAAGCTTTGGGGATCGGTTACGCCAACGCCAAGCAAATGCTGCAACGGCTGAATGCTTTTCAAATCACTCGCGCGGAATTTAAAGCGGCTGTAGAAGCCATCGATAAAGAGAGGGAGTAAGCAATGACGCAAGCAGCAGGCAAGGATATTGCCACACCTACGCGAACAAAAGAAATCCTGGAGAAGTACGGCTTCTCCTTCAAGAAGAGTTTGGGCCAAAATTTCCTCGTAGACACCAACATTTTGCACAATATCGTGGACGAAGCTGATCTGACGAAGGAAAAAGGCGCGATTGAAATCGGCCCGGGGATTGGCGCTTTGACCGAACAATTGGGACGAGCAGCAGGGAAGGTCATGGCGATTGAAATCGACCAGCGGCTTTTGCCCATTTTGCAGGACACGCTGTCGCCCTACGACAATATCGAGGTCGTGCATGGCGACGTGCTGGAGCTTGATTTGCGTTCCCTCATTACAGAGAAGCTGGCTGGGGTCGAGAAGCTGAGCGTCGTAGCCAATCTGCCTTACTATGTGACGACGCCGATTTTGATGAAGCTGCTGGAAGAGAGACTGCCTCTGGAGAACATCGTGGTCATGATTCAAAAAGAAGTGGCTGAGAGAATTGCTGCCAAGCCAGGCACGAAAGACTACGGCTCTCTTTCTGTCGCGGCGCAGTTTTATGCGGAAACAGAAGTCGCGATGATCGTTCCAGCCAGCGTGTTTATTCCTCGTCCTAACGTCGATTCTGCCGTCATCAGGCTCAAAGTCAGGGATCGTCCGCCAGTTGAAGTGGACGACCAGGATGTGTTTTTCCGGGTGGTGCGCTGCTCGTTCGCCCAACGGCGCAAAACTTTGTTGAACAACCTGATGAACGGTCTGTTTCTAAAAACACAGAAGGATGAAGTAATACAGATGCTTTCTGACATCGGGATTGAACCGACCCGCCGCGGCGAAACCCTCAGTATCGAGGAGTTCGCCCGCCTAGCCAACGAAGGCTTGCGGCGCGGCCTTATTGGGCAATAAGACAAACTTTTACCCTCGTTTTTGGACGGAAAAAGCCAAAGACGGGGGTTTTTTGTCGATGAATGCAAGAAAAATGCGGAAAAAAAGGCCGGGCTATTATCGGCAAGCCTTGCTGCAGCAAGGTTTTTGCGCATTGTGGACATACTGTTGGAGAGCAGGTGACAAATATCTGCTAATTTGCTGAAAAAAACCCCGTTGACAAAATATCTACAGGGTTGCTATAATTTTTTATTTCTTTGACAAAATATAATTGAGCTGTTATAATAGATGTAAGCGAGGTGGATGGAACAATGGCAAGAAACGCGTTACTTGACATTAAACGCAGTTTAGACGGGCACATTGGTGAACGCATCCTTCTGAAGGCCAATGGAGGTCGCCGTAAAACCGTCGAACGAAGTGGCATCCTCGAAGAAACATACCCATCTGTGTTTGTGGTAAAGCTTGACGACGATCAACTCTTTGAGCGGGTCTCCTACAGCTATGCCGACATCTTGACGGAAACAGTAGAGTTGACGGTGTGCCGCGATAACGAGCACATCCGCATCACATTTGTACAACAGTAGAGCCCTTTTGGGTTCTACTGTTTTATTTTTGCTATCAAAAGGTTGTAAATATTTGGGCGCGAAGATGAAAAAGCTGGACTTGGAGCACACTATACCTGTCAACGGGAAGGGAGGATGCTATGGGTCGCAGACGAGGAATGATGTCAGAGCAGTTCAAGATGGAACTCGCCAAGGAGCTTGGCTTTTACGATACGGTAAAGGCGGAGGGCTGGGGAGGCATCACGACGCGTGACGCGGGAAACATGGTGAAGCGAGCTGTACAGCTTGCCGAGGAAGCACTGGCTGCCAGACGGTCATAAGCGCTGGCAGGACGCGAGCGGACACATCCCATCTCAGGAATACAATCATACAAACTCGTTGACAAGGCCGGGACCTCCCGGCTTTTCTCATGCCGAAAAACACTGCTGAATTTTCGAAATAACCGCAATGATCTCGATCCTATTCTTTTTGGGGTATCAACTGGCAGGGGAGAGATTGGCTATGCTACAATAAGAGACTAGGAAATTTAGTATAGTAGGCAGAGGTGAACAACGTGCGTATCTCGGTCAAAGCTCCGGCCAAAATCAATCTGACTCTCGATGTGCTTGCCAAACGGCCGGACGGTTATCACGAAGTGGAAATGGTGATGACTACCGTCGACTTGGCAGATCGTGTAGACTTGACTCTGCGCGAAGATGGTGAGATTACGCTGGACTGCTCTGCCAGCTTCGTACCGGATGATATCCGCAATCATGCTTATAAAGCGGCAGTGCTCTTAAAAGAACGCTATCAGGTGCGCCAGGGCGTACGGTTGTATATAGACAAACAAATCCCGGTTGCGGCCGGACTTGCTGGCGGCAGCAGTGATGCCGCGGCGACGTTGCGCGGTTTGAACCAGCTGTGGAATCTCGGATTGAGCTTGGATGAACTGGCGGAGATTGGCGCAGAAATCGGTTCTGACGTCCCTTTTTGCGTCTATGGCGGAACTGCGCTGGCAAAAGGGCGCGGGGAGCAAATCACGCATTTGGGAACGCCGGCCCCTTGCTGGGTGATTTTGGCCAAGCCGCCGATCGGTGTGTCCACTCCTGATGTGTACGGGAACTTGCGTGTCGACAAAATCGACAATCATCCTGACACCAGGCAGATGCTTCAAGCTATCTCAGAGCAAGACTTTTCATTAATGTGCCAGTCGCTCGGAAATGTGTTGGAAAACGTCACGCTCTCCCTTTATCCGCAAGTGCGGCAAATCAAGGAGCTGATGATCGCGTCCGGAGCGGACGGTGTCTTGATGTCCGGCAGCGGTCCTACGGTGTTTGCCCTCGTGCAAAAGGAAGCGAAAGTACATAGGATTTACAATGCACTCAGAGGTTTTGTCAAAGATGTGTTTGTTGTCCGAATGTTAGGCTCCCAAGATGGGGAAATACTTGCATGAACACGTATAAAAATGATACATTAGCAGCATAATATTCGGTTTTGGAGGAAGAGCCATGAAGAAATTGCGCAGAAGTGCGCGTCTGGTTGACATGACGCAGCACTTGCTTGCCCATCCCCATACGCTGACTCCTCTCACTCTGTTTGCGGAACAATACGGCGCAGCGAAATCATCCATCAGTGAAGACTTGTCGATCATCAAGGAAGCGTTTGAGGTCCAGGGTGTAGGGCAGCTCAAGACGGTGGCGGGTGCGGCAGGCGGAGTGAAGTATATTCCCCAGGTAAAAACGGAAGAGGCCCTTCACTTCATGCGCGAACTGATCGAGCAATTGGCCAATCCGGAAAGACTTTTGCCAGGTGGATACCTGTACATGTCCGACATTCTCGGCAACCCGGCGACTATGGCGAAGATCGGCAAGCTTTTTGCCACTGCTTACGCTGACAAAAACGTCGATGTGGTCATGACAGTGGAGACAAAAGGAATCCCTCTCGCATACGCGACAGCCATGTTTTTGAATGTGCCTGTCGTCATTGTGCGTCGCGACAACAAGGTGACGGAAGGTTCTGTGGTAAGCATCAATTACGTATCCGGTTCCAGTAAGCGGATTCAGACGATGTCTCTCGCTCGCCGCGGCTTGGCCGAGCAGTCCCGCGTCCTGATCGTGGACGACTTCATGAAGGCTGGCGGCACGCTGCGCGGCATGATCGATCTGCTTCAAGAGTTCCGCGCGACTGTTGTTGGTTGCGGCGTGCTGGTCGAAACGACAGCAGATGTGTCCGAGCGATTGGTTGATGAGTATGTGTCTCTTGCCAAACTGCAAGATGTCGACTTCAAGGGCAAGCAGATTGAAATTGAGCTAGGCAGTTTTTTTGAAAATAGAGGGGAGTAGATCAAAATGGCAATCTCTTTTGTTTCAACTGACAAGGCTCCAGCAGCTATCGGCCCGTACAGCCAGGCTGCAAAAGTAGGTCCGTTTCTGTTTGCATCCGGCCAAATCGCGCTGCGTGCGGACGGCACGCTGGTAGAAGGCGACGTTGTGGAGCAAACCCATCAGGTGTTCTCCAACATCAAAGCTGTTCTGGCAGAAGCAGGAGGAAACCTCTCGCATGTAGTGAAGGCGACCGTATTCATCAAGGACATGAATGACTTTGCGCAATTGAACGAAGTGTATGGCCAATATTTTGGCGATCACAAGCCTGCTCGCTCTACCGTTGAAGTGGCACGCCTGCCGCGCGATGTAAAAGTAGAGATCGAGATCGTTGCCTATATCGAAGCGTAAGAATAGAATAATTGGAAATTCGACACAGCCTGATGCTCGGTGCGTTAGGCTGTTTTTGCGTTGTTTATAACATGGATAGTAAAAATGTGCCGTGTAAAGAGTTGATGTTATGAACATATTTATATATTTTTTTAAAAATTGCATAACATCAGCAGGAATATTTACCCAGAGGGTGGAAATACTCCTAAACGCGTTTCATAGATAAAGGGAGTGAACTAGATGGAAGTTACAGACGTAAGACTGCGCCGAGTGAATACGGATGGTAGGATGAAAGCGATTGCATCCATTACAATTGACCATGAATTTGTGGTTCATGATATCCGTGTCATTGACGGAAACAACGGCATGTTCGTTGCAATGCCGAGCAAGCGCACACCAGACGGAGAATTTCGCGATATCGCCCATCCGATTTCTTCGACTACCCGTGAAAAGATCCAAGCTGCTGTTTTGACCGAGTATGAACGCGTAGGTCAAGAAGAAGAAAGCACGATCGAAGCGGGTGCGTAAAATAGCACCCAATACAAAAGCACCCTGTCATTTCTGGCAGGGTGCTTCGGCGTCTGATTACCCGTAACATTTGGATAATTTTCTTGTAATTTCCTGTTGATCCATTCCTTCCCCGATAAAAACAGCGACCAGTTTCGGTCCGAAGTTCTCGAATGGAAAGAACAGCACTTGATTGTCCGTGTGCTGGAACGAAATCAGTTCTTTTTTTCCATGAAAGAGCACATACCCCTTTGCCCGATACACGTTTTTGGGCAGATCATACAAAAAATCCTCGAATTTTTTCTCGTCTACCGGCCCAGTAAAAGTGTAGGAAAACGTATCGATGCTGTTGTAAAGCGAAGGTGTGCTCGTTTTCAGGCCGAGCGATTGTTTCAGCCTGTCCATTGTGGACATGCGGCCGATCGTTGTTTGGACGGGAGCAGGGGAGGCAGAATCGGGTTCTCTCACATGCTCGACTCGTTTCACAGTCTGAAGCCGGGAGAGATCGATGTTCGCCTGCACCGCTTGGTGAATCGACGCTTTCGGGTTTAGCTCCGCGAGCTTCTGCTTGACGCGCTCCACCAGTTCTGCGCTCGCCATATCTGTTTTGTTGAGCAGGATGAGATCGGCGTATTTGACCTGATTGCGGATGGTCTTCACGAGAGCCGCTGTGGAGGCAAAGCGCGAATTGAGATCCAAAAAGCGGGAAGCATCCACGACGCTGATCGTCCCTTTCAGCTCGATGCGATCGTAAAGCTCGGGATGGGTAAGCGTATCGATGACATCGATCGGGTCGGCGACTCCTGTTGTTTCTATCAAAATGCGATCGGGTTGCAGGGAGTTCAAAATATCCCGCAAGCCTTCTGTCAGTTCCCCTTTGATCGAGCAGCAAATGCAACCGTCCAGCAGCTTTTTTACGGGGAAGCCAAAGCCTTGCAGCTGTTCGCCGTCAATATCTTCCTCGCCCATTTCATTCATCAGGACGACTACGTTTTCGTTCTGGACGCGTAGATGAGTCAGCCATTTTTGCAATAAGGTCGTTTTTCCGCTGCCCAAGTATCCGGTCAGCAAGTAGACATTCGCTGGCATTCCTTCCTGCCTCCTTTATATAACCTCTTTCGCCCATCAATATATCACTTTTTGTCAGATTATTAAATGTTGTCTGTTAGATGAACAACTTTCAGGCAATGTCAGGGAAACGGCGATAATCCTGCATCGATTGTCTTGAAATCCACATATGATTAAGATATAGTCATTGTGGAACTTCTACGATGGAGGGTTGACATGTCTAAGATCCATGCCGTGGTTCTGGCCGCTGGTCAGGGTACGCGGATGAAATCGAAGCTGTACAAGGTTCTGCATCCTGTATGTGGGAAACCAATGGTTCAGCATGTTGTGGATACGATGGTTTCTATGCAGGTTGAGGACATCGTTGTCGTCGTAGGTCATGGTGCTGACGTGGTCCGCGCCAAACTAGGCGAGGGCGTTACTTACGCACTGCAAGAAGAACAATTGGGAACGGCGCATGCCGTTTCGCAGGCAGCGCCGTTTTTACAGGATAAAGAAGGCACTACGTTTCTTTTGTACGGAGACGTTCCCCTCTTGTCTGAACAGACGTTGTCCGCCTTGCTGACCTATCACGAAGAGCAGCAAGCGGCTGCAACTGTATTGACCGCCGTGCTCCCCGATCCGACAGGCTACGGGCGCATCGTGCGCAACGAGGCGGGCGAAGTATTGCGAATCGTGGAACATAAGGACGCCACAGAAGCGGAACGGGCGGTCCAGGAAATTAACACGGGCATATACTGTTATGACAATCGCAAATTATGGAAAGCCTTGGCGGAAGTGAAAAATGACAACGCGCAAGGCGAATACTATGTAACAGACGTTGTCGGCATTTTGCGGGAAGCGGGCGAAAAGGTAGTGGCGTACGAAGCGGTTGACCCTGAGGAAACGATGGGCGTCAATGATCGTGTGCAGCTGTCTGAAGCGGAAGCGTATATGCGGAAGCGGATTGCCAACGGTCATATGCGCAATGGTGTTACCATCATTGATCCGGCTTCTACGTATATCGAGGCAGATGTCGTCATCGGGGCCGATACGGTTATCCAACCGGGTACATTTTTGCGCGGACGGACAACCATTGGCACGGATTGCGTCATTGGGCCACAGGCTGACTTGACAGATGTGCAGGTTGGTTCCGGCGTCACCATTTCCTATTCGGTCATGGTAGAGTCAAGCGTGGAAGCAGAGTCGGCAGTCGGGCCATTCGCCTACATTCGTCCAGGCTCGCAAATTGGCCGCAAAGCGAAGATCGGTGATTTCGTCGAATTGAAAAATACAAAGATCGGCGACGGAAGCAAAGTACCTCACCTCAGCTATGTAGGTGACGCGGAAATTGGCGATGGCGTGAACATCGGCTGTGGTACGATAACCGTCAATTACGACGGGGCAGTCAAGCATAAGACAATCGTCCAGGACGGAGCGTTCATCGGTTGCAACAGCAATCTGGTGGCTCCCGTTACCGTTGGACAAAATGCGTATGTAGCAGCAGGATCGACCATCACTCAGGATGTGCCTGACAATGCGCTTGCGATCGCACGTGAGCGTCAAGTGAATAAACCAGATTACGCTAACAAAATGCCTCGCAAGGGCAAAAAGCAATCATAACGGGAGGTTCTAAGAGAAGATCATGGCTAATTACCGCGACCCCAAACTGAAGGTATTTACGTGCAACGCAAACCCTGAATTGGCAAAAGAAATCGCTGAACACATTGGTGTACCGCTCGGAAATGCACAAGCTGTGCGCTTTAGTGACGGCGAATGCCAAATTAAATTGAATGAAAGCGTTCGCGGTTGTGACGTATTTGTTATTCAGCCAACGTCTGCTCCCGTTAATGAGCATTTGATGGAGCTTTTGGTAATGGTCGATGCACTGAAACGCGCATCTGCAAAAAGCATCAACGTTGTTATTCCTTACTACGGATATGCCAGACAAGATCGCAAGGCGCGCGCACGTGATCCGATCACAGCAAAACTGGTTGCCAACCTGATTGAAACCGCAGGAGCGCAACGTGTAATTACCATGGATCTGCACGCAACACAAATCCAGGGATTCTTCGACATTCCTGTGGACCATCTGCTCGGTGTGCCGATTTTGGGCAAACACTTCTCCGAAAAAGGCTTGAAGGACATCGTAGTCGTATCGCCTGACCATGGCGGCGTAACTCGTGCCCGCAAGCTGGCTGAGCGTCTGGAAGCGCCAATCGCCATTATCGACAAGCGCCGCCCAGAGCCAAACGTAGCGGAAGTCATGAACATCGTCGGTAATATCGAAGGCAAGACTGCCATCATTATTGACGATATCATTGATACAGCGGGAACAATCACCCTGGCTGCCAATGCATTGGTAGAAGCTGGTGCCCGCGAAGTTTACGCATGCTGCACACACCCTGTTCTGTCCGGTCCAGCAATCGAGCGTATCGCCAACTCGAAGATCAAAGAGTTGATCGTAACCAATTCGATCCCGCTGACCCAAGAGCAAATTATCGACAAAATCACCGTTCTGTCCGTAGCGCCGATCATTGGCGAAGCGATCATTCGCGTACACGAAGAACTGTCTGTCAGCAAGCTGTTCGATTAAGGCAAGCATCCCCTTTTAGGGGATTGAAATAAACCTCCTTTGGACAAGCTAGTGAGGAAACTTTTACTAGCTAGGGTCCGAGGAGGTTTTTTTGTGGAAGCGATAAAGGCTCAAGTGCGCAACCAAACAACAGGCAATTCCGTAAAGGTGCTGCGGCGTGAAGGCTGGGTGCCTGGTGTCGTGTACGGAAGCGATGTAAGCAGTCAGTCGATTCAAATCAATGGACGGGAGCTGGATGCGGCCTTGCGTCACCAGACGACAAACAAGCCGTTCCGGTTGGATGTGGATGGAACTACCCATGATGTGATGGTAAACGAATTGCAACGCCATCCTTTGCAGGGCAACATTTTGCATGCCGATTTCAAGAAAATCAATATGAACGAAAAAATGCAGACGTCGGTACCTGTCCTCATGACGGGAGATCCTGAATTGGGAGTAGCGACGCTTGTGCGCCATAACGTAGAGGTCAACTGCTTGCCAAGCAATATTCCGGGATCGTTCCTGGTGAACGTGGACGGCTTCCAGATTGGAGACGTTGTTTTGGCAGCCGACCTGGAAGTTCCGGCGGGAGTAGAGCTGCTGGTTGACCCTACAGAAGTGCTGATCAGTGTCCTGCCAGTGAAGGCCAAGTCGGAAGAGTCGATCGAAGCGGAGCAAGAGGCGGAAGCCGTAGCAGAGAAGGCTGCGGCTGAATAAGAAAAAAGTCGAATGATGGAAAGAAGGGGCCGAGTTGATGACTGCGGGCCCTTTTTCTTTTGTTACCGATGTCATTCTAGTACAATGGGGAGAGAGTAGGAGGGAATGAACGTGAAAGTAATCATTGGATTGGGCAATCCAGGTAAAAAATATGAAGACACCAGACATAATGCCGGATTCATGGCCATAGATAAGATTAGCGACAAATGGGGCATTCCCGTTACGCAAAACAAGTTTCGCGCTCTTGTCGGCGAAGGCCGGGTGGAAGGCGAAAAGGTGCTGCTTGTCAAACCGCAGACGTACATGAATCTGTCCGGTGAGTCAGTCGCAGAAATCTTGAAATTTTACAAGCTGATTCCGGATGATCTGGTTGTCATTTTTGACGATCTCGACTTGCCGACCGGACAGCTTCGTCTGCGTGAAAAAGGCAGTGCTGGTGGCCACAACGGCATCAAGTCGATGATTCAACATTTGGGAACCCAGGAATTTAAACGCATCAAGGTCGGGATCAGCCGTCCAGAGCCAGGGCGCAGTGTGAGCGACTACGTGTTGCAATCGTTCCCTGCTGCGGAGAGAACGCTGATTCAGGAAGCTGTGGAGCATGCTGCTGATGCAGCGGCGATGTGGACGAGAGAGCCTTTTATTAAAGTGATGAACCAGTTTAACAGCCTGCAAAAATAAGCGGCAGTACACAGGAGTCAGGCTTGCCGCTAGTATGATTTTCCACCCAACCGACCATACTAAGCGATATGAAAGGTATGGGGGTGGCATATGCATGAGCATTCGCTATACGTGTCGTTGCTGCGGCATGAAAATCGCGGAATTTGACGAATCGCAAGTGACAGAAGCGCAGCTCGGGTTTGATTCCTTGACCCCGGAGGAGCGTGCTCTTATAATATCGAGAGAACAAAGTGGAGATACGGTCGTCAGCATCACGTGCGACTACTGCCGTGAAGCGCTGATTCAGCATCCAGAGCTTTCGCTAGTTGGAAACCCACTTCAATAAATAAGTGGATACTCGTTAGGAAGGCTTGCACTGACAAGGCCTTAGCTTGGGGAGCTAAGGCTTCTTTTCGCATGGTCGACCCGCGGGCAAATCGCTTGACCAGTCATGCTCTGGCTGTAGATGACAGAAGAATTAGAGAGGGGATTAGTGAATGCAAGTCATCATTAACCCGATGAAACAAGACTCGAACGTCGGGACAATTGTGGCTGGTTTGGAGAAAGGTCTGCATGAGCAGCTTGTCTCCGGTCTAGCAGGCTCAGCCCGACAGACACTGATGGCGGCACTGAAACAGATGACCGGGCGCCCGGTTTGTGTCGTCACGCATAACATGTACCAAGCACAAAAAGTATACGAGGATCTTATTGAGCTGGTTCCTTCTGATCAAGTGCTGCTTTATCCGGGAAACGAGCTGATTGGCTCTGAGCTTGCCATCGCCAGTCCCGAGATGCTGGCGCAGCGCATTCATGTATTCAACCGTCTGGCCCAAGGCTTTACGGGTTTTTTGGTTGCGCCATTCGCCGGATTGCGCCGCCTGGTTGTGCCTCCCGAAGTGTGGAAAGAGGCGCAGATTACGCTGTCTGTCGGTGACGAGCTGGATATCGAATCGTTTTTGTCCCGCTGTATCGAGCTTGGTTACGAGCGCGTCGATATGGTCGAGCGAAAAGGCGAACTGAGCGTTCGCGGCGGAATTATCGACCTGTACCCGATTGATTCCGAGTGGCCTGTGCGCATCGAGCTGTTCGATGTGGAGATTGACTCGATCCGTACGTTCGACATGCTTTCCCAGCGCTCGCTTGAATCGGTGCAAACCTACATTTTGGGCCCGGCAAAAGAAATGATCGCCTCTACGCCTTTGCTGATGGAAGCGGCTGTTCGCTTAGAGCAGAAGCTCGGTGAAACCGTTGCCAAGCTGAAAGATGGCGCCGCCAAGGAAAAAGTGGTCGAGCGGATTGGTTCGGATGTCGAGCGTATGAAACAAGGGCAGCGTTTTGCTCAGCTGTACTCGTACGTTTCCGTCATTTATCCGTCACAGGACACGCTGATCTCCTACATGCCGTCTGAAACCCTCTTGATCATGGATGAGCCTTCCCGCGTTTTGGATACGGCAGCACAGCTGCAAAAAGAAGAAGCAGAGTGGCTGACCGGACGAATCATTCAGGGCGAGTACATGGCTAACCTGAGCCTGTCCCGCACTTATGAAGACATCGTTTCCCACAAGAAGCGGCAGATTGTCCACCTGTCTTTGTTCCTCCGACAATCTCCCAAGACCCAGCCGCAAAACATCGTCAACCTGACCTGTCGCACTATGCAGAACTTCCACGGACAGATGAATGTGCTGAAAACAGAGCTGGCCCGCTGGAAAAAGTCTCAGGACCAGATCGTTTTTGTCGCGGCCGATCTGGAGCGTGCCAAACGTCTGGAGCGCGTCCTGCACGATTATGAGATGGAAGCAGATGTGTTGACCGAAGCGGTTGAGGTGGTGCCACCAGGGCGTCCTACGATCATCTTGGGGAACCTCCAGACAGGCTTCGAGCTGCCCCTGAACAAGCTGGTCGTTATTACGGAGGGCGAAGTATTTACCGCCAAGCAGCGTAAAGCGCGCAAAGTTCAGCAGACGATGAACAATGCGGAGCGGATCAAAAATTACTTGGAGCTAAAGCCCGGCGATTTTGTGGTGCACATCAATCACGGGATTGGGAAGTACCTTGGAATTGAAACCAAGGAAATACTCGGAATTCATAAAGATTACCTTCACATTCAATACGCAGCAGGCGACAGCCTGTTTGTGCCGATCGATCAAATCGACCATGTGCAAAAGTACGTGGCGAGCGAAGAAGCCCAGCCGAAAATCTACAGCTTGGGCGGAAGCGAATGGAAGCGGGTCAAAAACAAAGTTCAGTCTTCCGTCAAAGACATTGCCGAGGATTTGATCAAGCTGTACGCTGCGCGCGAAGCAGCGGTCGGTCACGCCTTTTCCTCAGATACAACCGAGCAGCGTGACTTTGAATCGATGTTTCCGTATCAGGAGACTCCCGACCAGTTGCGGGCAATCGCTGAGGTCAAAAGCGATATGGAGCGCAGACGCCCGATGGATCGCCTCGTCTGCGGAGACGTGGGTTACGGAAAAACAGAAGTGGCGATTCGCGCAGCGTTCAAGGCTGTCATGGACGGCAAACAGGTGGCTGTTCTCGTTCCGACGACGATTTTGGCGCAGCAGCATTACGAGACGTTTCGTGAGCGTTTTGCCGACTACCCGATCCGGGTTGAGGTGTTGAGCCGTTTTCGCTCGCGCAAGGAACAAAACGCTACGTTAAAAGGACTGAAGGAAGGCACTGTCGATGTCGTCATCGGAACGCATCGTTTGCTGTCCAAAGACTTGACGTTTCGCGAACTCGGACTGCTCATCGTCGACGAGGAGCAGCGTTTCGGTGTGAGTCACAAAGAAAAGCTGAAGCAAATCAAGACAAATGTCGATGTTATCACGTTGACCGCGACGCCAATCCCGCGGACGCTGCACATGTCGATGCTGGGTGTGCGTGACTTGTCTGTCATCGAGACACCGCCAGAAAACCGTTTCCCTGTGCAGACGTACGTAATGGAATACAGTCCTGCGCTGGTGAGAGAAGCGATTGAGCGCGAGATGGCGCGCGACGGCCAAGTATTTTTCCTCTACAATCAGGTGCAAGGCATTGAGCAGATGGCTGAACAAATATCCATGCTCGTGCCTGATGCACGGATCGCGGTAGCGCACGGCCAGATGAATGAGAGCGAGCTGGAAGGCGTCATCCTCGACTTTTTGGAAGGGAATTTTGACGTGTTGGTCAGCACGACGATCATTGAGACCGGGGTGGACATCCCGAACGTGAACACGCTGATCATCCACAATGCCGACAAAATGGGCCTGTCCCAGCTGTATCAGCTTCGCGGACGGGTTGGACGTTCGAACCGGATTGCTTATGCTTACTTCACATACCAACGGGACAAGGTGCTGACAGAAGTCGCAGAAAAACGGCTTCAGGCGATCAAGGAATTTACGGAACTCGGCTCCGGCTTCAAGATCGCCATGCGCGACTTGTCGATCCGGGGGGCTGGTAATTTGCTCGGTGCCGAGCAGCACGGGTTTATCAATACAGTCGGTTTCGACCTGTACAGCCAGATGCTCAAGGAAGCGATTGACGAGTTGAAGGGAGAGGTCAAGCAGGAAGCGGTTACGCCTGTGGAAATCAATCTCCAGCTCGATGCTTACATCCCGTCTATGTACATTACCGACAGCCGGCAAAAGATCGAGATGTACAAAAAGTTTGTGGCGGTATCCACGCTGGAGGATGTCGACGATCTGGCAGAGGAATTGTTGGACCGTTTCGGCCCTGTTCCGCAGCCGGTTGACAATCTCCTGACCATTTCCCGTTTGCGTGTCTATGCGCTGCAACACCACATCACCGAGATCAGTCAAAAAAATCCGGATGAAATCAAGCTCGTTCTCCATCCTAGCCAAAACAACAACATTGATGGCGGTGCTCTGTTTGCGCTTGCCAGCAACTGGAGCCGGAGGTTGGGGCTCTCAGGTGGACAACAGATCACGATTACTGTTAAAGTAAAGGGGTTAAGGGAAGACGAAGGTGTACAGCTGATCGAGAAGCTGCTTCGTCAATTTCACCAGGTGCGTAAAGACACCGGTACGGAGAGTCCTGTGTCCTAATGGGCAGAGGACTTGCCAGGAAGGGAGATTTCTATGAAACGTTCTGTAGCGATCTTGTCTTCTGCTGTTTTGGTCGTGGCGCTCATGACGGGCTGCGGCAAGGCAGAAGAAAATGCTCAGCAAAACCAAAATCCATCCAGTCAGACAGACGGTAATAAACAAGGAAACCAAGCGACTGATGCCAACGATCCTTTGACACAATTTCCTAAGCTGACTCTGCCATATACAGCAGATGCGAAGGCTGTGGTTGTTGAGTATCAGGGTGGAACGATTACAGGTCAGGAGTTCGAAGAGTTCCTGCGCGTAATCAACTTCATGAACCCGCAACAAGGCACGATGATCGAGGCTGCCGACAATCAAGCGCTGAAAGCTTTTGCACGCGAGTACACGGCAACGAAAATTTTGGCCAGTCGCTCAGACGATGCCATGAAAAAAGAAGCCAAGGACTTGGCGGATAAAACCTTTGAAAAAATCAAAGGTCAGTACATGGGCTTCCTGGGCAAGGATGAAGCCAAGTTCACAAAGCTGATGGAAGGCCAAGGGGTCACCAAAGAAATGGTAACCAACCAAATGGCGCTCATCAACGAATCGATTACCGTTCTGAAAAAGAACATCAGCGACAATACGCTGAAGCAAGAATTTGACAAAATGGATAAGGCATCGCGCACCGTTGCATCCGTACGCCACATCCTGATTTCGACAGAACAGCGCAAGCCTGAGGAAGCATTGAAAATCGCCAACGACCTCGAAGCGCGTCTGAAAAAAGGTGAGGACTTCGCCAAGCTGGCGAAGGAGTTTACCGATGACCCTGGAAGCAAGGAAAACGGCGGTCTGTACGCAGATGCTGACGTAAGCCAATGGGTGCCTGAGTTCAAGGACGCAGCGATTACACAAAAAGTGGGCGAAGTAGGCCCGCCAGTGAAAACAAGCTTTGGCTACCACATCATTAAAGTGGAAAACCGCAAAGAAAAAACCTTCGACGAAATGAAGGAGCAGCTTCGCGCAGGTGCGCTGGAGTCTGGCTATGACGCTTTTGGCAAAAACGAGCTGGACAAGCTGATCACGAAATACAACGTGCCTGCATCCAAAAACGAGGCCGCTCCAAAATAATAAGTCGTCTGATCAAAAACAGGGAATCCGTTTCCCTGTTTTTTCGTTTTCTCGCATATTCTTGAAGCGTGGGCAAATACTATTATCACTCGCTACCACCCGGGGGAGAGTAACAAAGCAATTGGTAAAAATTGATGCAAGCACCCATAGTTAAAATTAGAATTTGAGGAAAAAATACAAGTAACCAACCACCATTTATTCACTACCCACTTCTCAGGGAAAGCGAGGCAACATGACATGAAAGCAACTGGTATCGTTCGTCGAATTGACGACCTCGGTCGGGTCGTGATTCCTAAGGAGATTCGTCGTACACTGCGCATTCGTGAAGGCGACCCGCTTGAGATTTTTGTGGATCGTGACGGAGAAGTCATTCTCAAAAAGTATTCACCGATTGGAGAACTGGGTGATTTTGCAAAAGAATACGCTGACTCCCTGTACGAAAGCATGAATCATACGGTATTAATCTCAGACCGTGACAGTGTGATCGCTGTCGCTGGCGCATCGAAAAAAGAATATCTGGAAAAAGCGATTGGCAGCATTGTGGAGAAGTGTTTGGAGGAACGCAAGACACGACTGGAGAAAAACGCCGGTTCTTATGAAATTTGCCGCGACATGAGTGAAACGTACGGTTCCTTTGTCGTCGCTCCGATTGTAGCGGGAGGGGACCCGATCGGTTCTGTCATCCTGCTCAACAAAAATGAATCGACGAAGATGAGTGATTTGGAGATGAAGATGTCGGAAACAGCGGCCGGTTTCCTGGCAAAGCAAATGGAACAATAGCAAGAACAAAAACAGCCTCGGACAAAAGAGGCTGTTTTTTTGTCGTAAAAAAATCAGCTGATCCTGTTGCGTTCAGGGCTTGGCAGATTTTTTCTCGCCGATTTGCTTGTGGTATAATGGACGAAGTTTCTGGTTGGAGAGGAGAAATTTCACGCACATGGCTCAAGAAAAGGCATCTGTTCAATTTGTGAAAGGCGCCGCAATATTAGGGGTTGCCGGTCTTGTCTCCAAGCTGCTTGGCGCAGTATACCGCATTCCATACCAAAACATTGCCGGAGATATCGGCTTGTACGTATATATGCAAGTATACCCGCTGTATACCACGTTGTTGATCCTGGCGACGGCAGGCTTTCCTATCGCCATCTCCAAGATCGTCTCGGAGCGCGTCGCAATCGGCGATACGCTGGGAGCGCGAAGAGCGTTCCGTGTTGCCAGTATTGCGCTGGTCGTGCTCGGCTTGTTTTTCTTTATGCTGTTGTACACAGGAGCACCAGTCATTGCCCGGTTCATGGGGGATGAGCATTTGACGACTCCGCTGCGTGCTGTTGCCTGGTCCCTGCCGCTCGTGCCGATGGCAGCGATCTTGCGCGGGTATTTTCAAGGACATCAAAACATGATGCCAACAGGAGTATCACAAGTTATTGAGCAGTTGATTCGCGTTATTTTCATTTTGGTCGCCGCTTTCTGGGCGATGAACGTTTACCAGGATGCTTATCTTGCTGGTACCGGAGCGGTGTTTGCCGCATTTCCCGGCGGTATTGCCGCCATCCTCGTCTTGCTTTGGTACTGGAGAAGAGACAAGCAGGGCGCCCAACTGATTCCGGAAAGGACTCAGCAAGCAGGAGTGAGCGCCTGGACCAACCGTCAGGTGCTGCGCAGCCTGTTGATGTATGCGGTTCCGATTTGCATGGGGGCGCTTGTTTTGCCGCTCGTCCCGCTTGTTGATTCTGTTACCGTCGTGAACATGCTGCAAATCAGCGGGACCCCGGAAGATTTGGCCAAACTGGCAAAAGGGGCATTTGACCGCGGGCAACCGCTCATTCAGTTCGGTACATTTTTTGCCACCTCGCTGTCTTTGGCGCTTGTGCCTGCGATCAGCGAAGCAGTCGCCCAGCGTCAGCATCAAATGATTGCGAACCGTTCCGAAATCGCCATTCGCCTGACATTCTTGCTGGGACTCCCGGCATCGTTTGGGTTGGCCCTGCTTGCCGAGCCGATCAACGTCATGCTGTACGGCGATAAAAACGGAACCGAAGCGCTTGCGGTTCAATCCTTCACGATTATTTTTGCCACATTGAGCATTGCCAGCGCGGGCATTTTGCAAGGATTGGGGCGCGTCATGCGGCCTGCGCGCAACTTGTTTATCGGTGTGCTCGTCAAACTCATATTAAACCTTGCGCTCGTCCCTCTTTGGGGGATTTCCGGCGCGGCACTGTCTACGGTCATTGCCTATCTCGTAGCGATGGGGTTGAACGTGCTCGCTGTGAAAAAATATACAGGGGCGCAGATTGGATTGCGCCAAACAGTCAAAAAGCCGTTTTTGTCTGTCATCGTCATGTCAGTGGTTGTCCTGATTGTGGAATGGGGAGCAACGGCCTTGCTCGGGAAGGCAGGCATGTCTGAACGACTGTTCCAGACGCTGGTTGGACTGCTTGCCGTTGGTGCAGGGGCAGTAGTGTATGTGCTGGCGCTTTTGAAAACAGGCGGGCTTACGCGAAACGACATTCATTTCCTGCCAAAAGGAAAACGAATTGCTGCGCTGTTGACACGGTTCCAGCTTCTCCCCAAATAAAAGGCATGAGGTAGTCGAGTGGAGGCGAAACGATTGGATAAGAACAAAAATACGATTACGGTAGTGGGGCTGGGCGCAGGTGACCTCGATCAGCTTCCGTACGGGATTTATCGGACACTCAAACAGGCTGACCAGCTGTACTTAAGAACGAAAGAGCATCCGGTTGTCGCGCAGTTGGCAAGCGAAGGCGTCGCCCTGACCTCTTTTGACGAAGTGTACGAGCAGCACGACGGCTTCGCCGAGGTGTACGCGGACATCGTCGAACGGCTGTTGGGCAAAGTGCAGGAAGCAGGTCATATCGTGTACGCCGTTCCTGGTCATCCTTTGGTGGCGGAACGCACGGTTCAGTTGTTGCTTGAAGAAGGGCCGAATCGCGGCGTGCAGATTGAGATCGGCGGCGGGCAAAGCTTTATCGACCCCCTTTTCGCAAGACTGCACATCGACCCGATCGAGGGCTTTTCCTTGCTCGACGGGACGGCTCTCTCGGCGCATCAAGTGTCGCCAGGGCTGCACACGATTATCGCGCAAGTATACGATGCTTTCGTCGCATCGGATGTGAAGCTGACTTTGATGGAAGTGTTGCCGGATGATTACGTGGTAACGGTGGCTACAGCTGTCGGCGTAGCGGGCCAAGAGCGGATCGAGAGCGTTCCGCTGTACGAGCTGGACCGGGTCGAGCATTTCGGCAATTTGTCTTTGGTGTACGTGCCGC
The DNA here is from genome assembly GCF_029892995.1 of Brevibacillus sp. 1238. Classification (NCBI taxonomy): domain Bacteria; kingdom Bacillati; phylum Bacillota; class Bacilli; order Caryophanales; family Paenibacillaceae; genus Brevibacillus; species Brevibacillus sp. 1238. Next base: position 36,054 of record NZ_JARXWC010000016.1, on the reverse strand, counting down.
CAACTACAGACGACACCGTATCATACCGTCAGTTTTCTTATTTAAAAGAGATCGTCGCCATTTTGCGCAGTCCGGATGGCTGCCCGTGGGATCGCGAGCAGACGCATCAAAGCATTCGCAAAAATTTGATCGAAGAAACGTACGAGGTACTGGAAACGATTGATGACGAAGACCCGGATGCGATGTGCGAGGAGCTGGGTGATTTGTTGATGCAGATCATGCTGCATTCGCAAATCGCAGCGGAAGATGGATATTTTACCGTCGACGATGTGGTTGCGACTTTGAATGAGAAGCTGGTGCGCCGTCATCCGCACGTATTCGGAGAAAAGAGTGCCAATGATTCAGAGGAAGCGCTCGCGAACTGGCAAGAAATCAAGGCACAGGAAAAAGCGGCAAAAGGAATCGACGTGGCCGCCGCGTCCAAACTTTCCGGTATTCCGCGCGATCTGCCAGCACTGATGTACGCTTACAAGCTTCAGAAAAAAGCAGCGGAAGTCGGCTTCGACTGGGACGATATTGCAGATGTGTACAAAAAGGTAGAAGAGGAATACAACGAGCTGCGGGAAGCGTCCGCAGAAGAGCGCGCTGGCGAATTGGGCGATTTGCTCTTTGCCGTGGTCAATCTGGCTCGTTTCCTCAAAATTGATCCGGAAGAAGCGCTGGCACTGACAAACAACAAGTTCAAAAAGCGTTTTTCCTATATCGAAGGGAAGCTGCACGAAGCTGGCCGCACCTTTGAACAAACCGATTTGCAGGAAATGGACAAATGGTGGGAGGAAGCCAAACACCAGACAAAAGGGAGAGAGTAAGGATGAGACTGGATAAGTATTTGAAAGTATCCCGCCTGATCAAGCGCCGTACGCTGGCAAAAGAAGTGTGCGACAAAGCTCGGGTAGAAATCAACGATCGTCCGGCCAAAGCATCCAGCAACGTGAAAATTGGCGACAAGCTGGCGATCCGTTTCGGACAAAAGATCGTTTCCGTAAAAGTAGAAGACATCAAGGAAAATCCGCGCAAAGAAGAAGCAGCGTCGCTCTATACGGTCATTGGTGAAGTTCCCGTGCCACGTGACGAAAAAGAAGAGGACGCTTACTTGAAAGGGTAACGTGCCCAGGATTGCAACTTGGACTGCCATTACGGCAGTCTTTTTTTTGACAAGGCTGCTGGTGGCACAAAACCGCAGGACGTTTTTTCTGCAAAAGAAGGATATAATGGAAATACATGAAAGCAAATCAGAAGGGATGGTGGTGCAGATGGAACAAAGGGGAGTTCAGACGGGGTACTTCTTGGCCATTTCACTTTTGCTTTCAGCCCTGTTTTACTTTTTCGCCTCCAACTGGCCGATGCTGGACAGATGGGAGAAAATAGGTGTCAGTGTCACTGTATTGGTTCTTTTTTATCTCTCATCCTATGTCACGTCCGTGTTGTTGAAACGTCATGCTTTCCTCAGCAATTGGCTGCTGGTTGCCGGAGGTCTGGCATTTGGACTTTGTGTCGCTCTTTTAGGGCAGATTTACAACTCTCACGCCGATAGCTACATGCTGTTTGTCGTCTGGCTGATTCCTAACCTGCTCTTCGCGATTTTTACGCGCTACCAGCCTTTTTACGTGATCAGCTATGTTTTGGCGCATCTGGCCCTGATCTTTTTCCTCGAACCGACAGTCGTTCACGTATCGCGCGAGAGCGAATGGTGGTACATGATTTTCTGGCTGGTCGCACTTGGCAATATGGTGCTTTTTTGGCTGACGTCGACGCGAAAGCTGCCGTCTCAACCGATCTATTATTTGTCCTTTCTCGTCTTTTCCGTCAGCTTGTTCATCTCATCGTTTGTCGAAGTGTACGATGCATTGCCTGAAATTCTGTATCTTTTGGTCGGAGCCGTCCTGTTCGTAACCTTTTTGAAATGGCTGCCCAACCGCGGACTGCTGATTGCGACAGCTTCCATGCTGTCTTTGTTCCTGCTCGCGAAGTTTTTCTGGTATATGCTTGAGTATTACTCTGAGGGCTTTTTCCTCGTGGCGCTGTTGGCGGCTGCGGGTCTTGTCTGGGGGGCGGTCGTGGGCATCAACTGGCTGCGCAAGGAATCGGCGCACCAAAAAAGCAAGTGGGTGCAATTTTTCCAGGAAGCATTTACGGTGCTGGTAACGACGATTGCCGCATTCATTGGAGCCATCTCGCTGACCGGGCTGCTCGTTCTTGTATTCGATGACGAATCGGTGTTGTATTTTATCTTTTTCCTGTCGCTGCTCGGGTTTCTTGCCCCGGCTTTGTTGCTTCCGAAAATGAATGCAACGGTTCGTTATACATTGCTTACGATAGGCTATTTGCTCGGAATCGGCTCCTCGCTGTTTCTGGAAGGCTATTATTGGGTGGTCTTCCTCGCCGTTTTGCTCTACGTGTGGAAGGCGGCAGCTGGCATTCCCGCGCGGCTCTTGACCCAACTCGCCTTTCTGCTCGTGCTCTATTTCAAGCTTACGAACAACATGTTCATGCAGGATACGACGGTGCTTTTGATCCTGTTTGTGTTCCAAATGGGGATGTATTACGTCCGAAGCCTGCCCACCGTCTTGCGAAACAGCTCCCTCGTCTACGGCTTGCTGTCCTTGCTTGCGTTGACCGAGCTTCATTTTGAATCATTTGCCGTGAATTTGCTGATTCAAGCCGGGTTCTTTGTCTTCACGACTTATTTGCTTTATCAGACCTTGCACAGGAAGAGCAAAAGCGCTTTCGGCATCGTTCTCGCCTTCTGGTTTGCCTTTTTGCTGATGAAGTATTACGACCTGTTGTGGAGCTTGCTGCATAAATCGTTGAGTCTGCTGCTTTTGAGCATCGTCTTTTTCCTCGTCAGCTATTGGCTGGAGCGGCGCGTACAGTCAGACACGCCGATAATGTCGCCAGTCTTTGCGAAGCGGCCGCTAATTTTGCTGATGATTATGCTGCTTCAACTTGTTTTGGCAGGCTACCAGGTGTACAGCAGCGAGACGATTTTGTCCCAAGGAACCTCCGTCAAGCTGAAGCTGGCGCCAGTCGACCCACGCTCGCTGTTGCAAGGCGATTATGTGAGATTGAACTACGACATATCGACACTTGCAGACGAGGAGCTTCCTTCCGGGGAAAAAGTCCGTGTCGTATTACGGAAGCAAGAACAGAATGTGTACGGCTACAGCGGCTACTATGAAAAAGCAGGCGTCTGGAACAAGCCTTATACGGCTGATCCGTCCGATGTCGTCATCAATGGGAAAACAGTCGGATGGGGCCAGGTTGAGTACGGAATCGAGAGCTATTTTGTCCCTGAAGGAACAGGATTGGAAGTACAGGAAAATGCAAAGTTTGCGACGATCAGAGTCGGAGCCAAGGGCGATGCCTTGCTGGAGAGCCTGTCGTCGGAATAAAGATGAAGCATCTTGAAAAGAAACAGCAAGAAGCTGTCCGAGCATTATCGGGCAGCTTCTTTTGCATGGGTCATCGGGACATGAGTCTGCTCCAGTTGCGATACGACATGGCGGACGATCAACATGCCCGTAACCCCGAGCAGGAAAAACAGCAGCGCCATCAGATAGGAAGGGAAAATAGCCCCCAGCGTAATTCCAGCCGTTCCGATGATTCTGGCGCCCTGAAACACAAGGCCGTTCACTGCCATGTAGGAACTGCGGGCGTCATCGCGGACAATCCGGGCGAGAAAGGTTTGCCTGGTCGGAATGTGAATCAGCTCGCCCCAAGTGGCGATTAGCATAGCCGCCATCAGCAGGAAAAGGGAATTGCTGTACAGGATTACCGTATAGCCGACGATGTACAACAGCCCGCCAACGTACATGGCAGAAGCTTCTCGCGCATGGCGGATCAGCCTCGTGATAAAGAGGGAGAGCAAGACCACCAGGAGCGTATTTTCCAACTGAATGAGACTGAACATTTTCAGACCAGTCAGTTCAACGGCAAACCAATCGAAAAGCGAGATGCTTTGGGACGGGAACTCGTGGGATAGCCTTACAGCGACGTAGTTCGCAGTCTGGAACTCCAGGGAAAAGATAAACAGACCTCCCAGCGAGTACAGCAAAAAGCGACGATCCGTTATTACCTGCTTGTAGCTTTTTATGACATCCACGAGAACGTTTGCGCCTGCAAAAGGAGTTCGTTGCGCCCTGTCCTTTTGCGGAAAATACGATTCCTGCATGCGCACAGACATCATGTAGAGCGTGAACAAACTGACCAAGGTTAGGGCAATAAACAGCTCGAAGCGGTGCGTGGCAAACAGCAGTCCGCCGAGAACGGAGCCGATTGCAATCGACAAGTTGGAAGCCCAGTAATTGATGCTGTACATGAAGGTGCGATTTTCCGCGGTGCTCACATCAATCAGCATCGCATCGGCTGCTGGACTAATCAGCCCATTGCTCGCGCTTTGCAAGAGCATCATGGCAAAAGTGAGCCAAGCGGAATCGAGCCACGGTGAATTGGCAAGCGTCATGATCAGGAAAGCGGCACATTGGACCGATTGACCGTATACCATTACTTTTTTTCTGCCCCAGCGATCAGCCAGATAGCCCCCGTAAAAACCGAGCAAAATCTGAGTGAGCAACGTCAGACTTAACAAAAACCCTGTCAAAGCCAACCCCATTTTGGCAGAAAAGTAGATGGCCATGAACGGGAAAATCATATTTCCAACCAGTTTCGTCAGAAAGGAAGTCACGATGCGAATGCGGATATTCGGGTGTAGTTCAAACAAACTCATGTGCAGACCACCTCTCCTTTTTCTTGACTAAATTGTAGCTGTTAAAAGGAGAAGAAAAAGAGTAAGATCGCAGTAATGATTTCACCTTTTAGGATGGATGAACATGAAAAGTCATGAACACTTTACGCAAATGTTGCTCGGTTTTTCCGCTTGGGAGCCGGGGGCAGAGCTGACGGTCGGAATTACGGAATTAGCGGAGCTGCTTTGTTGCACACCGCGCAATGTGAAACTGATTTTACGCAAATGGGAGAGGGAAGGGCTGCTGAGATGGCAGCCGGGCGTGGGCAGAGGCAACCATTCTAGGCTGACGATTCTTTGCGATGTCAGCCAGTTTTTGACCGATTCTTTCCACGAGCTGCTTTCACAAGGAAACGTTCGGGAGGCGGTGGAGCTTTTACAGCATAAAAGCTTGCCCGTAAATGTCCGGCGCTGCTTGCAGGAAGTGTGGGACGCTCAATTTGGCTTTGTCGCAGAGGAAGGCGAGAGCAGACGCCAGGATGTTCTGCGCATTCCGCGGGAGCGCGTGCTTTCAACTCTTGATCCGGCATTTGTTGCTGTATCGGCGGAGAGTCACTTTATTCAACAAATTTGCCATACACTCATTATTTTCAATCCTGCTTCCCAGTCCTTTCAGCCTCAACTAGCCTACGCCTGGGAAAGCGATCAGGAGAAGCGGACCTGGACGTTTTATTTGCGCAAAGGCGTGCGGTTTCACCATGGGCGCGTGCTTACGGGAAAAGATGTCGCCTATACGATTCAGCGCCTCGTCGACCTCGACTCGCCTTATCGCTGGCAGGTCGAGGACATCGTGAGCATCGAGCACCCTGACGATTGCACGGTCATCTTTCATTTGCGGGAGCCGAACGGATTTTTCCTGCATTATGCCGCGTCTATCGCACTGTCGGTTTTGCCGCATGATGTGCCGTTTTCCGAGCGTGCGATAGTAGGAACGGGGCCGTTTCGCATGCTGGAATTTACCGAGGACAAGCTGGTGCTTGGCGCTTTCGAAGACTATTACCGGGAGAGAGCGATATTGGATCGGGTAGAAATTTGGCGGGTATCGGGCGCGGAACAGACGAAGATGCGGTACCAGTTGCCGGAGCAGGCAGAGCAGACAGTGTCGTCCTCAACAGTTTTGCAAGGCGATGGCGATGGCGGCAACAACATCGAGTTTCAAGAGATCGGTTGTTATTACTTGAGCTTCAACTTTAACAAACCAGGCATTCAGCATGACTTCTATTTTCGGCAGGCAATCAAGCATCTGCTCGATCCCGTTCAGATGATCGAAAAGCTGAGAACACAAAACCGATCTCCCGCAGGCAGCTTCCTCCCATCCCGAAGCCAGCAAATGACTTTTCAATCATCAACGATAGAAGAGGCGGCAGCTTGTTTGCAAAAAAGCGCCTACCAGGGAGAGGCGGTTGTTCTTTTGTACGGGGAAGGAAAACAATATGGCGAGGAGGCGGAATGGCTGCGGCAAAGATGTGAGCAAATCGGTATCCGGCTTGAAGCGAGGAGCGCGACGAAAGCCGAGACGTTGTCCGACTTTGCTGAAAAACACGCGGATATGTGCATGATGGGAGAAGTGCTGCAACGCGATATTGAGCTGGGCTTGATTGAAATCTACAAAAATAAATGCACGATGGTGTACCGTTTCCTCGATGACAAAAAGCGGGAGATTGTGAACAGGCAATTGGCTGGGGTGTTCGGTTTGGAACAGCAGGAGGAGCGCCTGGAAGCTTTGGCACGCATCGAGGACATGCTGAGAGATGAGTTGTGGATTTTATTTATTCACCATGCAAGGCGCATTGACCGCTATCATCCGGCTCTGCAAGGGATCACGCTGGATTCTTTTGGCTGGATTGATTTTTCAAAACTGTGGGTTAAGTCATTCGTTACCAGTCTGTAACCCTTTCTTGCCTTACTTTTCCTATCATAGAAGGAATTGCAGCGCAGGGTTTGATTTTGTGCTGCAGGCCGCTTGCGGTCACATCCATATTGGAAAAACGGCGAGCGAATCGCCACCCCGTTCGGGGAAGTTTTTCAGAGGAGAAGGAGGCGTTACCGTTGAACAAAAGCGCGAAGAAAGGGATCTCTGTCCTGCTGGCGACTACGGTGCTAACAAGTCCGTTTGTGATGGAGCCAAAAGCTGCTCAAGCTCTTTCCATCGAAGAGGTTTCAGCAGATGATACAGGTGCGGAAGAAGAAACGGAATATACGATTGAGTTTGAAATCGACAAGGAACTGAAATCAGGCGACACGATCTACGTTCGGTTCCCTTCTGACTATTCCGTAGACAAAAAGCTGAAAAAATCCGACGTTTCGGTTAAGGATGACGGCGACAAGGTTACGATTGACAGCGTATCTGTAAGTAAAAACGTGGTGGAAATCGAAATCGGGGATCGCATTAAAAAAGGCTCCGTAGTGACTGTGGAAATCGATAACATCACCAACCCCGATGATAAGGGCAGCTATTCCATAGAGGTCAAAACAAGCAGCGAAAGTACCTATAAAAGCAAAAAAATCTCGATTGGCAAGTCCTCTTCCAGCAGCAGTAGCAGCAAAGGGGATTTCGAAGCTTCTCACAGCAACAAAAATGCAGAAGAAAGCATTTCGCTGACGCTCGGCAAATTCACTCTGGCTTCCAAAAGCAAGCTCAAAGAGGGCAAATACATTTATGTAGACTTCCCAACGAGAGACATGCTGCCGAAAAGCATCAGCAAGTCCGATGTAAAGGTCAACGGTTACAAGGCTGATTACGTGACGATAATCGACAGCGATACCGTGCGAATCGAAGTGCCGAGCGGTGCTGACGGAGACAACTATATCAAACTGGAGTTCAGCTCATCGGCAGGCATTGTGAATCCGTCCGATCCTGGCAAGTCCTACTATTACACATTGGAGTACGACAGTAAAAAGTACAAATCCAAGGACGTGGAAATCTCAGGCGCCAGCAGCACGCCTTTCTCTGTTTCCTTGTCTGATAGCTCCGTGGGAGCGAGAAGCAGCTATACGCTTGATTTCGATTTGTCCAGCAAGCTGTACAGCAATTCAGATATTCAGGTCGAGTTCCCTGAGTGGGGAATGGTGCCGCCTGTTCTCTCCAGCTCCAATGTGACCGTCAACGGCGATCAGGTGACGGGACTTAGCGTGAACGGGAACAAGGTGTCATTTCGCACGCCCAGCGGCTTTTCCAGCTCGAATCGCCTGAGTGTCAAATTCGCGTACGACGGCTATCTGGTCAACCCGAAATCCGCAGGGAGCTACACGATTACGGCAAAAGTCGATAACAAAACATACAAGTCCAAAGATTTTCAAATTAGCGGCGTAGTTGCCCCTGTTCCTGTAGACAACACGCAGGCTACGATCGGGCTTACCAGAGCTACCGCATCGACTCCGGTCGGATTGCAGATTGGCATCAAAGCACTGGGCGCTCCGATTGTCCGCAGCCAGGGCTTTATTGAAGTGGTTCTTCCTGTCGGCTTCAAGGTGCCAGCTTATGTGCCAACAAATACAGTAACCGTGAACGGCGTGGCAGCCAATTACGTAGGCGCGCGCGGACAAAATCTGATCATCGTGCCTTCCACAGACATCCCGGCGCGTGCTGCGGTGCAAGTCAACGTGGCTGAAACGGCGGGGATTGTAAATCCGGGTACGCCGGGCGTCTACAGCATCGGCGTCTATACCTCTGAAGAGAAGGGCTTGCTGTTCGCCCGTCCTGCCAATGTAGTGGCTCTGAACGGTGTGAGCTTCAAGGCGAACGTCGCGACCTTCACGAAAGCAGGCAAAACGACAAAACTGGCCGTTGCTCCGTATACAGTAAACGGCAACACGCTCATGCCGACTACATTTTTCCGCGATGCTCTCGGCTTCTCGGTCAGCTACACGAAAACGACAGCAAAAGTCGTCAGCGGCAACACGGTGATGCAGTTCAAGGTCGGCTCCAACATCGTGAACGTCAACGGACAAAACGTTACCTTGCCGGCAGCGGTTCAGTTGAAAAACAACATTCCTACCTTGCCGCTCAAGACGATTGCCGATCGTACCGGCTACAAAATCATTTATGTGAACGGCAACTATACCGTGTACAAATAAGAGTGGCAAAGCAACCCCGCAGGTCAGCGGGGTTTTTTTGTTCTAAAAGGACATCCCCCTCCATACGATGGTACAAGAAGGGTACGTTAGGGGGGAGTAATCATGAACGACCACACGAAGCGGCCGCGCCACGAAATCGTGATGATCAATCGACGCAGTTTGGCGATTTCGGGAGTAAAAAACGTCGAAAGCTTTGACAGTGAAGAATTCCTCTTGGAAACGGACGGCGGCTTTTTAACCATACGAGGCCAAAACCTGCATATGAAAAATTTGAGTCTGGAAACCGGAGAAGTGGCGATCGAGGGCCTGGTTCACGAAATGGCGTATCTGGAACAAGGTCAGGCCGGAGATCGGTCGAGAGGATTCTTCGGCAAGTTGTTCAAGTGAACATCATCCTTCAGTTGCAGACGGTTTTGGCCATGTCGACGTGCGGGGCTCTTATGGGAATGGGATTTGATACGTATCATGTGTTCAAAGGGAAGAGCAGGATGCCGCTCTGGCTGGTCTTCTTCTTTGATGTCCTGTTTTGGGTTGGCAGTATGGGAGCCGTTTTCTGGATTTTAGTAAAAGTAAACGACGGGATAATTCGTTTTCCCATCTTTTTTGGAATGATTTTCGGTGCGTGGCTGTATTTTTTATTAGGAAGTAAGAAGTATATCCTTTTTTTAAACCGCATGATAAAATTTTGTCAGTGGTTATACCGAACGGTCATACAAATTATTGATACCCTGGTTGTACGTCCCGTGCTCTTTATTTACCGAGTGATCCTGATGGTGCTGGCATTTTTTTATTCCATGTTGCTCATGATCCTCGGCTTTTTGTGGAAAGTGACACGTTTTGTCATCTCTCCTTTTGCCAAATGGGGTCAACATTTGGGGAAAAAAATGTTCGGAAAAACAACAGGAATCTGGACCAATTGGAAGAATTGGTTTCACTCAAAGAGAAAGCGGGAGTAATCCGAGGTGGCGAAATGATGAAACAGGCAACGACCTCTCCAACCAATCGAAAAGGACAAAGACGAAGAATGCGGCTCTTTTTCTTTTTTATCCTGTGCTTTTTCGTCTGGACTGGCTATACACTCTACTTGCAGAGCGGAGTGTTGGCTGAAAAGAGCAGCGAACTGGAAGCACTCAAGCAGGAATCGGTTGTCTTGAAGCAAAAGGAAGAGGAACTGACGTATGAGGCAAGCCGCTTGAACGACCAGGAATATTTGGCCGAGCTGGCGCGCAAACGAATTTACTACACCAAGCAGGGCGAGAGCATTTACGTGATTCCGGAATAAGCTCACAGTGTGATCTTCTAGGAGAGGGAGGCTTTCCACGTACATGGGAGTCGAGATCGGGAGCAAACTGGAAGGAAAAGTCACTGGCATCACGAAATTTGGCGCGTTTGTAGAGTTGCCTGGAAATGTGACCGGACTGGTGCATATCAGTGAAGTTGCCGACGTATATGTGAAAGATATTCACCAGTTTTTGAAAATCGGCGATATCGTAACGGTAAAAGTCCTCAGTGTGAAGGAAGGCAAGATCGGGCTGTCTATCAAAAAGGCGCAGGAAAAAGAGCGCCAGCCCCGCCAACAGCGGGAACGCACAGAAGGCTTTGAAGATAAGCTCAATCGCTTCCTCAAAGAAAGCGAAGACCGCCAGTCCTCTCTGAAAAAGAGCGGAGATAAAAAGGGACGTGGTCGGTGAATATTGATCGGAAAATTATGACTTTTCTTTCTTTGTTAAAAGCACAGTTTGACAGAAAAAAGAGGAAGGTCATTTTGAAGTAGTGACGAATAAGGTATCGTAAGCCCGTTTCGCAAAGCGCGAATCACCTGTCAGCCGACGTTATCCGCCATAACGTCGGTTTTTTTTGTCCAAATTCGCAGGTTTATTTGTCGCACGATTCTGTGAATATTCGCTGGTTTTTTGACAAATTTTACAATACCACCTCCGTATAATGGAGAAACACATTGAACAAGAACGGGGTGGAGCTAAAATGATCGCAAACAAAAATGTGACCCAAGCTGGGCAAGCATGGGCGCGCCAAGTGTCAGAACGAATGGATACGACCGCACGAACATGGGGAGACAAAGTCGCTGATGCCGTACGCAGATGGAATGTGCTTCCACTTTTGATGGGGTTTTTGCTCGGGCGGGCCTTGATCTTGGAAGAGCTGACGCCTTTTGCTATACCGTATTTTATCGTCATGTTCTATATTCGCAGAGACTGCCTGCTCGTTACCGGATTGGCGCTGATTCTCGGGGCTTTTACCCAATCGGTGCCGATCGGGCTACAGACGATCCTCAGCATCGTCCTCGCTCTGTTTACATGCAAAATGATGGAGCGGCTGCGGCGCAAAGATTTTTCGCGCACTCCGCTGCTCGTGGTCGTCACGATCTTTGTCAGTCGGCTCTTGTACGCGGTGCTTACCAATCAGGTAAATACGTACGAGCTGATCATGGTGGCTGTAGAAGCTGTACTCGGCTTCGTGCTAACGCTCATCTTCATCCAGTCGCTTTCGATCATTCATTTGGCCAAGCCCTATGAGCCGCTGAAAAACGAGGAAATCGTGTCGCTCGTCATCCTGCTCGCCTCTGTGATGACAGGTACAGTGGACTGGATGGTCGAAGGCATCTCGATGGAACACGTACTCTCTCGCTATTTGCTGCTCGTCTTCGCCTTCGTCGGCGGTGGAACCGTTGGTGCAGCGGTTGGCGTCGTAACTGGTCTTATCCTCAGTTTGGCAAATGTAAGTGCCCTTCTGCAAATCAATTTGCTGGCCTTTTCAGGTCTTTTGGCAGGACTGCTGAAAGAAGGCGGAAAAGTAGGCGTTTCCGCAGGTCTGCTGATCGGAACAGCGATCCTGGCTATTTACGGCGGGGCGGAAGAGACGCTTTACTACTCCTTGATTGAAACTTCCCTGGCGATTGTCTGCTTCATTCTCACCCCTGCTGTACTTTGGAAAAAAGTAGCCAGATTTATTCCGGGTACCCCCGAAAATTTGCAATCTCATCAGGAATATATGCGCAGAGTCCGCGATGTGACGGCGGGCAAAATTCAACAGTTCTCCGATTTGTTTACCCAATTGTCCCGCAGCTTTGCCCAAACCGCAGATCAGGAGGAGATCGAGGAACAAGCCGATGCCTTTCTCAGCCGGGTGTCCGAATTTACGTGCCAAAAGTGCTGGAAAAAAGAACAATGCTGGGAAAAGGACACGCAAGCTACGTATCAAGGCATGCGCTACCTGATGGAAAAAGTGTACGAAAATGGCACGCTCGCGGGTGTCACTCCGCCACGCGACTGGGAGCGAAAGTGCGTCAAGACAGAAAAGGTGATGACGGTCATGGAACAAGAGTACGACCGTCAGCAAGCTTTTGACCAGTTGAAAAAACAGGTGAAGGAGAGCCGCAAGTTGGTAGCTGACCAACTGTCGGGAGTTTCCCGGGTCATGAGCGATTTTGCCCGCGAAATTCAGCGGGAAGGCATGGAGCTGTCTTTTCAGGAAAAGCAAGTTTCCAAAGCGCTGGAAGGATTGGGGCTATCGGTTCGCCGGGTCGAAATTCACAGCCTGGAAGAAGGCAAGGTCGATATCGAAATCAGTCAGCCGACTTGCTTTGGACATGATGAATGCGGGAAAATCGTCGCTCCGATGCTGACGGAAATTTTGGGCGAGAACATCGTGGTTCGCGAGCGTCAATGCGAAGCGCAAAAAGACGGCTCTTGCACGATGTGCCTTGCCTCCGCCAAAACGTTTGAAATCGAAATCGGCGTCGCTGGCGCAGCGAAAGATGGCAAGCTCTTGTCTGGAGACAGCTTCCGCACGATGGATTTGGGCAATGGCAAAATGGCGCTGGCGATCAGCGACGGCATGGGCAATGGGGAACGGGCTTTTCTGGAAAGCCAGTCTGCCCTCGACATGCTCCAGCAGCTGCTTCGCTCCGGCATGGACGAAAAAATTTCGATCAAGACCGTCAATTCTATCCTGGCCTTGCGCTCTACAGATGAAATGTTCGCCACCGTTGATCTGGCGTTGATTGACTTGCAGACGGCGCATACCCGGTTTATCAAAATCGGTTCGACACCGAGCTTCGTCAAACGAAAAAACGACGTCATCACGATTACAGCCAACAACTTGCCCGTGGGCATTTTGGAAGAAATCGAGGTCGATGTCGTGTCGAGAATGCTCAAGCCAGGCGATCTTTTGGTCATGATGTCCGATGGCATCTACGAGGCTCCCCGCCATATCGAAAACAGGCAGGCGTGGATGAAGCGGATCATCAGCGAGCTGGAAACAGATGATCCGCAAGAAGTAGCCGACCTGCTCCTGGAAAAAGTCATTCGTCAGCATTCCGGGAAAATCGTGGATGACATGACGGTACTCGTGGCGCGGATTGATCGGTTCGTTCCGCAATGGTCAGCGATCCAGGTACACGGGATGGAGAAGCTGGAACGGCCGCGGATTGTAAGCTAGGAGTATGTTTTCCCATCAGCGCGGCGATACTGTTGCTAAAACAGGCTGAATGGGGAGATTATTTGTGAAAGAAGCGACACTTCGTCAAATTCTCGTAGTAACAGACGGCTGCTCCAATTCGGGAATAAGCCCGGTTGCCGCAGCAGCACTGGCGCGTGAGCAAGGAATCACGGTCAACGTGATCGGAGTCATTGACAAAAGCGAGCTTGGCGAAAAAGGGGAGCGGGAAATCCGCGATATCGCCGAGGCGGGAGGAGGGCTTTGCGATATCGTCTATCCGCAGCAATTGGCGCAAACAGTCCAAATGTTGACGCGCAAGGCGATGACAAGAACCATCCATCAAGTGGTCAATAAAGAATTGAAAGAGATTTTGGGCGATTCCGGAATAGATGAACTGGCCCCGGACAAACGCGTTCAAGTAGCAGGCATGGTCGACGATCTGGGCGAAAAAAGCAGTCTGAATGTCGTGATGCTTGTCGATACATCCGGCAGTATGAAGCCAAAACTGTCTGCCGTTCAGCAAGCGATCCACGATTTTAGCATTAGCTTGCACTCCCGAAGTGGACAAAGCAGAATGGCTGTCGGCTCATTTCCTGGGAAACAAAAGCATTTGGATATACGCATTCCTTGGACAGAAAAAGTACAGCAGGCTCATCAGTTGACCAGTGATCTGGCAATGAGCGGCATTACGCCGACCGGGCCTGCGATCGTTGAAGCGATTGCTTTGTTTGAGCAGGATAAACTCCCAAGCACGCTGAAAGGTCGCTATACAGACGAAGAAGAAAACGACGACATGAACGGAAGTCTGCGCGACCATGTCTTCTAAGGCAGCTACTCCAGATCTGCCCAAGTATTTTCAGGGCAAGTGGAATCGGAAGTCGTACCACGTTCTGCGGGAGTTGGGGCGTGGTGCGAACGGAACCGTTTACCTCGTCTCCCAGGACGGTGTGCGCCGTGCTGTCAAGGTAGGCGTGGAAGGTATGGACATTTTAATGGAAGTGAACGTGTTGAAAAGCGTACAACAGGGGCGGGATTCCAAAGTGGGACCGCTCCTCTGTGATGTCGACGACCTGGTCGTCAACGGAAAAGCGTGTACGTTTTACGCCATGGAGTATCTGGAAGGCGAACAGTTGGATCGCTATATCCAGCAGGCAGGGACGGAATGGGTGCCTGTCCTGATCGTGCAGCTGTTAGCCCGGCTCGATGTGCTGCACAAGCACGGCTACACGTTCGGTGATTTGAAACCGGAGAACATCATGGTGAGCCAGACGGACAAAACCGTCCGGTTGATTGATTTTGGCGGTGTTACCAAGCAAGGAAGTGCCGTTCGCCAATTCACGGAAGAGTACGATCGCGCCTTTTGGCATGCCGGCGATCGAAAGGCCGACACAGGCTACGACCTGTTCTGCGCAGCTGTGATCATGGTGCGTTTGACCGTTGGAAAAGAGTTGTGGAAAAGCAGCCTTAGTGAACCGCGTCATACGGGTTTGCTCTGTGATATAATACGGAAAAGTGACAGCCTGTACCCTTACCGAGTGCCTTTGTTAAAGGCTTTTCACGGGAAGTTTGCCTCGGCGGGCGAGATGAGAGCGGAGCTTTTGACAGTCCTGCGGGAGCGCACTGTCGCGCAGCCGCGAAAAAAGGCGCCGAAGCCAGGCAAAGTCGGGGGAGGCATAAGCGGCTTGTTTGTCGCCTCTTTGCTGCTATTGGCTGGAACTTTGTATTATGCATGGTTCATGTGAAGGATGTGACGGTTTGTGTCCTCGGATTTGGTGATGGATACTTGCTTGTTGGCAGGCTCAATCATATTGAAAAATGGTGGTGAAACATACAGGACGGAAGAGACGATGGCTTTGATTGCCGTGGCTGCGGGGATGGATGACGTCAACAGCTCGGCTACACCTACGAGCATCATTTTGTCTTTTCGGTGTAGCGGGCTGGATCATACCCGCATGGTCCGAACGCCAAAGCGAACCACCAATTTGAATAAAATCACACTTGTAAACGACGTATCCCGGCGCTTTGTCAGCGGGAAGATCACCTTGGAGCAAGCGTATCGAAGGCTGCGTGAAATCGACCAGGAAAAGCCGATTTATCCGAAGTGGATGCAGCATATGGCAGCAGCCATCGCCAGCGGCTCCTTTGCCATGCTTGCCGGAGGTACATGGTTTGATCTCGTCCCGTCGGCGCTGGCTGGACTGATCGTCAATCTGAGCCTCGAATATTTGGAACAGTTTGTTCGAATGAAGTTTTTTACCGAATTTACGGCTGCTTTGCTGGGCGGGCTGTTTGCCTTGCTGGCTGTAGCCCTTTTCCCACAGCTGCACATTAGCATCATCATTATCGGTGCCATGCTTCCATTGTTCCCAGGGATTGCGATCACCAACTCGCTGCGGGATTTGTTGGCAGGTGATCTGGTTGCGGGTGTTTCCCGGGGAGTCGAGGCCATGTTGACGGCCGTCTCCGTAGCGGTAGCCACAGCGATTATTCTCTGGTTGAGGTGAGTAAGTATGTTTGTTCAAGGTTTGGCGCTGAGCTTCTTCTCATCAATGGCGTGGTGCGTGCTGTTTAACGTCCCGGTTCGCACGATTTTGGCCGGTGGCTTGGCCGGGATGGTCGGGTTTTGCGTGTTTTCGCTTTTGCCGATCTGGGGGGCGGAAGTGCTGCTGTCGACATTTGTTTCCGCAGCGATCGTCTCGTTGCTCAGCCAGTTTTTATCGATTTTGCTCCGTGTTCCCTCGACCAACTTTAGCGTCGCGGGCATTATTCCGCTCGTTCCCGGTTCGCTGGCCTACAAATCCATGCTGGCTTTCGTGAACAACAACTACGTGGAGGGAATCACGCTGGCTACCAAGACGTTGATGGTGGCTGGGGCGATTGCATCCGGACTTATTTTTGGTATTTCCGTCGTGACGATTTGGAAAGGAGCCCGTTATGCTGGAAAGCGTACGCAACGAGATTGAGGCTCTAAGGCTCCTTCTCCCCGGAGAAACGGTTATCGTCGGAATCTCCGGCGGCAATGATTCTACAGCTCTTTTGCATATATTGGCTTCTCTAAATCAACACTATCAATACGGCTGGAAGCTGCATGCCGTTCATTTGAATCACGGCTTCCGCGGAGAGGAGGCCAGGCTGGATGCACAGTACGCAGAAGCGTTGTGCAGCGAGCTTGGCGTGTCTTTTCACCTGTTTGAGTACGATGTCCCTTCCTATATGAAAAAGACGGGGAAGGGGGGCCAGGAGGCAAGCCGCGAGCTTCGCTACCGCTTTTATCGCGAAGTAGGCATTGCTCATCAGGCAACCAAGCTGGCATTGGCGCATCATGCCGATGACCAGGTGGAGACGATTTTGTTCCGTCTCGTGCGCGGCAGCAGGTTGCAAGGACTGGCTGGCATGCCGCAGCGTCGCATGCTGGAAGATACCGGGATTGAATTGGTGCGTCCGCTGTTGCATAAAACGCGTCAGGAACTGGAAGCCTATTGCCAGGAAAATGGTCTTGCTCCACGAGAGGACAGCAGCAATCGTTCGCGCAAGTACAAGCGCAATTTGCTGCGTCTGGATGTGATGCCGCTCTTGGCTCAGGTAAACGAGAAGTACCGCGAGCATATTCTTGATTTGGCAGGCGCGGTTTCGCAGGATGAGGCGTTTTTGACCAGGCTGGCTCGCGAGCGTCTGGACGAGGCTGTGATCGAAAAGAAACAGGAAGCATTTGTCATTGACAAAGACAAGTTTCAAACTTGTGACGTTGCTTTACAAAGGAGAATGATTACTCTAATATTAAGTTATCTCTCAAAACATACCGAATGGTCTTCGCAGCATGTGGAGACCGTTTTGCACATGCTAGGGGGAAGTCGCCCTTCTGCGGAAGTTCATTTGCCCGACAAACTGGTCGTAAGCCGGATGTACGGACGAATCCTTTTTAGTCGTAGAAAGCGGCAAGACAGCATACATACCTATAGTTACGAACTCGCAGTTCCAGGGGTGACCCGGATCGACGAGAGCAATGCCACGGTACATATTTCATACCTTGAAAGTCCCATGGATTGGGGACGACTCCCTGAGAACGAGGCGGTTTTCGACGCCGATCAGCTCCCGGGAGCGCTTTATTTGCGCAACCGGAGATCAGGAGATCGTCTCACCCTGTTTGGCTCTGCAACTGGAAAGAAGCTGAAGGATCTACTAATTGATGCCAAATTTCCGCGAGCATGGCGGGACAAACTTCCGCTTTTGACGGCGGGCGATGAGGTGATTTTGGTACCAGGTGTGCGCCGTTCCGCCGTAGCGCCTGTAAATGGACAGACCAGGCGTTTTCTACACGTGCGGGTTGAGTTTGGAGAAGATTGGCGGGAGGTTTTTTCATGAATCAAGACATCGAGAAGATTTTGCTATCAGAAGAAGATATTGCAGGAAAGGTAAAGGAGCTGGGCGAAACACTGGCTGCCGAATATCAGGGCAAAAATCCGTTGGTGATTTGCGTACTGAAAGGCGCGGTTGTTTTCATGGCTGACCTGATCCGTCACATGAACATTCCATGCGAAATGGACTTCATGGCGGTTTCCAGCTATGGCAGCGGAACAGAGTCATCCGGCATGGTGAAAATCCTCAAGGACCTCGATACTTCCGTGCAAAACAGACACGTGCTGGTAGTAGAAGACATCATGGATAGCGGACTGACATTGAGCCGACTGGTAGAGCTGCTTCGCCATCGCGAAGCTGCCTCTGTGAAAGTGGTCACACTTCTCAACAAGCCAGAGCGTCGCAAGGTGGATATTTCACCGGATTACAGCGGTTACGATATTCCTGACGAATTTGTTGTTGGATACGGCTTGGACTATGCCGAGCACTATCGTAATTTGCCGTATATCGGGGTGTTGAAACCTGAAGTCTACACGAAGTAGCTTTGTTGTGGAGACCCTGCAAAATATGATAAAATGTGAAAAGTGTCTGTTCGTGAGAGGAGGTAAGGAATGAATCGCTTTTTTCGTAATACCGGGTTCTACCTACTGATTTTTCTTGTCACGGTCGGGATCGTGAATTTCATCCTCTCCGGTACTGATAAGGTTGGGAAACTTACATATCAGGATTTCCGGGTACAGCTGAAGGCTGACAATGTTACAGAGCTATCCATGCGCCCTGAAAATGGCACATACAGGGTAGAGGGTACACTGGCTAAAGCTATTCCGGGACAGGAAAGCAACAAATTTTTTACCAACGTTCCTTTGTACGACTCCGATGTTGTAAAACTTGTGGAGACGAAAATTGATGATCAAAAACTGAAAAAGGTAGAGTTCAATCCAGCGGAGGGCAACAGCATTTGGCTCACGTTCCTGACCTCGATCATTCCTTTTGTCATCATTTTCATCCTGTTTTTCTTCCTTCTGAACAACGCTCAGGGTGGCGGAAGCCGAGTCATGAACTTCGGAAAAAGCCGCGCGAAGCTGTACAACGAAGAGAAGAAGCGCGTTACGTTTGACGATGTAGCGGGTGCAGATGAAGAAAAAGCGGAGCTGGAGGAAGTCGTTGAGTTCCTGAAAGACCCGCGCAAATTTAACGCTGTTGGCGCTCGTATTCCGAAAGGGGTTCTGCTTGTAGGCCCTCCAGGTACGGGTAAAACATTGCTCGCCCGCGCTGTCGCTGGTGAAGCAGGCGTTCCGTTCTTCAGCATTTCCGGTTCTGACTTCGTGGAAATGTTCGTCGGGGTCGGTGCATCCCGCGTGCGTGACCTGTTTGAAAACGCGAAGAAAAATGCTCCGTGCATTATCTTTATCGATGAGATTGACGCCGTAGGTCGCCAGCGTGGTGCTGGACTCGGCGGTGGTCATGACGAGCGCGAGCAAACTCTCAACCAGTTGCTCGTAGAGATGGACGGGTTCGGCGGCAACGAAGGTATCATCATGGTAGCTGCGACCAACCGACCTGACATTCTCGACCCGGCGCTTTTGCGTCCAGGACGTTTTGACCGTCAAATCACAGTGGATCGTCCTGACATCAAAGGCCGTGAAGCGGTGCTCAAGGTTCATGCCCGCAACAAGCCGCTTGGCGAAGACGTGAAGCTCGATGTGATTGCCCGTGGTACTTCGGGCTTCACTGGTGCAGATTTGGAGAACTTGCTGAACGAAGCAGCTCTTCTCACTGCCCGCAAAAACAAAAAGCAAATCAGCATGAAGGAAGTAGACGAAGCCATCGACCGCGTTATTGCTGGTCCGGCGAAAAAGTCTCGCGTAGTCAGCGAAGACGAAAGACGCCTGGTTGCGTTCCACGAAGCTGGTCACACGATTATCGGCTATCATTTGAGAAATGCAGAAATGGTACATAAGGTAACAATCATTCCGCGCGGCCAGGCTGGCGGATACACAGTGATGCTGCCAAAAGAAGACCGTTTCTTTGCAACCAAAAGCGATTTGCTCGACAAAATCGTCGGCCTGCTGGGTGGACGAGTGGCTGAGGAATTGGTGCTCGGGGATATCAGTACCGGGGCGCACAATGACTTCCAACGCGCGACAGCAATTGCTCGCAGCATGATTACCGAATACGGAATGAGCAAGCTCGGCCCGATGCAATTCGGTAAAAGCCAAGGACAGGTGTTCCTGGGCCGCGATTATGGCAACGAGCGCAACTACTCGGACAAAATCGCGTACGAGATCGATCTTGAAATGCAAAACATCATCAACGAATGCTACGCCAAGTGTACAGAACTGCTGACCAAGCACCGCGATCAGCTGGATCTGATTGCTAACACATTGCTGCGCGTAGAGACGCTTGATGCTGAGCAGATCAAGCAATTGATCGAAACGGGAAAAATGGACAATGATCCGGCTAATCAGGAAAACAATGATGTGGTCGTGAACATTCAACCTAAACAAGAAGAAACAAACGAAGAACCGAAACAATAAGAGGCGCCTCAGGTGCCTCTTTTCTTCATAAAGAGACAAGGGGCATTTGTCTAGCCCAACATATAGCATAGTCAACCGAATCAGTGGAGGAGGAGAAATGATGCTACTTACACCGGGGATGGCAGCATTTGATATGGATGGTACATTGTTGAATGAGGCATCACAAATGAGCGAGGGAAACAGGGAAGCACTGTTCAAGCTGCAGGAAAAAGGCTGCAAGCTGGTGCTGTCGACAGGAAGGATGTTTGGCTCCGCACAAATCCCGATTGATTCGTTTCCGTTCGATGGTTACGTGTGTAGCAACGGGGCGGCCCTTTACGAAAAAGACGGCACACTGGTCCGCCGCTACTCCTTGGCAAAAGAACTGGTGATCGGTGCGATTCATGGGCTGAGACAAGAGCCGGTTTACTACGAAATGCACGATACAAACAGCAATCGCTGGATGGTGCAGGAGGATCGGGATCGTCTGGAGGCGATCATCGAGCAGGATGCATCGCTCGAAGGAGTTTCCATGCGGCAGTTCGCCTTTTACAGGCTTGCGCGCGTGGCGCCGCTTGAGGAAATGTTGGCAAAAATCGAGACTGGCGAAGTGGAGATTGTGAAGTTTTTTGTTTGGGACAACAATCAGGAGCGCCTGAAGTGGAGTGCCGATCAGTTTGCCCCATGGCAAGAGCAGATTTCGATTACTTCATCCGGGCAGCACAACATTGAAGTCAATTCGCACGGTGTTTCCAAATGGGCAGGGCTGCTGTATTTTTGCGAAGCATGGGGGATAGCACCGGAGAAAGTGATGGCTTTTGGCGATGCGGAAAATGATCGGGAGGCATTGACCGAGGCTGGCTATTCGGTAGCGATGGATAATGCCTCGTCCAAGATCAAGGAGATCGCCAAATACACCGCACCACATCACAATGAAGATGGTGTCGCCCAATTTATTTGGCAGCACGTCCTCGGTGAGACGCCTTCACGATAATGGACAAATCGAGCCAAAGGCTTTTACACGAAGAAACCGTTCGTTAGTGGACGGTTTTTTTGTTGTTATTGAGAATTGTTATCAATTATAATGAGCGTAGTGATCTGGCAGGGAGAGGTGATTCGCATGAGGCGAAACGAGTTAGTGAATCTATGGAATCATGCTTCCGTAAAAGTCATGGATGTGCGTCATCAAATTGTGCAGCCCACGGATATATTCAGCTATTCCTCTCTTCCTTCCAGTATGTTTGTCTATGCTGTTCGTGGCCAGGCGGAAGTGCTGCTGGATGAACTCGTGTATTCGGTTAACGGATGCCACGTGATTCACGGCGGAAAGGGACAGGCCCTCGAAATCGTTCCCCAGAAAACGGAATTTGAGTTCTACATTCTTTTCTATAAAGCGGTGATTCCTCTGCCGTGCCGTCAGGAAATCAAGAGCCTTTTGGAGACGCGCAACTGGTTTTTGCTGTCGTATGACTTTGTGCCACAGCAGTCGATTGTGTTGCTCGACAAGCTCGAAAAACTCCAGGACATATGGCAACAAGTCACCGATACTGCTGTACAGCCGCTCTACGCCAAAGCTTTGTTCCAGTTGTTTGTAGCCGAATTGCTGGAGCAGATGCATGGGACGGAGGAGGGGGGAGAGAGTGGCGATCTGGTTTGGCAGGCCAAGCAATTCATTCACTCCCATTACAGCGAGCCGATTACGCTGGAAGCCATCGCGCAAAAGCTGCGCTACAGCGTCCCGTATTTGTCCAAGCAATTCAAGCAACAGACAGGCTACAGCCCGATTGATTACTTGATCCGCGTGCGCTTGGACAAGGCAAAAGCTTTGCTGATGCGCACCGAAGCTTCCTTGCAAGCTATTGCCGAAGGAGTCGGGTACAGCGATCTTTCGTACTTTATCCGGGCGTTCAAAAAGCACACGGGAGTAACACCCGGGCAATTCAAGGAGCAAGCGGAAACGGCACTCTGGGAAGCAGGCTCAGAATATCCTGTGAAAAGGCTAAGATCATCTCTTGTTCAAACCTCGCCCCGCTACTACAATCTGTTTAATAATGAAAATCATTATCGAAAAGGTGAGGGAGAGAGAGTGCAGCTATTCAGAAACGGAACAAAAGGCAAAATGCATAAACTTATGCTGGGGCTTGCCCTGCTTTTGAGCGCATGCTCCGGTACCGGCAATGGAGGGGCAGTCAACAGCAGTCCTCCACAGTCGACCCAGCAGTCAACAGAAGTAGCTACCTCCGCGTCCACTACAGCTAGTCCGCAATCGGCCAAGCAGCAATGGCCGAGAACATATGTCGATGCGACAGGGAAAGAAGTGGTGATTGCCAAACAGCCGCAGCGCGTTGTCGTTACTCATTTCGGCATGATGGAATATTTCTTTGCCCTGGAGACTCCGCCGATCGCTTCTACTTTGGCTGAGCGCATGCTGGGTTCGTTTGAGACGTTGAAGCCTTATGCCAAAACGGCTTCTGTCAAAGACATCGGGGAAGTGACCACGCCGAATCTGGAATTGATGACGGAGCTTGAGCCAGATTTGATTGTCGCCTTTTCCGGTACGCATAACGACGTTTACGAAGATTTGAGCCATATTTCGACCGTTGCCATGATTAACAATACCGAGGAACGGACTTGGGCACAGACGCTTCGTGAATACGCCAAGCTGATTGGCAAAGAGCAATTGGCCGAGGAATACATTACAAAGCTGGAAGCGCTGATGGCTGAAGCGAGAGGCAAGATGGCTGCGAAAAAAGACAAGACCGTGACGTTCCTGCGCGCTTCGGGAGACGGCAACACTTTTTACGTGCTGGACGACAATGACGTGTCCTACGCTTTTGATGACAAATCAGGACTGGGACTCAAACCTCCCGGCCAGTACAAGCTGGAGGGCGATGTTGTGTCGCTGGAAGGCGTGACTGTGCTCGATCCCGATTACATTTTCCTCGTCGATTACTTGGACAACGTCGATACTACGCTCGCCGAGTTGAACAAAAGCAAAGTCTGGAACTCGCTGAAAGCAGTCAAAGCCAAGCACGTATATCCGCTGGATGTCTCGATCAGCACAAAAGGTCCGTTGGCGGTTGAGTATACGACGAAGGAGCTGCTCCGGGTTCTTTCGGAATAGCACCGAGAAATCAATCGCACTGACGGAGAGGAGAGACTCAGATGAGTCAGCCTAGCGTGATCCACGATACGTTTAACGATAGACAGTTGCTGGTTTACTTGCCTGACGGCTATGCGGACAGCGATCAGCACTATCCCGTGATTTATTTGCAAGACAGCGGCGATTTGATTGAGCCAAAAGATAGCGACACGCTGCTGAGAGTGCGAGAGCTGACGGCGCAGGGCGAGTTGCCAGGCTTCATTTTCGTCGGAGTGGCTTCTTTTGATCGCAACGACGAATACACGCCGTTTGTTTCACCAAACGTGTTTGAGCCAGGCAAAATGTTTGGAGGCAACGCCTCTGTCTACGCTCAGTTTCTCGCGCACGAGCTGAAGCCGTATATCGACAGCCAATATCGCACTTTGCCGGAAAAAGAACATACGGGAATCATGGGCTTTTCTCTGGGAGGACTGATTTCGGTCTACACCGCCTTATCCTACCCCGATATTTTCGGGCGGATCGGGAGCTTTTCCGGATCGTTCTGGTTCCCGGGCATTATCGAGTGGCTGGAGCAACTGACGATTGAGGGTACTGGCCAGCGCCTGTACATGAACCTGGGCCACGCCGAAGGGGCCACCCGTACGAATGGACAGCAATGGATGGTGCCAAACAGCAAAAAGGTGTACGAACATTTGTTGCAAAACGGTTTTACAGAGAGCACCGTGCGACAGGTGATTTACGAGAGCGAGTTTCACTCGTTTGACCTGGGAGTGCAATATGTTCCAGACGCCCTGCAATGGTTGTTTCGGGCAAAATAAACAAGAGCGACAAGAACGAGGCTCATATCCTTTTCGGGTATGAGCCTTTTGTTTCCGTGTCTTTCGCGAAAAGGCAAGGATCGGCAAATCATGTAACAACGCTTACATTGACAAGACCAAGTAATCAGCTTACAATGACCGTAAATTATGACACCACCGTAGGGGGATTTTTTCCATGGACGCTTTAGCGTTAGAAAAAAAAGCCCAGCGCAACGCTGAGTTACGTGAACGACTGATGCAGTTGAAGAAAGAACGGAACGCCATCATTCTTGCTCATTTTTACCAACGCCCCGAGATTCAGGAAGTAGCGGACTTCATTGGCGACTCTTTTGGTCTGGCGCAAAAAGCGAAAGAAACCGATGCAGATGTGATTTTGTTCTGCGGAGTTCACTTCATGGGAGAAAGTGCAAAAATTCTCAATCCCCAAAAGACGGTAATCATCCCTGATGAACGTGCAGGCTGTCCGATGGCGGACATGGTGAACGTGGAAGGGCTGCGCAAGTTGAAAGCACAGCATCCGAACGCAAAAGTAGTGGCGTATATCAACACATCTGCCGACGTCAAGGCAGAGACTTACATCTGCTGTACGTCGTCCAACGCCAAGCGGGTGATCGAATCGGTGGACAGCGAGGAGATCATTTGGGTGCCGGACAAAAATCTGGGCCACTACGTATCCCAGTTCACAGACAAAAAAATGATCATCTGGGAAGGTTACTGCAACACGCATGACCAGTTGTCTGTAGAAGACATCATGACGTTGAAGCAGCAGCATCCAGAGGCAGTGGTTGTCGTCCATCCAGAATGCCGCCCAGAGGTCGTTTCTTTGGCTGACTACGTAGGTTCGACTACGGGAATCCTCAAATACTGCCGCGAATCGTCCCACAAGGAGTTCATCATCGGGACCGAGGACGGCACGCGCTACATGCTGGAAAAGGACAGCCCGGACAAAACGTTTATTTTCGCCTCCAAATACCTCGTTTGCCCGAATATGAAGGTAAACAACCTGAAAAAATGCGTCGAAGCGCTGGAAACGATGAAACCGGAAATTTATGTGCCAAAAGATGTTGCCGACGCAGCGCGCGCGTCTTTGGAGCGCATGCTGGAAGTAGCTCCGGCGTAATAAAGAACAATAAAAAGGGAACAGAGCTTGTCATGAGCTTTGTTCCCTTTGTTTTTTCCAAGTGCAATTTAGATGGTGCCAGGCTTAGGACTGTACGAGGGGCTGGATGTCTTTTCGACGGTAAATGTTCAGGGCCATCCCCAGCAAAACCATGTTCAAAATGAGGTGAGCATTCCCGTGACTGATCAGCGGCAAACTGATCGGTGCTGGCGGCAGCAGGCCCGTTGTCATAAACATGCTCCAGAAGTAGGGGAGGAAGATGAGTACGGCAATCCCGGTCAACAACAGAGAGCCGTATGTATCTTTTACCCGATTGATGGCACGTATCCAGCGGCTGACCAATAAAAGGCCGATGGCGAACAGCGCTGCACCTGTCATTAAACCAAAGCTGTAGATCATGTAGGCAAAAACAAAATCAGTTTCAGGAAGCGGCACAGTTTCAAGTTGCGAACCAAAGCCTTGTCCCCATAACCCGGCTGAACGAACGGCATCCATGAGCTGAATGGCGAGATAACCGCTTCCGTTCGGGTCGCTATAAGGGTTAAGATACGCACTCCACCGTTCCAGCATATAACGGCTGCCGAACAGGTAGAAGCAGCTGCCGATGCTTGCTCCTGCCAAGCCGATTACGGTCAAGAACGTAGCCCGTCTGACTGGTGAAACCAACAAAAGAAAGAGCAGAGAAACCACAAACAAGATGACAGCAAAGGTCTGGTGCGAAGATGCCAGAAGCAAGCAGGGGGGAAGGAAATAAGCAAGTACCCGCAAAGTGACGAAGCGTTCCTTCCAGCTCCATTGGGCGAAGATGCCCGCCAGTGCGATCGTGAACAAAAAGACGCTCAGCTCGATGGAATTGACGATAGTTGATCCAATTTCGAGAAAAGGCGTGCCGTTTATCGGTTTGCCAGTGCGCAGCGTGAACAGCAAGAGAATGAACGTAGCAAAATAAAGGTAGCGGCTGTACTTTTTCAGCTTGCTGTAATCGGAAAAAAGCACAAGCAAAAAGAGGGCGCTGCCAATCAGCATGCCGATCCATTTTTGCTCGACCAGTTTTTCGTTGCCCATGGCTGTTTGCAGCGAGAACATGGTGAGCAGCCCGACGCCGAGCAGAACGGCAACCATCGCCACAATGCTCCATTCCATACGCGGTTTGTGGGTTTCGTGCAGCTGGCGTCCGATTGAGACGGGATCACCCATCTCGGCAATAGCTTGGGCGGTGGCAGCTTCTTTGGTGTGTCCAGCGTCGCGGTAATCCGCTATCTTTTCGGCAAAATGACCCTCCAGCTCCAAACGGATTGCGGGATGAACCTCTTTGCTGGCTATTTGCTTGCAGACTTCATCTATGTAACGGGCGATTTTGTCTGGTTGACTCACGTCGGCTCACCGCCCAACACTCCGTCTACTGCGGTGCGAAAAGAGATCCACTCCTGTTTCTTGTCTTTGAGATGCCGCTTGCCTTCGGGCGTGATTTGATAATATTTGCGTTTCCGCTCGCCCTCACCTTCGCTCCAAAACGCCTCGACCTTCCCCTCCGACTCCAGGGTGTGCAGGATCGGATAAAGCGTGCCTTCCTTCAGCGTCAGCACCCCATTCGAGCTTTTTTCCATCGCCTTGATCATTTCGTAGCCATACATCGGCTTTTGTTCGAGCAAGGTGAGAACCAGGATGACCGTGCTGCCTTTCATCAATTCCTTGTTGATCGCCATAGGAATCTCCTTTTGTATCGAATATAGATGCATCGAATATCTAGGTATAATTGTAATCACATTTCCTGTCTTTTACAACAAAAAAAGCTTCCAGTTTTAAGGAAGCTTTGT
Source organism: Brevibacillus sp. 1238 (assembly GCF_029892995.1). NCBI lineage: Bacteria > Bacillati > Bacillota > Bacilli > Caryophanales > Paenibacillaceae > Brevibacillus > Brevibacillus sp. 1238. The sequence continues at coordinate 9,045 of NZ_JARXWC010000016.1, read as the reverse complement.
CAGGAATAGAAAAAGGCTGGATTTCAGGAGGGCATAGGGGTGGGCGTCGGTTTTCCGTAGCCTTCTTTGTAGTTGTTGTCGATGTATTCGCGGATTTCTTTTGTCGATTTGCCAGCCTGTTTCAGCTTGGACGAAATCACGGCAATCTCCATGCAGACACCGCAGCGCGTGCCATGGTCATCCCAGACGATCGAGCCGTCCGACTTTTCCTCTTTGATAAAGCAGTTGCCGTTGTGCATGTGTCCAGCGCTTTCGCCGCAACCGCAATAGCAAGGGATCGATTTGAGCAGCTCGCGGTTTGCCCCTGCGATTTTGTACGATTCGATGATGACGGGGTCCTGATTATCGAGAAACTTCGGCAGCTGATCAACAGAAGCTGTCAGTTCTTGCAGGTCGCCGTTAGGAGCGTGATTTGCGTGATTCGCGTGATCCTGACCAGCTTGATCAGTTGCGCCACAACCAGTGAGCAGGGCTGCGGCAAAAATGCTTATGGCCAACCATGATTGACGTTTCATTTTGGACATACCTCCCGCCTTATATCTTATCATAACGACATGGAGAAATTGTGTAGCTGCGATCGGCGATGCAAACATATGACAATTAAATCGTAATAAATCCTATTTACTTTTTGGGTCACTGTCCGTATAATGAAAAACGATCAAGCAACTAAATCGGAATCATTTTGAATTGGGTAGGAGGAACATAGAGATGAAAAAGAGCCTGTTGGCGATCCTGAGCCTCGTTACGGCTGTCAGTATTGCCGGATGCGGTGCAGCTGAGCAGACGACAAGCACCCCTCAATCCGGGGGCGATGCCAAGCCGAAAGTATATACAACCATATATCCATTGGAATACGTAGCCAAACGCATCGGGGGAGAGCATGTAGAAGTGACCAACATGATCCCCTTGGGCGTAGAACCACACGACTACGAGCCGACTGCCAAAGACATGGTAGCATTGGCGAACGCAGACGTTTTCGCCTACAACGGCAGCGGTTTGGAGCTGTGGGTGGATAAAGCCGTCAGCAACCTCGACAAAAACAAGACAGTGATCGTCAACGCCTCGGAAGGACTCGATTTGCTGAAAGCCTCCGAGGATGAACACGAGCATGAGGGAGAAGCTGCGACCGAAGAGCATGCAAAAGAGGAGCACGACCATGACCACGGGGAATTTGACCCGCACGTATGGCTGGACCCGATGAAGCTGAAGGCGCAGGCGGAAAAAGTGAAAAATACGCTGGCGCAAAAAGATCAGGCGCATGCTGCCGATTTTGAAAAGAACTTTGCGCAACTGGCTGCTGATTTGGATAAGCTGGATCAAGATTTTAACACAATGGTTTCAGCGGCTCCCAAAAAGGAATTTATGACTTCGCATAGCGCCTTTTCCTATTTGGCGAAACGATATGGTCTGGAACAGGTGGCGATTTCCGGATTGAACCCGGCCGACGAACCATCTCCGGGCGAGCTGAAAAGCTTGGTCGAGCATGTGAAGGAGCACAACATTTCCTACGTCATGTTTGAAACGCTTGTCTCTCCAAAAGTGGCGGAAGTGATTGCGAAGGAAGCGGGCGTGAAGACAGCTACGCTCAATCCGCTTGAAGGTTTGACAGAGGACGATGTGAAGGCAGGCCGTGATTATTTGTCCATCATGCGTGACAATATGGAAACATTGAAAGTAGCATTGAACTAACGATCAAGAAAATGTCGCTGAATCTGGCGGCATTTTTCTTTGTATCGGGCCAACCCAAGATTTCTGCTCCATAGGAGGCTTGTAGTTCGGGCAAAATCGTAGTAGGATGAAAGGTAACAAATCAGAACAAATCCGATTTAAAGGATGATCATATCATGGAACCAACAACACAAGGAGTGCCTGTGGTAAAGCTGTCAGGTGTCTCCTTTCAATATGACGACAAAGTGGTTCTGGATGGAGTGGAGTTCTCGCTTGAGCGCGGCGAATTTGTCGGGATTGTCGGGCCGAATGGATCGGGGAAATCAACGCTGATGAAGCTGATCCTCGGTCTTTTGCCCCCGAGCAAAGGGAAGGTCGAGCTGTTCGGACAGCCTTTGTCCAAGTTCCGCGAATGGAACCGGATCGGCTACGTGGCGCAGCAAGTGGCTCACGGTGCGGGCGGGTTTCCCGCGACAGTTCAGGAAGTCGTTGCTTCTGGTCTCGTAGGAAAAGTTGGCCTTTTCCGCAGACTGAATGCCAAGCATCATGAAAGCGTACGGGCTGCTGTTGAGCGGGTAGGTTTGACGGATAAGCTGAACCAGCGGATCGGAAGTTTGTCTGGCGGCCAATTGCAGCGCGTGTTTATTGCGCGGGCGCTTGTCGCTGAGCCGGAGCTGTTGATTCTCGACGAGCCGACTGTCGGCGTCGATCAGGAATCGATCGAGCAGTTTTACAGCTTGTTGCGTTCTCTAAAGGAAGAGAATGGCCTGACGATGATGATCGTGAGCCACGACGTCGGAGTGATGTCGCAATGGGTAACGAAAGTAGCTTGCGTGCAAAAGAAAATCCATTTTCACGGAACCGCTCACGAGTTTGAGCACAATCAGGAAAAAATTATGCAAAGCATGTATGGTGATTCCGTCCGACTCTTGTCCCATCACCATTAAGCCGTTGCAAACGAGATAATGACGAAGGAGTATGAACATGCTGGCTGATTGGTGGCAGTATGATTTTTTGCGGTATACCCTGTTTTCGGGGATTTTGATTGGCCTGATTTGTCCCTTGCTCGGGACGTTTCTCATCGTTCGCCGCTTGTCGATGATGGCCGATGGTCTGTCTCACGTCACACTGTCCGGTGTGGCTGCCGGGATGCTGGTGTCCAAAAAGATTGCGTTTTTCTCCGCTGTGAACCCGTTGTTTTTCGGGATGCTTTTCGCGGTGATCGGTTCTTTGTTCATTGAGCGCTTGCGCAAGGTGTACAAAGCGTATCAAGATTTGGCGATTCCGATCATTTTGTCGACAGGACTTGGGCTGTTTACCGTTTTGATCAGTGTTGCTGACGGATTTAACGCCGACCTGTACTCGTATTTGTTCGGGAAAATCGTCACGGTATCGATTGAAGATTTGTACGCGCTCGTTGGCGTGGCGGTAGTCGTGCTTGGCACGGTTTTTCTGATCTACAAGGAACTGTTCGCTGTGTCTTTCGATGAAGAATTTGCCCGGGTGTCCGGTGTCGCGCGCAGATCGATCAATCTGTGGTTCATGGTTCTCGTCGCGCTTACGATTGCCGCTTCCATGCGCATTGTCGGCGTGCTCCTGATTTCCGCGCTGATTACGCTGCCTGTTGCGGCGAGCTTGCAAATTGCCCGGAGCTTTCGCCAGACGATCTTTTTCTCGATTCTGTTCGCGGAAATATCCGTGCTGAGCGGATTGTATTTTGCCTATCTCTTTGACTGGGCATCTGGTGGTACAATTGTGTTGATGGCTGTTTTGATTATGCTCATTGTTTTGGGTGTGAAAAAGCTGCGTGCGATCATGCGATAAAGTCATCTGGTTAAGACAAAAGGAAGGAGTGTTTGTCGATGAAGGTGGAAGAAGCCCTGCAAATTTTAAAGGAGCACGGGTACAAATATACCGGCAAGCGGGAGGAGATGATCCGCATCTGCGCTGCCGAGAAGCGCTACTTGTCTGCCAAAGATATTATGGAGCGAATTAAGGAGCAGTATCCGACTCTCAGCTTCGATACTGTTTATCGCAATATCTCCACTTTTGTTGAACTGGGGATTTTGGAAGAGACGGAGCTGGAGGGAGAAGGGCGTTTTCGCCTGGCTTGCTCGGCAGACGGTCACCACCATCACCATGTAATCTGTACAGAGTGTGGGAAAACTTCTTCCTTGCCAGGCTGTCCGATGAACGTCATGGCTTCTGTGCCAGAGGATTTTCAGGTAACCGGACACAAGTTTGAGGTGTACGGAACCTGCAAGGAATGCGTCGCCCAATCGAACTAAACGAGTGACTTGCCAAGAGTGTTCGCAAAAAGCGGATGCTCTTTTTTATTGCAATTGGAACTTTTCCAATGTGGTTTTCTTCTGGTAGGTATTTGCTATAATGGGTGGGAAATCATCAGTTACGGAGAGAAGGGACACAGCCATGATTCCCCGTTATATCGCGGATTTTGATTTGCAGGCATTGCCTCGAATGAAAACAGATGTAGCTGTTGTTGGAGCAGGGATAGCCGGGTTGTACACGGCGTTGCAAACGAGTGAGTATGCGGATGTAGTTCTGATCAGCAAAAAAGGGCTGGATGACAGCAATACCCGCTGGGCGCAAGGAGGGATTGCCGCCGTTACGGCCAAATCGGATTCTCCTGCCTTGCATCGTCAAGACACGTTGATCGCCGGAGCGGGACTTTGCTCGTACGATGCGGTGGAAGTGCTTGTGCATGAAGGCCCTGATCGCTTGAAGGAACTGATTGCTTACGGAACGGAATTTGACCGCGATGCAGAAGGGCAGTATGAGCTGACGCAGGAAGGCGCGCATAGCAAGCGACGCATTTTGCATGCGAATGGCGATGCAACAGGGGCCGAGATTGTGCGTGCCTTGTCCAAACGGGTCATGGAGCAAGAGAACATTCATGTGTTGGAGCATCATTTTGCGATTGATGCGCTTACGCAGGATGGCGAGTGCGTCGGGATGATCGTGCAAAAGCCGGACGGGGAGTTGTTTTTCCTCGAGGCAAAAGCGACCGTGCTGGCGACTGGCGGAGCGGGACAACTATATCGCTACACCACCAATCCGGAGATTGCCACTGCGGATGGGATCGGCATCGCGTATCGGGCTGGCGCGCGGATCAAAGACGTGGAGTTTATCCAGTTCCACCCGACCGCGTTGTACTATCCAGGAGCACCCCGTTTCCTCATATCGGAGGCGGTAAGGGGAGAAGGGGCCATTTTGCGCAACACCAATGGCGACCGCTTCATGGACAAGTACCACCCGCAAAAAGAACTCGCGCCGCGTGACATTGTAGCGCGGGCGATTGTGGCCGAGATGGAGCAGACCAAGTCTTCGTTTGTCTATCTCGATATCACCCACGAGTCTGAGGAACTGATCAAGCATCGCTTCCCGACCATCTACAACTTTTGCCTGCAATACGGCTTGAACATGGTGACGGACTGGATTCCGGTCGCCCCTGCGTGCCACTACATCATGGGCGGAGTCCAGACGGATTTGAACGGCGAGACGACCACCAGCCGCCTGTTTGCCTGCGGCGAAGCTTCTTGCACAGGCGTACATGGGGCGAACAGACTGGCGAGCAATTCCTTGTCGGAAGCGGTCGTCTTCGGACATCGGATCGCGCAGCGAATCAAGGAGTTGACTGAGCTGCCAGCGATTCAGCCGATTCGCGTCGTCTCCAAATATCGGCAAACGCGCACGTTCAATACACGTGAACAAAGACTGAAGCTGCAAAAGCTGATGCTGAGACACGTCAGCGTCAAGCGCGACGAGAAAGGTTTGAAAAAGGCGCTGGCCGAACTGGAACGGATGGAACAGTTTTACCAGTATATCGCGCAAGACCGGGAAGCCTTTGAATTTTTAAACTTGCTGAATGCAGCGGTATTGACGACAAGAGCTTCGCTGCTTAGGGAAGAGAGCCGTGGCGGGCACTATCGCACAGATTTTCCGAATAAAGATGACTTGCTGTGGCGCAAGCATCTCATCCAGACGTTCGAGAACGCCATTCAAGAGGAGTGTGGACAAAACGATGTGGAATAAACGGGAGCTTCAACGCAAAATCGAAGAATGGCTGCACGAAGATGTGGGCTTTGGCGACGTGACAACCATGAGCACGATTCCGGATTCCGAGCAAGGGATCGGGATTTTGTACGCGAAGGAAGCGGGAGTGGTAGCAGGCTTGCCGATTGCCGAGCAAGTTTTCGCGACGGTCGATCCTGAGCTTGTTTTCACGGCAAAAGTAGCGGAAGGGCAGCGGGTCGAAGTCGGTCAGGAGCTGGCAGAAGTCAGTGGTTCTGTGCGTTCGATTTTGAGCGGTGAACGGCTTGCGCTCAACTTGATGCAGCGTCTGTCCGGCATCGCGACGAAAACAAGCGAGTATGTAGCGGCAGTAGCGGGCACAAAAGCACGGGTAGTAGATACGCGCAAGACGACTCCGGGGCTGCGTTTCCTGGAAAAGTACGCCGTTCGTGTCGGGGGCGGCCATAACCATCGCTTTGCCCTGTACGATGCCGTGATGATCAAAGACAATCACATCAAAGGAGCGGGCGGAATTGCCCAGGCAGTTGCCTCGGCTCGCGCCGCTATTCCTCATACCATGACCGTAGAGGTGGAGGCCGAGTCGCTTGAGCAGGTGCGCGAGGCGCTCGACGCAGGCGCAGATATTATCATGCTGGACAATATGTCTCTGGAAGCAATGGCTGAAGCGGTAGCTCTGATTGATGGACGAGCGGTGGTAGAGGCTTCTGGCGGGGTAAACCTGGACACGATCGGAAATATTGCCAAAACGGGCGTGGATGTCATTTCTGTTGGAGCGTTGACCCACTCCGTTGCGGCGTTTGATATCAGCCTGGATTTGAATACGCGCAAACGGTAAGGAGCGACCTGTATGCTACTGGTGATCGACATAGGCAACTCCAATATCGTCCTTGGTCTGTATGAGGGCGAGGTGCTGCGCCATCATTGGCGGATCGCGACCGACCGCAACAAGACGGAAGACGAATACGGAATGCTTGTGAAAAGTTTGTTTGGCAGCGCAGGGCTTGTGCTTGAGCAGGTCAGCGGAGTGATTCTCTCCTCGGTTGTCCCGCCTTTGAATACGGCGATTGAACGCATGTGCGGCAAATACTTGCGTCAAAAAGCGCTCATCGTCGGCCCGGGAGTCAAAACCGGGCTGAATATCAAGTACGAGTATCCGCGAGAAGTAGGCTCGGACCGGATTGTCAATGCAGTGGCGGCGATTCATGAATACGGGGCGCCTTTGATCATTGTTGATTTTGGAACGGCTACGACTTTTTGTTACGTGGATGAGCGGGGCCAATATTGGGGCGGAGCGATTGCGCCGGGCATCGGAATTTCCACGGAGGCGTTGTTTAGTCGGGCTGCAAAATTGCCGCGCATAGAGATCGCCAAACCGGGGAGCGTAGTCGGCAGAAATACGATCGCAGCCATGCAAGCAGGCATTTATTACGGCTTTGTGGGGCAGGTCGAGGGAATCGTTCGTCGAATCAAAGCCGAGTACCAGACCGAGCCGACTGTCGTCGCAACAGGTGGGATGGCTTCTTTGGTAGCAGATGAGACATCGTGCATTCAGGTCGTCGATCCTTATTTGACGTTAAAAGGGTTGCGATTGGTTTACGAGCGGAATCAGTAAAAAAACAGCCGTGGCAGTTGATGCTGCGGCTGTTTTTGCTATATTTTTTTGCAGTAAAACACTTCCGGATCAGCAGGATCAAGGTGCTGGATAGTTCCGCTGTAGGCATACCCAAGCTTTTGGCAAAGGCGTTGCATTTTCTTATTGGAAAGGTTAGTGGAAGTGAACAGCTTATCGGTGGGACATAGCTTTTCCAGGTACAGCATTAGCTCTTTTCCGATTCCTTGATGCTGATGCCGAGGATGTACGATGACAAGGTGAATAAAGCTTTGCTGAAAAAAAGATTGATTCATGACGGCAAAGCCTGCGATGTCCATGTCGAGGGAAGCAACATGGCAATGACCGGCTGCAATAGCCGTTTGCAGCTCATGTGCTCGGCTGGTTGAGCCTAGAACGAGGGCGTCTATTCTACATACAGCAGGAAGATCGTGCAGCGTGGCTTGTCGAAGCAATACCACAGGGGTTCACTCCTTTTCTCATTTGGATATCGCTTGCCTGGCTTGTTCTTCGCGCCTTTTCGCGCTTTCAAAGTCAAGCGAGATCATCAGAGGCTTTCTATTTGTAGGTATGTAGCGCCGAGGTAATTCATCGCCAATTTTGATTTAGGGAAAGTATATCATTTTATGAATGGAGGTATCTTTTTATGTTGAAGCTAGGGGTGCAAATCGCAGTGTAGAGCCGCGACTAAAATCTGTGCTGACGGGTAATGATATATGCGTGGTAGGCGAATGCAAACAAAAGCGGGAAAACGAAAAGGGATTTTTATAATTTTATCGTTGACAGGGCATGGCTCACGCGCTACAATGGCTATTGTGCCTAGCAGAAAAGTTATATGAAAGTGAACTTTTTAAGCGGTATTGAAAAAGTTCTTGCCAAGTTGAGAAGCTTGTGATAACATATGAAGTCTGGAAGGCAAACAAGGTGATCAACTCGATCCCTTCATATATACATGGATGGATGTCCGAGCGGCCGAAGGAGCACGATTGGAAATCGTGTAGGCGGGGTTAACTCGTCTCGTGGGTTCAAATCCCACTCCATCCGCCATTACGCATGGCCCGTTGGTGAAGCGGTTTAACACAGCAGCCTTTCACGCTGTCATACAGGGGTTCGAATCCCCTACGGGTCACTTAATCACCTCACAAAGTGAAGCTGTTGCGTTATAGCAACACTGAGCACTTTGCGTGGACCCGACAAAAGTCGGGGAGCATGGAGGCTTAGCTCAGCTGGGAGAGCATCTGCCTTACAAGCAGAGGGTCGGCGGTTCGATCCCGTCAGCCTCCACCATTTATAACATAGCAGGACGGTCAGTTGAAGACGCCGCGTTTTGTGGTGATGCTGACATGTGAGTCCTAATCGTCGCGGGATGGAGCAGCTCGGTAGCTCGTCGGGCTCATAACCCGAAGGTCGCAGGTTCAAATCCTGCTCCCGCAACCAAATTTTCTCTTTGTCCAGGCGATCCAATTTCGCACACCCGATTGGGTTTGGGCATAACAATATGGAGCTGTGGTGAAGTTGGAGTTCACGCCGGTCTGTCACACCGGAGGTCGCGGGTTCGAGTCCCGTCAGCTCCGCCATTTATAATCTAGTTATCTGGTTGTAATGGCAGTGGATTGATATTGAGAGCCATTAGCTCAGTTGGTAGAGCATCTGACTTTTAATCAGAGGGTCGAAGGTTCGAGTCCTTCATGGCTCACCAGTTTTTACAAAGTGAA
>NZ_JARXWC010000015.1:0-129760 GCF_029892995.1 Brevibacillus sp. 1238 | reverse complement strand
AAAAACCTATCCGGTATTAGCATAAGTTTCCCTATGTTATCCCGGTCTGAGAGGCAGGTTGCCTACGTGTTACTCACCCGTCCGCCGCTAGGGTCTTAAAGACCCTCGCTCGACTTGCATGTATTAGGCACGCCGCCAGCGTTCGTCCTGAGCCAGGATCAAACTCTCCAATAAAGTAGAAAGTGAATCTGACATCAAGTAAAACACAAGCTTCATTTATTCACAGATGATTCTATCCGGTTTTCAAGGTGCATCTTTTTCCATTTTCGCTTCAAGTAGAGGCGACGTTTTTTAATATAGCATAGGCTAAAACCAAATGCAACAGGAAATTATAAATAAGTTGGGTACTAATGCGTTTTTCCGAATTATGCCCGATTAAGCCGTTAAAATACTCGTCCATACTAAGGTTAGAAACGCACAAGTCACAAAAAGCAGGAGCTGCCATGTTACGAGCGGTAAGCTACAACATCCACAGCGGTCGCGATCTCTGGTGGCGCAAACGGCTCCATCAGATGGCTGACACGCTAAAAGAGTTGAATCCAGACATCGTCGGGTTGCAGGAAGTGCACCAAAACTCCAAATACGGCTATCAGGCGAGCTTTTTGGCTGAACAGTTGCAGTATCAGCTTGCTTTTGCCCCATCCATCCCGATTGGCAACGGCCACTACGGAAACGCATTGCTCTCGAAGTATCCGCTCAAGCACGCAAAAACCGTCACACTCCCGGCGAAACGCGAGCAGCGGACAGTGTTGCAAGCTGCTTTCGACTGGAATGGAAAAAGTGTTTCTGTCTGGGTGACGCATTGCAGTTTGAATCAGGTCAGCCGGAACGCCCAGCTTCACTTCCTCGCTGAACAGATCGCAGGGGCAAACAAAACTCCCTTACTGCTAATGGGCGATTTTAATGCCGCCAACGTGTCCTTTTCCCCTGCCCTTCACGATAGCGCACGTATTTGCAATCAGGAGATGAAACATACGCTTCCGGCATTCCGCCGTCGTCTGGATTACATTTTCGCATCTGATCACTGGACCATCCAGGACTACACCCTTGCTCAAGTCAACTGGTCGGATCATGTCCCTGTCATTGTGGACGCGTGTCTGAAATAATGCCCAGCTCCCGCAAGACAAATGCTTTGACATCCACCAGCCGCGCAGGCAACGGAAACGGATTCGCCGCCCCCGCAATGACCAAAGGAATCAACGAATCTTGCTTGTGCAAAGAACCGTGGCTACCCCCGCCCAAATGAGTCGGCGCACACTCCGACAAAAACTCGTACCCTGGCGAAGCTGTCAAAATCACAACCTCATCTGCCTGGGCAAAAGCGGCTCCATACAGTCGGGAAAAAGCGTCCGGGTACGTATCAAACGCAAGCGTTTCCCCGTCAAACTGCACATCGAGAACAGCCGGATCTCCTTCGATCTCCCAGGAGCATCCATAAGCATCCGGGTACTTGCCGTTTCGCCAAAAGCTCAGCTCCTGCTTCGAGCCTCCGCGCCGAACCATGACCTTTTCTCCCTCTTTCCAGGCGATCAAATCGATTCGCTCATCCACACTGACTGCGTCGACAATCGCGGATTGCTGCCCTCCATTCACCGGGTACAAAAAGCACATGCGCTCATTGTTGCAAATCACCACTTCTACGTCACTGGTCACTTCTTTTCCCCAGGCGTGAACCGCAAACGGCCGCAACAAGGCATCCAGAGAAATGTTGTGATCCTCGCTCTCTCCGATCACAGTTTGGCCGTGGTCGGAAATCAGGATGCAGACATTGCGCTCCAGCACCTGCTCCCAAGAGCTGAAGCTGTCTAAAAAACGTACCAACTGCCGATCTACATCAGCAAGGTGCGAAACAGCCTGTTCCGGCGATTGATGGAGCTTATGATCGTTTTCAGGCAGATACACCAGCGTAAACTGGGGCTGTTTGCCACTGCGGATGACTTCAATCAAGACATCAATGGCATATGTGTCATTAATGCCGTAGCTTTCGAGCGCTGTCTGCGAAAAATTCCACGTAACCGGACGAAACAGATTCGGCCGCACCAATGTTCCCATGCTCATGATCGTCGGGCCGCTTACCATCTCGCGAAGCCGAAACGAAGTAACAGCGTCCAAAAGCGGCGGCATATGCACCTTGTGCTGCTTGTGGCCGCGGTGAGCAATCACGTTGATCGAGCCTGACACAAGCCCGTGTTCTTCCACGACTTCGTGAATGGTCTTCACCGCTTTGCTGAGATGCCGCTCATTCAAATCGAACAGCACGTTCGTTGCACAATGCGTAATTCCCAGTTTGTGCACAGGAACGGCTCCATTAATATAGTTCACGATTTTGTTCTGCTCGGAATTGAACCAGACCAAGCCCGGTATTTTGTGCTGATCCGGATAAACTCCGGTGATCAGCGAGCAGTCTATTGAAGCCGTCATCGTCGGAAAAACCGTAACGCAATCCGGGATGTACTGGCTATGCTCCATCAAAAAGCGCAGACCCGGCGCTTTGTTCGCTGCAATGCAGCGCTCCAGCACATCTGGCATCATGGAGTCGATCAAAAAAAGAATTACTTTTTTCATCGGTCTGCCATCCTTCATTCGTCATTAGTGTCGCACCTGATAGTGTTCTGCTTCCTGCTTCCGACTATACCCGCAACAAAACGGTGAGACGTTTTTCACAGAAAAAACAAGCCTTTGCTGCAATCAACAGCAAAGGCTTGTCTATTTACTAGGAAGTATAGGTCAAGAAGTGGAATCCACCCTTGCTTTGCACTTTCAGGGCAGGGTGCTTTTTCAAATAAGGAGCAAGCTCCACGTATTCATTCTCGCCGATGGCCGGATCTTTCAATAAGTGCGACAAAATAGCTGCCCGGACTTGCAGCCCTCCTGTTCCTTGTTTGAAAAGCGGTTCGACTGTCGGGAACGGGATGCCGTTGATTACAGTATCCCCATCCTCATCGCTCAGTTCCCAAGCGCGTACATTCAAGGATTGCAGAGCTTCGACCACTTGTGCGCCGTAATCTTCCACGACCAAGTCTGGCGTAAGACCGATATGGTTGACGACCGTATGCTTGGGGGTGAAATATTCGTTCAGTGTCAGCTTGAGCGCATCCCCTTCTGACAACGGAATCACTTGCTGTGCGCTGCCTTTGCCATACGTCTTCGTTCCGACCAGCTTGGCAATGCCGTGATCGCGCAAAGCGCCGGACAGAAGCTCGGAAGCAGAAGCGGTTCCGCCATTCACCAAAATGCGTACAGGAATGCCGATGTCCCGGCCGTTGCGTACCCATGTCTCCACTTCCACACCGTTGCGGTTTGTCGTATACATGAGCAGTCCGTCTTCCATGAACAGGCTTGCGATGTCTCGCGCCGTACTCAAATAGCCGCCGCCATTGTCACGCAAGTCCAGGACAAGCCCGGTCAGCTGCTTTTGGGAGCGTGCAAATTCAAGCAGTTTGTCGCGCATTTGCACAGCGCCATCAGACCCGAACGTTTCCAGACTGATGTAGCCGACCGACCCTTTGTCAAACAACTGACCTTCCGCTTCCGGAAGTGTCATCAGCGCTCTTTTCAGCTTGACCTGAAGCTCACGCTTTTCGGAAGGGCGATATACGACCAATACGGCTTCGGTTCCTTCTGCACCTTTCAAGTAAGCATACGATTCCTCAAAGCTTTTCCCCACCAGGGAGACGTCTCCCACCTTCAGCAACTGGTCGCCACGCTTGAGGACAGATGCTGCGGCCGGAGAACCGGAGACGATTTCGCGAATGATGATATGGTCGTTTTGCATCCGCAGACGGAAGCCGAATCCGACAAACTGATTTTCCACATCGGACTGGAATAGCCGCAGTTCATCTGCTGTAAAAAAGACGGTGTGCGGATCGTCGAGCGTGGAGAGCATCCCGTCGATTGCCCATGTGTTCATCGAAGCGGCATCAAATCCACCTTTTTTCTGCCACTCAGCCAATCGTTGGACGAGTTCTCCAAATGTATCATCCTCGGCGGATACGACAAGCGGCAAATCCTTGCGCTCCTTCGCCTGTTCACTGACGGATTCGAGCGCACCTTTGACCAGCTTTGCCGCTTGCGGCTTGCTTAAATGGCTCTCCATGACGTATCGGAATACTTCTTCTGTTTCCACATAAGGATTTTCTGCTGCCTGGGCTGGCACCTGTTGCCATACCGATACAGCAAGCAGGGCAGTCAGTATCCATCGACTAAACCGCTTCATGGAGTCACCCCTTTTCGTACTTCCTCTGGAATCGACAGCTTGATGCTTTTTGCGTAATCGTATTGATCTGTGCCCGAATAGGCCACATACTCATCGCTCGAATAAATCTCCTCGTATCGCCACGTATGCTTGACAACGCGATCAGTAGATTTGTCGATGTAGTATTTGTTCATGAACAGTGGCACATCTTTGACTTTGCCACGCTCAAGCAGCAAAGAGGCCGATTGTTCTGCAAGCACACTTCCCGGAATCCATTCCGTAATCACTTCCATCTCGCCGAAAGTCTGCTTGAAGTAGCGCGCGTGCAGCTTGTTCGCCCGCTCTGCAACCGGCAAGGCACCGACCCACTCATGCAAAAAGTCGAGATTGTTCGTGCTATGCCGATCCCATCTCTGCTTTTCGGAGTCGTACGAGTATTGGATATGTTTGCTGCCGTCTGTATAGGTAGCAAGCTTGTCCGATACCAACTTTTGCGGCGATTGATAAAATCCGTTGAGCCTGCTTACCTGGCTGCGCTGGTCAATCTCCTGCGTATACTTAAAGCTGAAACCGCTAAGCACAGCCTCTCCTTGAACCTGATACGAATCGGCGTTGTCGAGGCGGCGCAGCGAGTAACCAAGGTCGCTTACAATCGCAGACTGCTCCTGCAAAGAAGTCAATTCCTGGCGCAACAGCTTGCCCAACTGAACCATTCGACTGTCGGAAGCATTCGGCTTTACGGTCGCAAGCAGGGCACTCGCCTCTTCCAACCTGCCTTCCTGGTACAAGTAATAGCAAGCGTTGAGCAGCGCTTCCGGATTGTTGGCGGAAAATTGCTTGTAGCGCTCCAACGCTTTTTCCGTTTGCCCGCTCTTGATCTCCAACGCACCGAGGTAGATGGCCAACGCTTCCCACTCTTTTGAATTTGGCTTCACTTTTTGTTCATAGGTGCTTAACCGCTCCAGCACCTTCGCGAATTGCTTCTGGTCTTTCCCGGCTTGCTGCAAAGCCAAATCATACACATTGGCACTCAACAGTCTGAGCGTGTCCGGCAAAATGATTTTGTTGGCGAAATACGCGTCAATGGCACTCATCGCTTCATCCAGATTGGTGGAAATCTCTGTGCCCGGGTCCCAGCTCAAATAAAAATGAAGCCCGATCCGGTTCGCAAATGTCGTGTCCGCAAGCGCTCGCAGCAATTCAAAAGTCGCTTCGGAGTCTTCATGGTTGCGAATCGCGTCAACAGCGCTGACATATGCTGCTTCCTGCTTTGACTTTGGAGCGGTGTACGTTTCGAAATAAGGGAAAAGTTCCTCAATCTCCGGAACCATCGGAAACTTCGTACCATCATAATCCAACAGCGGCAAAATCGTATCCTGCACCAAGTAAGTAATCATGCGGTCGGCAGCCGCTGCTGCCTCTCCCCGCTTCAATTTGTCCGTTCTGTCTCCTTCAAGCCACTTCCAAGCCTTGACTTCTTCCCACGCTTTGCTGCTGTCGGGCGACATCGTGAACATTTGCATGAGCTTTGCCGCTTCTTCTTGCGTAATCGGCTGGTCCGGCTTCATTTCTTCCCCCGGAAAAACTTGCTGGATCGCATTCGGGCCATACAGCCTGTCCAGTACAATCGCTACACGCAAAGTCGGATTGTACACCCACGTCAGACGATCGACGTCTTTATAAGGAAGATACGGTTGGTCAAAGCCTTCCCCTTTTGACCATTCCGCATGTTCAGACAAAAACGTCAACGGGTAGAGCTGATACTGCCCCCCGTTGTACAACCGATCCATCAACGCCAAAAATTCAGCGCGCGACATATCGCGATTCGGGTAAAAGTGCGGAGCGTCAGTACCAGCTGCAAAAAGTCCAGCCTGTACACCTCGAATAATAGACGCTTTGGCCCAATGGTTGCTAATGTCCGAATAGGGCAGAAAGCCCCCAGCCGCAGAAGCGACGCCGGGGGTGAGCAAGGCAGCGACAAGCAACCCGCTTGAGAGCGTTCGAATTAGTTTTTGCACACGAAATCCTCCTACACTTCAGCTAGACGGCAACAAAACGTTTGTGCCGACGTTTGCACTATACAAATTGAAACGGGTCCGTGTGCACAGAGGAAGCAACCACTTTTGTTTCGTAGCCATTTGCTTTCAACTGTTCCAGCAAGTAATCCGCCAGTTTTTGTTTCATGATTTTCTCGATATTGTGGCCGGCATCAATGATGGAAAGCCCGTCCGCCTGCGCATCGTGGGCGATATGGTAGCCGATATCTCCCGTCAGGAGCACATCTGCGCCTTTGAAAATCGCCTTGGAAGCAAAAGAACTGCCATCCCCGCCTACAACAGCCACCTTTTTGACCGTTTCATCGAGATTTCCAACGACGCGAAGCCCTTGCAGCGAAAAGCGTTCTTTCACCAGTTGGGCCAAATCACGCAAGGTCAGCGGAGTCGGCAAATAGCCGATTCGACCAATGCCGTACGCCTGGCCGGATTGGTCCAGCGGAATCACATCATAAGCCACTTCCTCGTAAGGATGAGCGGCTTGCATCGCTTTGATGACAGCCGCTTGTCGGGAAGCAGGCACTACCATCTCGATCCGCACTTCCTCGACATGCTCCAGCTTGCCTTGCGAGCCGATATGCGGATTGGTTTCGTCTCCTGGCAAAAAGGTTCCTGTCCCTTCCACCTGGAAGGAGCAATGGCTGTAGTTGCCGACGTGTCCTGCACCCGCCTCGGACATAGCGGTAAACACAGCCTCTTTGTGTGTCGCCGGAACGAAGACGACGAGCTTTTTCCACGCTTCTTTTTGCAGCACATCCAAAACGTCCAGGTCGACCAGTCCGATGGCTTCAGCCAGCCAATCGTTCATGCCTCCTACTGCCACATCCAGATTCGTATGAGCGGTATAGACGGCGATGTCATGTTTGATCAACTTTTCAAAAACGCGCCCTGCCGCCAGGTCTGTCCGCAAATGCTTGAGCGGGCGATAAATGACGGCGTGGTGAGCGACGATCAAGTCTACCCCTTCGGCAATAGCTTCATCCACTACGGATTCGAGCACGTCAAGCGCGACCATGACTTTTTGCACTTTCTTTTGCAGCGTGCCTACGTGGAGACCGATTTTATCCCCTTCCATCGCCAACGATTTTGGCGCCAAACGCTCTACGTACTGAATTACGGTTTGTCCGTGTGCAAGCATGCGATCACCTCATCTATCCATTTGACTTCTTGTTCGATTTCCGCAATTCTCTGGGCGGCTTCCGGCTTGTCCGACCGCTTCAGCTGGCCCAGGACCTTTTGCCACTTTTCTCTTTCATGCTGCCATTTTTCCGCGAGAATGGGCGACTTTTCTTCCCAGAGGAACGGACCGATGCGGATGAGGTCTTCTTGCGGACGATCTTTGTTTTCGTAAGGAAAAAGGGGCGCTCCCCGTTCTGCCACCAATATCTCGTAAATGATGCCGTCTTCTTGCAAAATCGTCTCGGCAACCAATTGCCAGCCTTGTTTCAGCATCCAGCGACGCACGATCTCTTCCCCTACATTCGGTTGCAGAATCAGGCGCTGGACCCCTTCCAGCTTAAGAAGTCCTTCCTCCAAAATGGAAACGATCAGTTGTCCGCCCATTCCGGCAATGCAGACGACGTCAACTTCGCCCGGTTCGAGCACGGCAAGGCCGTTTCCTTTTCTGACTGCGGCACGATCTTTGAGTTGCAGCGTATGTATTTGCTTTTTGGCTGCCTGAAAAGGACCTTCGTTCAACTCTCCGGCAATTACGAACGAGGCAATTCCTTTTACAAGCAAATAAGAAGCCAACAACGCATGATCCGACCCGATGTCGGCGACGCGGGCTCCTTCTGGACAGTAGCGGGCAATCGTTTGCAGCCGCTTGGAAATTGTTAATGATGTCATTTATGTCTTCACCTTCCGTTGCCTCTATTCTACCCTATTTGGCAGCAATTGCGAAATGCAAAATCGCTGACAGCCGTCGCGCAAAGAACGACAAAATCCTCGCCGGACGAGCAGCGAGGATTCCAGATTGTCCAAATAATGTTAGCAGCCGATTTCTCTGGCGATGACGTTGCGCAAAATTTCTGACGTACCTTCTCCGATTTCCAGCAAGCGGGCATCGCGGAAGAAACGCTCCACCTGATACTCGCGCATATAACCGTAGCCGCCGTGAATCTGAATCGCCTGATGGGTAGCGGACATCGCTACTTCCGACGCGTAAAGCTTCGCCATAGCCGCTTCTTTTGTAAACTTGCGCCCGTGGTCCTTGAGCCACGCTGCTTTGTAGACCATCGTTCTCGCCAGGTCGATTTGCATGGCCATATCAGCCAGCTTGTGCTGAATTGCCTGAAACTGGCTCAACGAATTGCCAAAAGCGGTGCGCTGCCTCGCGTATTGCAGGGCTTTGTCGTAGGCTGCCTGCGCGATTCCTACCGCCATCGCACCGATCCCGATGCGTCCGCCATCGAGCGTAATCAAAAATTGCTTGAAGCCCTCTCCGCGTTTGCCGAGTATGTTTTCTTCGGGCACACGGACATTTTCCAGCACCAGCTCTGTCGTATTGGAGCTGTGCAAGCCAAGCTTCTCGTAGTTCGCCAAAACGCTGAAGCCAGGAGCGTCTGTCGGGACGATAAAGGCAGAAATGCCCCGTGAGCCTTTATCCTTGTCCGTCACGGCTGTCAACGCCAGAAACGATGCGTAGGAAGCGTTCGTAATAAAACATTTGGAACCGTTGATCACCCATTCCCGGTCAGACAAAACGGCCGTCGTCTTCGTGCCGCCTGCATCCGAGCCTGCGTTTGGTTCTGTGAGGCCAAATGCCCCGAAGCTCTCACCGGAACAGACTTTGCTCAAATACTTCTGCTTCTGCTCCTCAGTTCCAAACAGATATAGCGGAGCGCCGCCAAGCGAGATGTGCGCCGAATACGTAATCCCTGTGGAGCCGCAAGCCCGACTCAACTCTTCGACCACAATCGCAAAGCTTGTGGAGTCGCCCCCTCCTCCGCCGTACTCTTCCGGAAACGGCAGGCCCATCAAGTTCAACTCGCTCATCTGCTTGAATATTTCGACAGGAAATTGCTTGGTGCGGTCCCGCTCATCTGCGCCAGGCGCTACGACTTCATCGGCAAACTCCCGCATCATTTTTTTGAGCATTTGCTGCTCGACAGTCAAATCGAAATTCATGTTTCGCTGCCCCCTTGAAAACGCTTTAGTTAAGAAATACCAAGACAAGCACTATTATGACTGAGCGTTTGTTCAGAATACTCTTTCCATTATACACCACGATTGGCTTGTATGTGTGATTTCCACAAAAAAAACACGCCTATCGCTGGCGTGCTCCTATGAAGATCGCTCCGACAAAAGCAAGAGCGCCCAATATGTATCCGATGCTGTATGTTTTTGCACCCATCAACTGTGCAGCCGTTTCCCCCGCGAGAAAGACGACAGCCAGCAATATGCCGATCAACACCTTCGTTTTGCTCTCCAATTACCCTCACCTCATTTTCTCTCTAACCCAATTGTAACAAATCGGTCAGCCGAAAAAAACGGGAGGATCATCATAAGCGGAGCCAGGTGTACCAATAGCCGCGCGTGAAGAAAAAGAGTGCGGAAGCCAAAAAGACTTTGATGAACAACAAAAGCTGGATCACATCACGCTTCGCTTCCGAAATGTACAGCGCCTGAATCTCTGCGCCAAAGAACGAAATCAGTCCGCACACAGCAAAAACTCCCGCCCACTTCGGATTTCCGCTGTTCATTAAAAAGCCAAGCCCTGTCAGCAGGCAAGCAAGCGGAACCCAGTAAAGCTCCGATTTCCACCACGTGTAGCCTTCCCCGATGCGCTGCACGGTAGCAAAACCGTAAATAAGCGCCAAGCCGAGCATGCCGCAGTAAAGCAAATAGGCGTAGCCAAAAATGAAGGCACTCAGGCACAAAAGCACGCAAACCACGCCTAAATACAAAAGAGTCAGTGCCATGGAGCCGTTCAGTTGCTGAATGCAATAAATTCCTCCCGCGATGAGCAAGACGAAGCAAAACGTTAGAAACAAATGGGTCAGCGGGGGTGCCTGGCGGCGAAATGCGTATCCCAGAATATAGAAAACGAGAGCGAAACAGGCAAAGATGGTAATTTGCATTGGTGTCGTAAAACGGTTAAAATGAAAAGCAAGCAAGATCAAACCAGCAATAACAAAGGCGCCAAGGAGCCAGGCCATCACCATTTTTCCCGTAACCGGAGCAACCGTTCTGGTTGCGTAGGCATACGATGCAGATGGCGATGAGTTGCCTGTCGCAACCCCTGCTCCAGATGCCAGCGCATCCGCTCTCTTCCCTTCTCCCCTGCCCGCGGATGCGGGAGTGCTCGGTCGATCCCCTTCTGTATACAGGTTTAACAGGAAAATGCAGTAATGTTCAGGCAGCAGATGATTGCGCCGCCAGTTTTCAATCTCAGCTATGATGGTTCGCTTGCGCTGGTCGTCCAACGCGGCCCCTCCTTACTCGTGACAGAAAATGATGTAGAAAAAGAAAAGCCTACGTCGGCTAAAACGTAGGCCACATACTTCTTATATCGGCTATTCCAAGAAATCTTTTAAGCGTTTGCTTCTACTCGGATGACGAAGTTTGCGTAGTGCTTTCGCCTCAATTTGACGGATGCGCTCACGAGTGACGCCGAATACTTTGCCCACTTCTTCCAGTGTGCGGGTACGTCCGTCATCCAGACCGAAGCGCAAGCGAAGAACGTTTTCTTCACGATCAGTCAACGTGTCCAGCACGTCTTCGAGCTGCTCTTTCAACAGTTCATACGCAGCAGCATCAGATGGCTCCAGCGCGTCCTGATCTTCGATGAAGTCGCCCAGGTGAGAATCGTCTTCTTCCCCGATCGGCGTTTCCAGCGAAACAGGCTCTTGAGCAATCTTCATGATTTCCCGAACCTTTTCCGGGGTCAGATCCATTTTTTCCGCGATTTCTTCCGGCATCGGCTCGCGTCCAAGCTCCTGAAGAAGCTGACGGGAAACACGAATCAGCTTGTTGATGGTTTCCACCATATGCACCGGAATCCGGATCGTACGTGCCTGGTCTGCAATCGCGCGCGTAATCGCCTGACGAATCCACCAAGTCGCGTACGTACTGAACTTGTAGCCTTTGCGGTAATCAAATTTTTCTACCGCTTTAATCAGTCCCATGTTTCCTTCTTGAATCAGGTCAAGGAACAACATGCCGCGTCCTACATAACGCTTGGCAATCGATACAACCAACCGCAAGTTTGCTTCGGCCAGTCGTCTCTTCGCTTCCTCATCCCCTTGCTCAATCCGCTGGGCCAGTTTGATCTCCTCTTCTGCGGAGAGCAGAGGAACACGACCGATTTCTTTCAGGTACATCCGTACAGGGTCATTGATCTTAATTCCAGGTGGAACGGAGAGATCGTCAAAGTCGAATTCTTCGTTGTCCTCATCCTTCATGATCATTTCGTCGACTTCATCGTCGTCGTCATTCTCATTGTTGTTAATCTCGATACCTTGATCACCCAGGTATTCGAAAAACTCATCCATCTGATCGGAATCCTGTTCAAATGCTGCGAGGCGATCTGTAATTTCCTTGTACGACAAAACGCCGCGTTTCTTGCCTAATTCGACCAACTGCTCCTTCACTTGTTCGATGGACATTGCTTCCATGTCAGAAGTGATATTTTGCTTGTTCATCTACTTTCCCTCCTTCCCCGGGAATGATCTGAAGCTACCCTTCTTTTAAAGCATTTTCCAATTCAAGAATCTTCATCCCTGTTAAGGCAGCTTGAATTTCCAGTTGTTTGCGCGCATCCTCGCTGTCCGCTGCGGCCGCTTGGAGGTGTAAGCTCCGCTGCTCATCGCGCAATCGTTCCAACTCGGCACGCTTCGGGTAGTTATTCACTTGTTTGATGTAGTCACCGATCTCTAAATCGGATACGTCTTCCTTGCACTCCATCATGGCCAATCCCGAGGCTAATTGCTTTAACAAATCGTCTTGCACGTAATGTATGAACCCTCCAGGGTCTTCCGGGTTTCCCTCTGCGTAGTAGGCGTACAGGTAGGCAGCCAGCGCATCGTGTTCGTCCACTTGAAAGTGGGCGCTGCATTCCTCCTGGACGCGGGCGGCGATTTCTTCATTCCGCATCATGTAGTACAGCAGCATGCGCTCAGCCGTGTGGTAAGCGGGTGGCAGTGTTTTCGCGAGCGTAACTTTGCCATTATTTATACTATTATTCCATGCTGACGGCACTTTATCCCTTTGGCGTTCACTTTTTTGCTGTTTATAAACGCGTTTGGACTCCCATTTCAAATCGCCGAGAGTAAGGGAATATTCATCCGCCAATTGCCGCAAATACATATCCCGCTCCACCGGGCTTTCCAGCTCGTTGATGATTTCCACGGCTTTGGCGATCAAGCGAGCCTTGTCCGTCTCATCATGTATTACGATCTGGCTTCGTAAATGTTTCAAGCGAAAAGCCGTAACCGGCATCGCCTGCAGCAGCACTTGCTGAGAAAAGGCTTCAGCACCGTGCTGGCGTATGTAATCATCTGGATCGACACCTTGCGGCAAAGGAGCTACCCGAACGATGAGACCCGCCTGCTGCAGTATGTGGATTGCCTTGCTTGTCGCTTCCTGACCAGCAGCATCTCCGTCGTAGCACAGCACGACCGAATCGACATTGCGGCGAATCATCCGTGCCTGCTGCTCGGTCAAAGCGGTCCCCAGCGTAGCAACTCCTTGGGGAAAACCCGCCTGCCATGCCGAAATGACATCGACATACCCTTCAAACAGTAGTGCCTGCTTCCTCTTTCTAATATACGGACGGGCACGGTGAAGGTTGAACAGGGTAGCGCTTTTGTTAAACAAAAGGCTTTCCGGGCTGTTTAAATACTTCGGTTGAGATTTTGGCTGAGAGCCGGCCAAGAGGCGGCCGCCGAATCCGATGACATTTCCCTGGGTGTCCTGGATCGGGAACATAATTCGTCCCCGGAAGCGATCAAATACTTTTCCTCCATCGCTTTTTGCCAAGAGACCAGCGTCCACCATCAACTCCTGTGAAAAACGCCGTTTTTTCAAAAACTGCGTCACGAAATCCCAGGAATCCGGGGCAAAGCCGATCTGAAACTCGGCAATCGTCTGAGGAGACATTCCGCGCTTGGCTAAATACTTCATCGCCTCCACGCCATATGGCGTCTCCGTCAGCACGTAGTGGTACAGCTTCGCGACAAGCTGATGCGCTTCCTGCATGGCTTGCTTCGAGCGCTTTTCTGGAGATTCCTCTACTTGCTGTGTCTGGGGCACGGCGATCCCGGCACGCTCCGCCAATTTGTGCAATGCCTCTGGGAACGTCAGCTGCTCCAGTTTCATTAAAAAGGAAAAGACATCCCCACCTGCCCCGCAGCCAAAGCAATGAAAAAACTGTCGCTCTGCATTCACATTGAAGGAAGGGCTCTTTTCAGAGTGAAACGGACATAGACCGAGAAAGGCACGACCGCTTTTTCTCAGTTGAACGTACTCTCCTACAACGTCTACGATGTCGACAGCGGCACGCACTTGGTTCACAAATTCATCTGAAGTGGGACCTGTCATGTCTTTCCACCTTTTTAGGAGAATCGCACGATGAGATTATTTAGTTCGTCAAAATTCGTCAAATTCCTTCTTTGTCTTAAACTTCTTTTCTTCTTTTCTACTTTTCCACATTTCCGCGAGCAATAAACGCTCTTGCGGCTCCTGGGGAACAAACCTTTCCTAACTGATTTTCTACAAAAGTCGTCAAATTCCTTCTTTTGACCTATTTCCTTTCACTTCGGAGATTGTTTTTGCGAATGATCTCCAAAATGATGTTGGCTGTTTCCTCTACTGCCTTGTTGGAAACGTCAATGACCTTGCAGCCCAATCGGTCAATAATCCGCTTGGAGTAAGCAAGCTCCTCTGTAATCCGGTCCAGGTTCGCGTAATTGGCTTGCGCCGTCAATCCGAGCGCTTTGAGTCGTTCGGTACGAATGCCGTTCAACTGCTCCGGATTGATGGTCAACCCGATACACCGCTCCTGCGGAAGCTGGAACAGCTCTTCTGGCGGCTCCACTTCCGGGACAAGCGGAACGTTCGCCACTTTCAGGCGCTTGTTTGCCAAGTACATGGAGAGCGGCGTCTTGGAGGTGCGCGATACGCCGATCAGCACAACGTCCGCCCGCAAAAGTCCGCGTGGATCGCGTCCGTCATCGTACTTGACGGCGAACTCGATGGCGTCCACCTTGCGGAAATACTCCTCGTCCAGTCTGCGCACAAGCCCCGGCTTGCCAGTCGGCGGCTCCTTCAGCATGCCTTGCAGCGTGTTCATGAGCGGACCCATGACGTCAATGGCCGGAATGCTGTGGATCGCCGCCTGCTGGGTGATATAGGCGTTCAATTCCGGGATGACCAGCGTAAAGACGATCATCGCCTTCGATTCTTTTGCAGAGGCAATGATTTCGTCGATGGATTCCTTGTCTTCTATGTAGGGATACTTTTGCACATCGAACAAAAAACGGTCAAATTGACTGGCTCCTGCGCGAACGACAAGCTCAGCCGTTTCGCCAATGGAGTCCGAGACCACGTAGATGAGCTGTCCTTGTTGGTTACCTTGCATCCATTCTCCTCCTACACTTTCGGTTCGCTGCCCAATTCAACAAATGCTTTGGCGATCGTCGTCTTCGTAACCCGTCCCATCAATTCCATCTGTCTCGGGTCCTCATCGCTGGGTCGTACGACAGGCAAGGAGTCGATCTGAAAATCGATCAGCTTCTTCGCCGCTGCGTACAAGGTTTCCTCCGGGCCACAAGTGATGATATTCGGCATCCTGGACATGATGATGCTGACCGGCACATCTTCCAGCGTCTTGTTGCCGAGCGAAGCGCGCAAAAGGTCCTTGCGGGAGATGACGCCAGCCAAATATCCTTTTTGATTGACGACGAACAACGTTCCGACATCCTCCAGAAAGAGGGTAACGATTGCATCGTAAGCGGAGGCGGACTCGGAAACTACGATCGGCACCGCCTTGTAATCATTGACGATCAGTTTGTGAAGCCGTTCACTAATGACGGAGCTTGCTGGTCTGCCGGCATAAAAATACCCGACCCGAGGTCTGGCTTCTAAATATCCTGACATCGTGAGGATGGAGAGATCAGGGCGCAAAGTAGCGCGAGTCAGATTGAGGCGCTCCGCGATATGCTCGCCCGTAATCGGCCCGTCATCCTTCACTATCTGTAAGATCTGCTCTTGACGCTTGGTAAGCTCGATGACCAATCACCCCGGTTCTGTCTTTACCTCTTCCTAGTATTACTCTATTCGACCGGATATTCCTTCTTTCGCGCGGAAAAAAGGTGCCCCCGTCTCATTATAGGACGGAGGCACCAGCCTATTCGTTGTTAGGCAAATACAATTTTCGCGAAATCGGCATAGGCGTTCAAAAGACGGGAGATGCAAAGAAGCATGCCCAGTCGGTTAGCGCGAACAGCCTGATCTTCCGCCATAACCATGACTTTATCGAAAAACGCCTGAATCGGCTCGCGCAACGTCGAGAGCGTCGCCAAAATTTTCGCTTGGTCATCCAGTCCTTGCACTTCTTTGGCGACAGACTGGTAAGACTGGTACAGATTGCGCTCGGCTTCTTCGGCGAACAGCGCTTCGTTCACGCTGTCGGATTCCGCTTTTTGCGCGAGGTTGTTCACCCGCGTAAACTGCTCGACGATCAGCTTGAAGTCCTCAGCTGCAACAGTCGCCATCAGCGCCTTCGCTTTTGCCAGCACATCGGGAACTTTGGTCAAATCTGCGCTCAACACGGCGTCGATCACATCGTAGCGCACGTTGTTTTCTTGCAGAACGTTTTTCAGACGAAGGGCGAAGAAATCGACCAGATCCTTTTTCACTTCTTCTGCCGTCCGTTTGCTTACGCCTTGTGCACTGTAGCCTTCGAGCGCTGCATCCCACAGTTCGTCGAGGGACAGCTGCCAGTTGCGTTCCAGCAAAATGCTGACAATCCCCGCTGCCATCCGGCGCAGACCGTATGGGTCCTGGGAACCTGTCGGCACGATCCCGATGGCAAAGCAGCCGACGATCGTATCCAGCTTGTCAGCCATGCTCGCGATTGCTCCCTGTGCGGAAGCAGGCATCAGGTCGCCAGCGAAACGTGGCAAATAGTGCTCGAACACACCGCGCGCCACGAGTTCGGACTCCCCTGCCTTGCGGGCGTAATCCTCACCCATGATGCCTTGCAGTTCAGGGAACTCGCCGACCATGTTGGTCACGAGGTCGAACTTGGCGATTTCTGCGATTCGGTCTACTTGTTTGGCTTCTTCTGCACTTACTCCGAGCTTGCTTGCAATCAGACCCGCTGTTTTGCGCACGCGGCGGACCTTGTCTCCAATCGTTCCCAGCTCCTCGTGGAAAACGATTGTCTCCAGCCGCTTCAGGCAGCTGTCGATGGACAGCTTCTGGTCCTCTACATAGAAGAAACGGGCGTCAGACAGACGGGCGCGCAGCACTTTTTCGTTTCCTTTTGCTACATTTTCCAGAGCGCGGCTGTCGCCGTTGCGCACGGTAACGAAATGATTGAGCAGTTGTCCCTGCGCATTTTCCACCGGGAAGTAACGCTGATGCTCGCGCATGGAAGTGACCAGTACTTCGCGCGGAATCGTCAAAAACTCTGCTTCAAACGTGCCGTACAGCGCTGTCGGATACTCGACCAGATGGACGACTTCATCCAGAAGCCCCTCATCCATCGGGATCGTCCAGCCGTGTTCCTGCTCCAAACGGCGGATTTGCTCCACGATCGTCGCCCTGCGCTCTTGCGGGTCGACCATGACGTGCTGTTCCGCCAGCTTGCTTACGTACTCACTCGGGTGAGCGAGCGTCACTTCCGTCCCGAGGAAGCGATGGCCGCGGGAGATGCGTCCGCTTTTTACTCCTGCGATCTCCAGGTCAATCAATTCATCGCCGAACAGGGCTACCAGCCAGCGAATCGGGCGAACGTATTTCAAGTCTCTCGCGCCCCAGCGCATATTTTTCGGGAAGCTCATGCCTGCAATCACTTCGGAGAGGTGCGGCAAAATTTCTGTCGTCGCCTTGCCCGCTTCCGCTTTTCTCGCGTGCACGTATTCTACGCCGTTCACTTCTTTAAAGTACAAGTCGTTCGGGTCGACGTTGTTGCTGCGTGCGAAGCCAAGCGCTGCCTTGGACCAGTTGCCCGCTTCGTCCTGTGCGATTTTCTTTGCCGGACCTTTTGCTTCGTCGTTGCGATCCGGCTGCTTCTCAGCGAGTCCGGTAATCAGCAAGGCGAATCGGCGCGGCGTCTCCAGCGCAGTAATCTGGTCGAAGGGAACGCGCTCTGCCGTCAGCCACTTCTCCACTTTTTCCTTGAATTGCGTTGCTGCCAGGGCCACAAACCGCGCTGGCATTTCTTCCAGACCTACTTCTACGAGCAAATCGCGTTTACTCATTTGTATCCTCTCCCTTCACCTGTGCCGTTTCTTCCTCGTGTGTACCGTCTTTTTTCAAAAGCGGGAAGCCGAGACGCTCGCGCTCTGCGTAGTACGTTTGTGCCACTTCGCGGGACAAATTGCGGACACGTGCGATGTAGCCGGTGCGCTCTGTCACGCTGATCGCCCCTCTGGCGTCCAGAAGGTTGAACGTATGCGAACATTTCAGCACGTAATCGTACGCCGGATAAACCAGGCGCTCTTTCATCAGCCGTTTTGCTTCTGCTTCGTATGTGTTGTAAAGCGTGAACAGCATGTCTACGTCAGACAGCTCAAACGTGTATTTGGAGTGCTCGTATTCAGGCTGTAAGAACACGTCTCCGTACGTGTAGCCGTTGCACCATTCCAGATCGAACACATTTTCCTTTTCCTGAATGTAAGAAGCCAGGCGTTCCAGACCGTACGTCAGCTCAACGGCAACTGGCTTGCACTCCAGACCGCCGACTTGCTGGAAGTAGGTGAACTGGGTGATTTCCATACCGTCGAGCCACACTTCCCAGCCAAGCCCCCATGCGCCCAGACCCGGATGCTCCCAGTTGTCTTCCACGAAGCGGATGTCGTGCTCCAGCGGTTCAATCCCCAACTGACGCAGACTCTCCAAATACAGCTCCTGGATGTTGTCCGGCGACGGCTTCATGATCACCTGAAACTGGTGGTGCTGGTACAGACGGTTCGGGTTTTCCCCGTAGCGGCCATCCGCCGGGCGACGGGACGGCTCCACGTACGCCACGTTCCACGGCTCAGGTCCGATGGAGCGCAAAAATGTCATCGGGTTCAGTGTACCCGCTCCTTTTTCCACGTCGTACGGCTGCACGATCAGGCAATTTTGCTTGGCCCAAAAGTTTTGCAGCGTCAAAATGATGTCTTGAAATGTCATTTTCATGCTCTTTTCCTCCTCCAAAAATAAAAACCTCCCGCCTCTACACTGTCTGCAAAACGACAGTGTAGGGACGAGAGGATTCTCGCGGTTCCACCCTACTTGGCGAATACGTTCTTCGCCCACCTTCTAAAGACCAAATTGCTCCGGAATGCCCTTCATCAGCGTGGTGACCGGGCTTTCACCTTCCCCGGTTCGCTTTTTGCACACAGTGGCCGACTACTCTTTTCCTTCATGGCAACGTTCGGTATGTAAGTTTGTTCCTTATCATAACGAAAAGAAAATCGAATGTCAATCAGTCACTGTCGGACTGGGCCATCCTTTCCATTCGCTCCAGTTGTTCCAGAAATGCGCGACTTTTCAGCCTCAGATCAAGATGCTCGTCCATGAAGCTGCGAATCACATGCTTGAGCTGGCTGCGCGTCGCCGGCTTCACCTCGATGTCGCCCAAACGTTCCAAATCAAATACCTGGAACAGCCGCAACAGCTTCCAGGTAGAAGGCGTGACCGCCAGTGCATACGGGTCTGATGGCTGGCAAGACGGGCACAGCAACCCGCCCTGCGATACGCTGATCGCATAAGGCTCCCGCTGTTGTCCGCAGTTCGCACAAGCTGACAGCTGCGGCGAAATCCCGGCTACAATCAGCATCTTCACCTCGAAAATCCGGCACAAAATTTCCGGGTCCACCCCTTCGTCCAGATAGCAAAACGTCTGCAGTAATAGCTGGAACAAATACGGATTCGGCTCCCGTTCATGTGTCAATCGATCCAAAAGCTCTGCTATGTAAGCGGCATAAGCCGTCGCAGTGAGGGCTTGCCGCATGTCCCGGAAGGAATCCACGATGTCACCCTGCGACAGATCGGGCATTCCCGCTCCGGGCCCTGCCTTGCACAGAAAATAACCGTGCGAAAACAACTGGGAGACGGCGGCAAGACGGCTCTTGGTCTTTTTAGCACCGCGCGCCATCACGCCTAGCTTGCCGTTCTCCCTGGTAAACAACGTCACCACTTTGCTGGACTCGCCATAGTCCACGCTGCGAATGACAATCCCTTCCCATTTTACAAGCATGCCTGCGAGTCACCCAATTCTTCCTGGGCAAAATCAAGCAGAACGTCTTCTGAAGAGCCTTCCGCCTGATGGTGATCGCGGTAGAGAAGGTAAGCATGGATGTCACCGGTTGAAGCGAAAACTCTCCAAGAAAAGTCACGAAGCATGGAGCATCATCCTTTCCTGTATCGGGTCTATCCACTTCCTTCTTAGAATCACCTGCGCCCGTTATTATATGCCTTGGAAAAATTAACACGAATGAAAACGAAGGACAGCCATCTGCCTATTCTTCGTTGTAAAAGCCGAAGTTGCGCAGCATCCGCTCCTGGTTGCGCCAGTCCTTTTTCACCTTGATCCACAGCTCCAGGAATACTTGATCCCCCATCAGCCGCTCGATATCTTTTCTCGCCCGTCTGCCGATTTCTTTCAGCATCTGGCCTTTTTGTCCGATCAAAATGCCGCGCTGCGAATCGCGTTCCACGTAAATCGCCGCGTAAATGTACAGCGTCTTCCCGTTTTCGCCGCGCTTCATTTCCTCCACGACGACAGCAATCGAATGGGGCACTTCTTCGCGGGTCAAATGCAGAACTTTTTCGCGAATCAACTCGGCCACGACAAAACGCTCCGGATGATCGGTCACCTGGTCGGCCGGGTAGAACATCGGCCCTTCTTCCATTTCCCCCATGATCGCTTCGGTCAAGGAAGCAGTGTTGTTGCCCTCCAAGGCGGAAATCGGAACGATCTGCTTGAAATCGTACAACTGGCGGTAATCGTCGATAATCGGCAACAGCGCTTCCGGATGAACCTTGTCAATTTTGTTGATCACCAAAAATACCGGAGTCTTAACTTGCTTCAGCCGCTCGATGATGTAGTCGTCACCCGCTCCGCGCTTTTCGGTCGCGTCTACCACAAACAGCACGAGGTCGACTTCATTGAGCGTATTTTCAGCCACCGACACCATGTAGTTGCCCAGCTTGGATTGCGGTTTGTGAATCCCTGGCGTATCGATGAAGATGATTTGCCCTGCTTCCGTCGTATGAACAGCGGTGATTTTGTTGCGCGTCGTTTGCGGCTTATTGGACATGATTGCGATCTTGTGGCCGACGACGTGGTTCAGCAGCGTCGATTTCCCTACGTTCGGGCGCCCCACGATAGATACGAATCCTGATTTGAATGATTGTTTGGTCTTGCGGTTATCCACGTAAATCCTCCTTGGAAAATGCCCCCGGCAAAAGGGCAGATACTGTTGTTTCCTCGACGTCGCCTTTCAGGTTGGTCAAGTATACAGGCATGTCCGGCGGGCAAAGCTCAGCCAACACCTGACGGCACGCGCCGCACGGAGACACCGCTCCAGGGGTGTCCGCCGCCACAGCCAGCGCCTTGAACGTGCGGTCCCCCTCCGAATAAGCTTTGAACAGGGCCGTACGCTCTGCGCAGTTGCACAGCGAGTATGCAGCGTTTTCGATATTGCCGCCCAAATAAACCTTGCCGCTCTCACACAACAGCGCTGCGCCCACCTGAAACTTGGAGTAAGGCACATACGCCAGTTCTCTTGCTTGGATCGCACCAGCAAGCAATGCTTGTTTATCCATTCTCATCATTCCTCTTATGCGTAGTCTCTACTATTTTTTCTGACGGGGCGCATTATGGTCCATCCTGACGACGGGACGCCAAGAGACCAGACTTTACGGCCTCCCAGTAAGGCCCGTCCGGTCGTTCTCATGGCACAAACTTTGCGTTTCCCCAGTCAAATCGCTGCTTCCGGGCTACCCCGCTATTTTTTGCAGCAGCGGCGGCCCGAAGACGATAAACCCGATGATGGCAGACAGGATAGCCGCTACGAGCACTGCTCCGGCGCAAGCATCCTTGGCTATTTTCGCCTTTTCATGCCACTCGGGAGAAGCGAGGTCAACGGTCGCTTCTACGGCCGTATTCACCAGCTCCAGCGAAAAAACAAGGCCGATAGAAAAAAAGACCAGCAAAACATCGCTGCGGGGAATTTGCAGCCACCAGGCCGCCGCCAAAACGATTACAGCAGCGGCTACGTGGATTTGCATGTTTCGCTGTGTCTTTACGGTATGCCCAATTCCTTGCATGGCGTACGAAAAGCTGCTCGCCATTCTTCGGAGTTCTTTCAACGTAATCTCCTACCTCGTCAAGCCGATCTGCTCCAAAACCTGTTCCTGACGGGAGAACATTTCTTTCTCCTCTTCCGGCGTACCATGGTCGTAGCCGAGCAGATGGAGAAAGCCATGCACAGCGAGGAAGCCCAGCTCTCTTTCGAAAGAGTGGCCGTAGTCTTCGGCCTGCTCCTTGACTTTTTGCACAGAGATAATGATATCCCCCAGCATGTTCGGAACTTCGTCCGCTTCGCCCTCGTCGAAAAAGATTTCCATCTCGCCTTCGCCCGGCTCGTTCATGGCGAAGGACAACACGTCGGTTGGGCGATCCACGCCGCGGTAATCGCGGTTCAGCTCGTGGATTCGCTCATTGGTGACCAGAGTCACTACGACTTCTCCCTGTACGTCCTCCAGCTTTGCGCAAGCTTCGAGGCATTCGGTCATCAGTTTTTGCAAGCTTTCATCAAGCGGTTCGATTTCTTCGTGGAGGATTTCTACAGATAGCACAGATGAACGATCTCCTTTTTACACACCATTTATCAATAGCCGTGGTCGACTTCTTCTTTTGCATAGGCAGCGATAATTTTTTGCACCAGACTGTGGCGTACGACATCGCCTTCCTGGAAATGGATGAAAGCTACATCCGGTATCGCGCCTAAAATGCGCTGCGCTTCACGCAAGCCGGATTTTTTCCCTTTCGGCAAGTCCACCTGTGTTACGTCTCCGGTAATCACCATTTTGGAGCCGAAACCAAGCCTGGTCAAAAACATTTTCATTTGCTCGGGAGTGGTGTTTTGCGCCTCATCCAGAATGACAAACGAGTCCTCCAATGTACGCCCACGCATGTATGCCAAAGGAGCCACTTCAATCAGTCCGCGCTCCATCATCTTGGCTACCTGCTCGTTTCCAAGCATGTCATACAAAGCATCGTAAAGCGGACGCAGATACGGGTCTACTTTTTCTTGCAGATCGCCAGGCAAAAAGCCCAAGCTTTCTCCCGCCTCTACAGCCGGTCTGGTAAGAACGATCCGTTTGACACGTCCATTTTTCAACGCGTTTACT
Organism: Brevibacillus sp. 1238; assembly: GCF_029892995.1. NCBI lineage: Bacteria > Bacillati > Bacillota > Bacilli > Caryophanales > Paenibacillaceae > Brevibacillus > Brevibacillus sp. 1238. The sequence continues at coordinate 106,936 of NZ_JARXWC010000015.1, read as the reverse complement.
GCTGTGACCACTGCCAAATACGTTTTTCCCGTTCCGGCAGGCCCTATTCCGAAGACGATGTCGCGCTTCTTGATCGCCGACAAATAGTGCCGCTGTCCGAGAGTTTTGGCCCTGATTACTTTTCCGCGCTGGGTGCGCGCCACTTCCTCATCATAAACATCCAGCAGTTGGGCTGCTTCTCCCCGGCCTACGAGCATCATCGCGTACGAGATGTCTCGTTCGGACAAAGCGATTCCTCTGCGGATCAGCTGCAGCAAAACACCGATCAGCTCGGTCAGCTTATCCACTTCCGGCTTGTCGCCGCTAATGACCAGTTCGCCTTCGCGGGTCATGATTTGGGCAGGACTTTTTTCCTCGATCAGCTTTAGGTACGCGTCGTGCGGTCCAAACAAAAGCAGAGCCTCAGATGCGTCTGAAAACGGGATTCTTACCTCATCTTGTACGTGCAACAGGCTTCCATCTCCTTGCAACGGTTATCAGCAATTGACGTCACGGATTGCCATTGTTCACGGGTGACTGGGGTACGATTGGCTGTTCAACGGCAATTTCTTCAATGACGGAAAAATGAATGCTTACGTAAACTTTACCATTCTCTGCGGTGACGTGCAAAACTTTTTCGTCCTGAATGAACGCATCTTTACCAGCTTTTTGCAAAATGTCTGCTCTGGCGAATTTTTTCGCTACTTCCGTGGCCTCTTCTGTGCTCAATTGCTTCGTAACCGGCTCGATTTGCGCATATTCGACCGTTTTCCAGCCTACTGGCGACGTGTATCCCGCATAGGAAGGAACGTAGCGTTTTTCCGACGTCTGGGCTTCGGAAAACAGCTCTTTGTTAAACGGCCACACTTGAATCGCATACGATCCCACCAGCAAATACTGCTGCTCCTGCTTCTCTCCGGTCAGCCGATAGATCGTTTGCTTCAAAGGGACAGAGGTGTTGCTTACATACCAGACTTCTCCCTGCACCTTGCCTCGCGCCGATACGGCTTGCTGGCGCGTGTCATTGCCAATGATTCCGGAGATGAGCACCTGGCCTTTTTCGACAAGCTGATTGTTCGTCACCTGGCTTTTGCCCACTTCCGGGAGAATTTTATGGATGACAGCACGCTTTTTGGCGACGAGATGGCGCGGCCCCGTCGCCAAAGGCTTGACGGGCGCTTCCTTTTCCACCACTTGCAGCCTGACCTTCGTTCCCTGAATGTCGATTCCGACCCAGGCGGCTTCCGGCAACAAGCTCAACAGCTCTTTTTGCAGCAGCAGCGGTTCCTTTAGTTTGACCTTCCATGCCCCTTGTTTAATCCCGATCTCGTCCGCAGCGCGAATGACGCGTGCAGGGTCGATGTGCTTCGTTCCCGTTACTTCCACGCTCCATACAAACGAGGAAAGCATGTACAATCCAATAAAAAACAAAACAGCGCCAATAGCCAGTCCAGCGCGCCTGCGCACGCGGAGCAGCCAGAAAGGCAATCCGTCCCTGTTTTCCACGTGGCTGCGACAGCCTGTCTCCTTCAACAGCGGCCTGAGGCGAAAATAGTCGCGAATCAGAATATCGCAGCGGCTCACCTCCGCACCGACCCTGCGAATATTCCAGATTCGAATGCCATCCCGCACGGCCATATTCAGCAAACGCTCAAACCGCTTACCCCGTACGGTGATGGTGATGTGTCCATCTACCCATTCCTTGAGTCCGTTTCGCATATGTGCCGTCCACCTTTCCTTGTGCTAGGAGCCTTGTGGCCCTGTCTCCAAAAATTTGACTCCGCCAATCCTTCCTTCGAGAAGCACCTCTTCCGGCAAAATCGCCCGGATGACAAGCTGTTCGCCTGAGACAATCATCTGGCCGTTTGTAAGCAGCAGACGCAGCTCGTGTTCGCTGAAATGCAGAACACCGCGATGATTCTCTATGTACATTTGCAAATGACCGATCATCGTAATGCGCGGGACTTCCAGGACCACATCTTGCGGCAGATCCAACACACCTCCGGCCAATTGGCGCAGACGGCGGCTCCAACGCTTCATGGATAAGCCCCCCTTCTACAGGCGCACGCGCCTCGTTTTCTGAAAATGGGTCGTGCCACTTTCGGTACAATATCATTCTTACCTATGCGTATGCGAGCGAACGGTGCGGCATTCATACGAAAACCAGTGCACGGCATTTTGCAAAATGGACGAGTTGATCTGCGGGGAGGTTAGCATAAGGCAAACCCTCCATCTGGTTTTTCCCAGCACAAGGGTTGGTTACGACTATGGCTGCAAGCTGCTCGTTTTTTACAATCCAACAAAAAAACAGGCAAACATTTGTTTACCTGTTTTTCTGTACGTTATTTGCTTATTTTTCGTGAACGCTGGGCAAAGTAAGAAGCTTTTGAGCGCGGCTCGCCAAAGATGAGCGCCCACTTCATCCCTTCCCGCGGATCGAGAGGAGCAGCAGACTGCGGCTTGACGCGCTGCGCCGCCGACATTTGTCTGGTCGCGCTCGATGTACGGATCGTAGAACCTGTCGAAGCGCGTACAGGCTCGGAAAATGCCCACTCCTGCTCCACTCCGACGCCTTCCATCGACTCCGCTCTCGATTCCAGCGGCTCGTATTTGGCCGTGGCCCGTACCGTTTTTCGCTCTTGCTGCGCATCTGGCGCAGGCTCGGCTGTCCAAGGTGTATCCACAGGTGTCAGGGGCTTGTTTGGCAATCCTTGCGACATCCGCTTTCCTTTGGCTTTTTCTTTTCCCAGCAGCTTGTAGCCGATGTAACCCAAAATAACGAACCAGAACTTTCCTAGCAGAGGCAGAATCCAGTCAATCAGGTCAAGGAAAAGATCAAAGAGATCTTCCATGGCAATCGCCCTTATTCTTTCTGATCAGGCGAAGCAGGGTCCTGTTTGTCACCTGAGTGCCCGAACGATTCGCGCATTTGTGTATCGGCTGCGATGTTCTGCAGGTTGTAGTAATCCATGACGCCCATTTTGCCGCTGGTCAACGCTTCTGCCAATGCAAGTGGAACTTGTGCTTCCGCCTCGACTACTTTTGCTTTCATTTCTTGTACGCGGGCGATCATTTCTTGTTCCTGGGCAACCGCCATCGCACGACGCTCCTCGGCTTTTGCCTGCGCAATGCGCTTGTCGGCTTCCGCTTGGTCCGTTTGCAGCTGTGCCCCGATGTTTTTGCCGACATCTACGTCCGCGATATCAATGGAGAGAATTTCAAACGCTGTACCAGCGTCCAGACCTTTGTTCAAAACGGTTTTGGAGATGAGATCAGGGTTTTCCAATACGTCTTTGTGGCTGTTGGAAGAACCGATCGTGGAGACAATCCCTTCACCGACACGGGCGATGATCGTTTCTTCACCAGCACCACCGACCAGACGGTCAATATTGGCGCGAACGGTTACTTTCGCTTTCGTGCGCAGCTCGATACCGTCTTTTGCCATCGCTGCTACGACAGGAGTTTCAATCACTTTCGGGTTAACGCTCATTTGCACGGCTTCCAATACATCGCGCCCTGCCAAGTCAATCGCTGCGGCGCGTTCAAAGCCGAGCGGAATATCTGCGCGTTGCGCTGCTACGAGGGCGTCGACAACGCGGTCAACGTTACCGCCTGCAAGATAGTGGCTTTCCAGTTGGTTCGTGTCCAGCTGCAAGCCTGCTTTGCGAGCTTTAATCAACGGGTTCACGATGCGGGATGGAACGACCCGGCGCAAACGCATCGCCACAAGTGTAATAATCCCGATGTTCACGCCCGACGCGAGGGCGGAAATCCAGAGCATGACTGGTACAAACGAGAAGAAAATCGAAAGGGCCACGATGGCTACAGCCACCATAAAAATTAGGGGAATCAATCCGCTTTCCAACATAATGCTGTCACTCCTTTATTCTTGTTCAGACACGACGACACGCGTCCCTTCTACTTGCACGACGACAATCGCCGTTCCGGCTGCGATGAAGCCTCCGGCAGATACCGCATCGACACGCTTGCCTTCCACTTTTACGACACCAGCAGGGCGCAAAGGCGTCAGGGCAATGCCGGACTTGCCCGTGAGATCACGCTGATCTTTCGGGGCCACATAGCCTTCCTCGTTGTGCTGTGCGTCACCGAGGACGAACTTGCCAAAAAGTCCTTTGATGCCGTAACGCTTGACGAGCAGAAACGTTACAACAAGTGTAACTACAGCCGCAATTCCCAGCGAGGCGAGTCCTTGCTGCGTATCGTAGGCAGCCATCACCAGGCCAGTCACGATACTGATAAAGCCGATGGCTCCGACGATGCCGCCTGGCAGGAAAATTTCTAGAATCATGAGTAAAATTCCGATGACAAACAGACCGATGTGCAGCCAGTTTGCAAAGCCTGCGACATAATGCCCGAAGAAATACAAGCCGAACGAAACTAGCGAAATCGTTCCGGCGACGCCAAAGCCTGGTGCAAACAGTTCAACGACAATCCCGACCAAACCGATGACCAGAAGCAAGCTCATGACGTACGGGCTGGTTACCCAGCGCGCAACCTTTTCCCCGCCAGTCGGCTCGATCACATGCAGAGAGTCGTTGGAAATTCCCAGGCTGGCAAGCAGCTCCTCTTTTCCAGAAACGACGTGATCTGCGTAGCCGAGCGTTTTCGCTTGCTGCGCATCGAGCGAAAGCACGGTTCCTTTTGGCTTCAGTCCCGGAAACTCCGTATCGATTTCGACCATTGCTCGCGCCACGTCCGGATTGCGTTGGTTCAGACTGGCGGCAGCGGTCATTTTTTTGCTCCATCCCGAGATGAACTTGATGTCTGCTGCATTGCCCGCCAGATCAATCGGTGTAGCCGCTCCCATGCTGCTTCCTGGCGTCATAATGATTTCGTTGGCGTTCAAAGCGATGTATGTTCCCGCTGAGAAAGCCTGGTTATCAATATAGGCGATGGTATGCATGGGTGATTGGCGAATCAACTGGCCAATCTGATCAGCAGCGTCCACTTCGCCACCTGGCGTATTAATATGCAAAATGACAAGGTCTGCTTTTTCTTCCTGTGCATCTGCGAAAGCCCTTGCAAGGAAACTCTCCAAGCCACGCTCGATTGTGTTGTCTACCGGAATCCAGACCGCTTTCTGATAAGACTGGGCCTGAATGCCTGGCGTAAACAAAAACATCGAGAAGCCCGTGATCAGGCAAAGAAGAGACAGTAGCAATCGCATCCGCCGCAACGCTAACCTCGTTGCAGTCATGACATTTACCTCCTTCCTCGTATCAGCTTCAACTTATGCCCAATAAGGTATACGAACAAAGGAGGAGATTGTTTCAGATTTTTGTCAGCTTTTGGGGAAACAAAGAAAAAACCCAACCGTCATCCGGCTGGGCTTTTCCATTCGTATCTATATGAGGTGTTGCTTATCTACGATGGTAGTTCCTCAGATACAATCTTTTGCACGAGGTTTCCGTCTGCTCTGCCTTTCACTTTCGGCATAAGTGCTCCCATCACTTTGCCCATCTCCTTCTTGGAGGTGGCATTGGTGGCAGCAATAGCTTCCCGAACGATATCGCGAATCTCATCTTCGCTGAGCTGAGCGGGTAAGTAAGCGGAGAGCACATCGATCTCTTCGCGCGATTTTAAGGCAAGTTCTTCACGGCCTGCCTTCTCAAATTCGTGGAGGGATTCACGGCGTTGTTTTAACTCACGAGTCAAGATGGTCAGCACTTCGTCTTCAGACAAAGTTCTGCCTTTGTTAATCTCTTCATTCTTTAAAGCGGCTTTCACCATGCGAATAACAGAGAGTTTTAGAGCAGCTTTGTCTCTCATTGCTTGCTTCATATCTTGATCGAGTCGCTCCATTACACTCATGATGGGCCCTCCGTCCATTAAAACTTACGCTTACGAGCTGCTTCGGATTTCTTTTTACGCTTAATGCTAGGCTTCTCAAAGTGGCGACGTTTACGCAGTTCCGCCATCACCCCGGATTTGGCGCTCTCACGCTTGAAGCGGCGAAGTGCGCTATCCAAAGACTCGTTTTTCTTGACTCGAATTTCTGCCATTTGTCTTCCCTCCCTCCGCTAAAACCGTGGGACGCCTGAATCGTCGTACGAACAGACTGTCACACTTCATTATAGGATAGATGACTAATGAAGGTCAACCTTTAGTTCATTTTTATTCGTGAAATCCTGCCAAGAGGTGGTAATGAATATGGAAAACTTCTTGTCCGCCTTCTTTTCCGCAGTTATTAATCAGGCGAAATCCTGGCAGCTCCAGCTTTTTCGCCAATGTCTGCGCTACTTGATGAATATGGCCGATCAGCGGCAAATCTTCCGCTGTTACATCCATTAATGTCGCAATCGGCTTGCGCGGGATGATCAGCAGGTGGACGCGTGCCTTTGGCGCGATGTCGTGAATCACGATGACGTGTTCGTCTTCATATTCTACGCGGGCTGGAATTTCGCCCTCCATAATCCGGGTAAAAATGCTTTTCTCCATGTGGGAAACCCCTTTCAGCTATATAGATGGCTTCGATGTTTTGCAAAGCACAGATAGTTTCATGATAGCGGACAGCACGAAGCAAATGCAACGGCTTGTCCCGCACTTTTGTCTTGCGGCCTTCCCGGGCGCATGGTAGCATGACTTCGAGGATTCACGAGTTCGTGACCGGATGACTTCGCGATTTCACGTGCGCGTGGTCAGCTTCGAGGTTGGAGATGGATCATATAGAAAAAAGGAGTTCGTGCACATGAAACCACTTGCACTGGAACAGGCGACAATCAATGCAGAAGGACTCTTGCTGGCAGGCTCTCCGCACCTTGTCTTGTCATCGGTTCACTTTGATACCCGCCAACTGAAAGCGGGTTCTTTATTCGTGGCGCTGACAGGCGGCGCTCGCGATGGGCACGATTTTTTGCTGCAAGCAGCCGAACAAGGAGCGGTAGCCGCACTCGTATCCAATCAGGAAAAAATTCCCGCTGGCTTGCCCGAGGAGTTCGGGCTGATTCTCGTCAATGACACGCTGCGCGGTTTTCAAAAGCTGGCAGCTGCCTATCGGAAAGACTTTGCGATCCCGCATATCGCGATTACGGGCAGCATCGGGAAAACGACGGTGAAGGACATCGTAGCTCACGTATTGGAAGCGCGATCCCCTGTCTACAAGACATATAAAAACTTGAACAATCATTTGGGCGTGCCGCTTTCCTTGCTGCAAATGGAGCCGCAGCACCAGGCTGCCGTGCTGGAGCTGGGGATGAATCACGCCGGAGAGATCGACTTATTGGCTTCGCTCGTCAAGCCGGAGATCAGCGTCATTACGTATATCGGCGAGTCGCATCTGGAGTTTTTCGGCACGCGGGAAAAGCTTGCGCTCGCCAAAGCCGAGCTGCTCCCCCACACCGCCCCTGACGGCCTGGTTCTTCTCAACAAGGACTCGGAGTATTTGCCGCGAGTGGCCCATCTGTATGCCGGGGAGATCATGTACTATTCCGTGCTGGAGCCTTGTGACATCTGGGCGGAACATATTCAGCCGAATGATAATGGAACACAGTTTGACGTCTGCTTCGCGAATGGCGAACGCTTCTCCGCCTTTCTCCCGCTTCACGGCAAGCATAGCGTGCTGAACGCGCTTCCTGCGATTGCGATTGCGAAAAGACTGGGGATGGACACAGAACAAATCGTGCAAGCGCTCTCCACGGTCAAGCTCTCTGCCATGCGGTTTGAACAGGTGCATTCCAGACACGGCTCCCTGTATATCAGCGATGCATACAACGCCAGTCCGTCTTCCATGGAAGCTGCTGCCCGGACGTTCGCCGAGCTGTTTCCTGGCCGCAAAAAAGTGCTCGTCTTGGGCGACATGTACGAGATGGGCGAGCAAAGCGCTCACATGCACGCAGGAGTCGGCGAAGCGCTCAACGATCTTGTCGAGCACATCGAGCTGCTCGTCACCGTTGGCGAGGATACGCAACATCTTCATCGCGCCTATAACGGCAACAAGCTGCATGTGGCAAGCAAACCGGAGGCGCTCGCCGCCCTTCTGCCATTGCGCGATGCCAGCCATGCCTTTTTGTTCAAAGCGTCGCGCGGGATGGAGCTGTGGACGCTTTTGACTGATCTGGAACAGCACGAATAGAAAAAAAGAAAGCCGCCTCTCGGATCAGTTGAGAGACGGCTTTTTTGCGTTTGCTTGTAGGTCGTAAAATTCAGATTGCTATTCCAGCCCTTCGGCTTCCACGATGTTGCGCTGCTTATCGGCATGGCGCTCTATCGCCAGCTGCACCAGGCGGTCGATCAGTTCGCTGTAGCCCACACCCGCTGCCTGGAAAAGCATCGGGTACATGCTGAACGGGGTAAAGCCTGGCATCGTGTTTACTTCGTTAATGTACAGTTGGTCGTTTTTCTCATCCCAGAAAAAGTCGACGCGGGAAAGCCCTGAGCCGTCCAGCGCCTGAAATGCCTTTTTCGCGATATCGGAGATGCCTTCTGCGACATGCGCAGGAACGACCGCAGGAATGGACAGCTCTGTGCCCGCTCCCTTGTACTTGGCTTCGTAGTCATAAAATTCTTTGGCCGCGATAATTTCGCCGACGACAGACGTGACCAGCTCCTCGTTGCCAAGCACGCCGATCTCCAGCTCGCGCACCGAAACAAACTCCTCCACGATCAGCCTGCGGTCAAAACGGGCAGCCAGATTGATCGCGGTCACCAGTTCTGCGCGGTTCTTCGCCTTGCTGATTCCGACGCTGGAGCCCATGTTCGCTGGCTTGACAAAGCATGGGTAGCCAAGTTCACGCTCGATTGTTTCCGCCACTTCCTCGGGACCTTTTTCCCACTGGGAGCGCAAAAACCCTACGTACTTAACCTGCGGCAAGCCCGCTTGGGCAAAAACCGTCTTCATCATCCACTTGTCCATCCCGACAGCGGAAGCCATCACGCCTGTTCCCACATATGGCAGGTTGACCAGCTCCAGCAGTCCTTGAATCGTGCCATCTTCCCCGTTCGGCCCATGCACGACAGGAAAAATCACATCGACTTGCTGCGCGATATCGAACAAGGAGTCAGATTTTTTTGCCGGATCGCCGGAAGCGAGGCGCAGTGTGTCGATGTTTTGCGGCACCTGCTCAGCGAAAGCGTCTCCTTTTACCCAAGTTCCGTCCAACTGAACGTAAATGGGCGTTACCTCGTATTTATTTGCATCGACAGCCTTCATGATCGACAAGGCCGTACGCAATGAAACCTCGTGCTCCGAGGATTTTCCTCCATAAATAATTCCTAGACGGATCTTATCGTTTCCCATCCGTGCCATGCTCCTTTCCTCTGTGGCAGGCAAAGAGTCTACCCTTGAGTTTCATCTCTCTCCTATGCTATGCAAGCGCCCAGCATCTGCTCTTTGTACCGGGCAAAGCCCGTCATTTAGCATACACAAACCGACTGCCAAATACAAGAGAAGCAAGTATCACCCACGCATGAACTTTGTCATATCATGGGTAGTAAAAACACTGTCATGGAGCTATTTTGCTGGAGGGATGTCCATGAGAGACTACTTGCTTTATTGTACGTATTGCTCCACGTACACGTTGTTGCACAGCTTCGATAAAGACGCCGGAACTTTTTTGGGGGAATACTCGCTCCTGCACAATGATTACACGCGCGACAACATCGTTTTGAACAAATTTTTGCTCGCTCACCTCGGCCACACCATCCGGCCTATTCCCTCCCAGACGGATGACTATCGCCAAATTATTGGCAACGCCTCGCATTTTCTCGAAGACGACATCGATAAATACGTGGAGGAAAGCCAGCAACGGGCGAAGTTTCGGGAGCGGGATCGCAAAAGCGAGCGGGAAATCGGCCAGGTCCAGCTCTATCTCATCGAGCATTTGCTTGTTCACGAGTTGCATACGCTCAGCCAGGCGCGCGCCGCTACCCCCGCAGAAGGACAAGTCTTGCTGGGAAAAGAGCTTGGCTTCAAAAAGGCTCTCGACCTCGTCCGGCAGGTGAAAAACGACAAGCAGTTTGCGCAGTAAGCCTGACTTCGCCTAGCGGACGGGACGCTTGAATATCTGCCAGCTTGTTTGGGCAGCGGACTGGTCGCTCGAATGTCTGCCAGCTTGCCCGGGCAGCAGCTTAGCCCTGTGCGTCCCATCCTTTTCACGAAAACGCAAAAACAGCGCCAGATACGCTCCGGCGCTGTTCTCTTTTTCTACTTGCGATCGCGCACTTCAAAGATCGCGAATTTCAGGTAATGCGCTTCGTCAGCGCCGCTGATTTGCGGGTGGTCTTTGCCTGCCCCGCGCCACTCGATCAGGCGCAATATTTTTTTCGCGTCCACAGCCGCTTCCTGGATCGTTTCCAGGAACAGTTCCGGAGACATGTGGTACGAGCATGAGGCGGTGACCAAAAAACCGCCAGGACGAACGAGCTTCATCCCGTTCAGGTTGATATCTTTGTAGCCGCGGCATGCGCCTTTGACCGCGCCGCGCGATTTGGCGAAGGCGGGCGGATCGAGAATGACGACATCCCAGCTCTTTCCTGCCTCGACATTTTCCCGCAAGTAATCAAACGCGTTTGCCACGACAAAATCGACGCGATGCAAAAAGCCGTTCAAGGTGATGTTGCGCTTTGCGGTTTCGATCGCATGCTCGGAAATGTCGAGCGCGGTTACTTTTTTCGCGCCGTGCTTGCAAGCGTTCAGCGTGAAGGAGCCGGTATGGGTGAAGCATTCCAGCACTTCTGCTCCGTCCCAGAACGGATTTTTGATCGCTTTTCCCCGCTTGTCGACTGGCATGAGCTTTTGCTCGCCGTCCACCTCGATGGTTTGCAGCGTAATGCCGTGCTTCTCGCCCCAGCCTTTCATCAATGGCGCAATCGAAGCGCGGTTCTCACGCTGGTCGTAGAAAAATCCTGTCTTTTGTCCTTCGACGATATCCACGTAATACTTCAAGCCGTTTTCCTCAATCAACACCTCGCGCGGACACTCTCCGTACAGCACTTCTTTACCTTCCGCCAAGCCTTCCAGCTTGCGCACGGGAACGTCGTTGCGCAAGTAGATGCCAGCAGGCGCAAACACTTCCACAAGCGCATCGCGAATCCACTCCATCCGCTTTTCCATGCCCAAAGACAATACCTGCACGACCAGGATGTCCTCGTAGCGATCCACGATCAGGCCAGGCAAAAAGTCTGCTTCGCCGTAAATGACGCGGCATGCGCGCGGATTGTCCACAAACCGAGTGCGAAACTCCGCCGCCTGCCTGATTTTGCGCAGGAAGAACGAATAGTCGATGTCTTCTTTTGGATCGTAGCTCAAAATGCGCACGATCATTTGCGATGCCGGATTGATGTAGCCTTTTGCCAAAAAGTGTCCTTTGTGATTCGTCACCTCAACGATTTCACCCGGTACAACCTCGCCCTGGATTTCCAATACTTCCGATTGGAAAATCCACGGATGCCCCGCTTCCAGTCGCTTTTTCCGATGCTGATTCAGTAAGACTTTTGCCATGCGGTTGATTCTCTCCTTGTCATGCTTGCCCTCGTACAGGCATAGCGTTATAGTAACTTCCTTTACGGTTGGCCCGGCGTTCTACGGCCAGCCTCGCTTGCCATTGTAACCAAGAAGGAGGAACCCAACTTGTGATTGTCTCCATCCTCGCCCCGTTTACGATCGGGCTCTGTTTTTTTCTGTTCGGTATGTACGCCATGCGGACCGGATTTCAAAATTTGGCGGGCAAAAAAATGGAACAATGGATGGCCCGCTTTACACGCACGCCATACCACAGCTTCTGGATCGGGTTGATTGCGACTTTCGTCCTGCAAAGCTCCAGTGCCGTCACCGTCTTGACGATCGGCTTGACCAATGCGGGGATTATCCAGTTCGCGCAAACCGTCGGGATCATTCTCGGCACCAACCTGGGAACGACCGTCACGACGGAGCTGGTCGCACTCAAACTGGAGTCGTTCGCCATCCCGATGTTGCTCGTCGGCGTCGCCCTCTGGCTGATGCCGCGGCCAACTGTTCGCTGCACCGGACTGGTCATCGCCGGATTCGGGCTGATTTTCCTCGGGATTGATACACTCAAGCTGATGGCCAAGCCGCTGGAACAATCCGAAACGTTTCGGTCGCTTTTTCTGGAGAGCAGTCATTCCATCTGGATCGGGCTGATCACAGGCGTCATTTTCACCGCGCTCATCCACAGCGGCTCTGCAACGACCGTCATCACGATGGGGTTGCTCAGCCATCAAATCCTGTCCATGGAGACGGCGCTTGCCATCGTCCTCGGCGCCAATGTCGGCACATGCTTCACCGCTGTCATAGCCGCCATCGGCACGAATACGGCCTCCAAGCAGGTCGCCTGGTGCCATACGCTCTTTAATGTAGCAGGGGCTGTCGTGTTTTTGCCTTTTCTTTCCCAGCTTGCCCTGGTCAGCGCCTTTTTAACGAGCAGCCCCTCCATGCAAATCGCCCATTCGCAAACGATTTTCAATCTGATTTGCTCCATGGTCGCCCTGCCATTCGTTCCGCAGATCGCCCGGTTTATCCAATGGCTCATTCCAGACAAGCGCAAACCGCCTACACCGACTGCTGTATGGATTAAAAAGAAAACGGGATGAGGTACAGCGAGGTGACGACCCCGGCCACGATCATCGCCACACTCGATGCAGCCGTCTGCACGGGCGAGATGCGGTTCAAACTGGCTGTCCCGATCGCATGCGCACTCGTCCCTACGGCAATCCCGATCGCCCAGTCGTCCGTAATTCGCCCCCATTTGAGCACAGGGCGCGCGATCAGCACCCCAACCATTCCTGTAAGGGCGGTAAAAAAGGCTGCCAAGGCAGGCACTCCGCCTATTGAGGCGGTCAGTTCCAAAGCGATTGGCGTCGTCACCGATTTGCTTAGCATGCTTCTGAGCAAGATGTCATCCGATCCGAAGCACCAATGAATCGCGTACACCGACACGATAGCCACGGCGCACCCTGCACTGACGCCGAGCAAAACGCCGCGCCAGATGTGGGCGAATTGCCTGATCTGTTTGGCCAAAGGAACAGCCAATGCCACTGTCGCCGGGCCGAGCCAGAACGAAATCCACTGTCCTCCCGCAGAAAAAGCTTCCCAATCATCGCTCACCGCCCACCAGATCATCCAGACGAGCACGACCGCCACAAGCAGCGGCTGCACGCGGGGAAAGCGGGCGTTGACCGTCGTTGCTCCTTTGTAGCCGACAAGCGTAACGAGGATCGCCAGCCATTGACTAAGCATCGAGCGTCCTCCTCTCTGGTGCGGCAGAAGCGGGTGTCTCTTGCTTCTTCTGTCTGTTCAAGTAAGCTTGTACCACGCGGCCTGTCACGAACATGACCAGCATCGGAGCCACAATCATCGACAGCGCGATCGGCCATGGCGCTTGGGCAAACCATTTGAAGTAGGAGACGACGCCCACAATAATCGGCACGAAAAACAGCATCATGTGCCGGATGAGAAACGAACTCGCCCGGTCTACCCACTCCATCCGAATCCAGCCAGTCACAAGCCCCAGCGTCAGCAAAAGCATCCCGACCAGGTTGCCGGGCAAAGGGATGTGCAGCCATGTACTCGCAAGCACTCCCACTCCGTAAAAAGCCAGAAGAATAGCCACTCCCGTGATCATTTTCACCTGCCACACCCCTCTCCCGCTTTCTCTTTGCCTAATCTCTATCGAAAATGCTTGAAAAAGAAGGAAAAGCCCGGCCTTCCCTTGGCCAGGCTTTCTTTCGTTCCAGTCGTTCTAGTATCCGCTGCCTGTCGTTTTCGCTCCAGTCACAATCGAGATGCCAGAGCTTGTACCGATCCGGCTCGCTCCCGCCTCGATCATGGCGAGTGCTGCTTCACCGCCGCGCACGCCGCCAGATGCCTTCACTCCAATGTCAGGACCAACTGTTTTACGCATCAAAGCGATATCTTCTACCGTAGCGCCGCCCGGGCCGAAGCCAGTGGACGTTTTTACGTAATCGGCACCTGCTTCCACGCAGAGCTTGCACGCGATTTCTTTTTCCTGATCAGTCAAAAGACCTGTTTCAAGAATGACTTTCAGAAGAATGTCTCCAGCTGCATCCTTCACAGCTGCCACGTCTTGCTTCACGGTTTCCAGATCGCCGGATTTCAGGGCACCTACGTTCAGCACCATGTCGACTTCTGTTGCGCCGTTTGCAATCGCATCGCGAGTTTCTGCCACTTTTGCCGCTGTCGTATTCGCTCCCAGAGGGAAGCCGATTACGGTGCACACTTTTACATCTGTACCCGCCAACAGCTCAGCAGAACGCTTCACCCAGTAAGGGTTGACGCACACAGACATAAAATCGTGTTCTTTCGCTTCCGCGCAGAGCTTGTCGATCATCTCTTGCGTCGCTTCTGGCTTCAACAGGGTATGGTCGATAAATTTGTTCAATTGCATAAACTACACCTCAATCCCGAGTTTTTGGAAGGCCAGACGAAAAATCTCATCGTTGTTTCGGTAGCCTCTCTGGAGTTGCAGCTCCCAAGCCTCTTTTGCCGGATGCCAATGAACGTCATTGATTTCTTCCAGCTGTACCGTTATTTCTGTGTTGTAAGCCTCGACCAGATAGTAGTGGACTTCTTTGTCGACCGACTCGCCCGTCACCGGATGCGTGTAGACGTAAGTGATCCGGTCAAGCTTGGCGCCGAGACGCCCCGCCACTCCCGTCTCTTCAAGCACTTCACGCAAAGCGGTTTCTTCGATAGTCTCGCCGATCTCCTGCTTGCCTTTTGCCAAAGTCACTTTGCCATAACGGTCTTCGATCAAGAGAAGCATGTACTCTCCGTCTTGCAGCTGATAGACTACGCCTCCTGCCGAAATCTCCTTCATATGGCTCGCTCCTTCAAATAAGGCAGCATCTCAGTCTCCACAACGCGGACAAAAGTTCCCTGGCAATATTCGGAGCCTGGTTGTTCCAGCTTCACCTTGCAAATTTTCCCGATCATGCTTTCGTCTCCCGGGAAAACAACGTTCAGGTAGTTATCGGAATATCCCATCAACAGGCCGCTTTCCGGCGCATCCTTGAACGGACGCTCTGGAATGACTTCCAGCACGTCGCCGACAAACTGCTTGGAGTAAGCCATGGTCAGCTCCCGATTCAGCTCCAACAATTTCGTCACGCGCTCGTGTTTTTCCTCTTCGGGAATCTGGTCGGTCATCCGCGCAGCCGGTGTGCCTGTGCGCATCGAGTACGGGAAAACGTGCAGCTCGGCGAAGCCGATTTCTTTGATGAAGTTGTAGCCGTTCATGAATTGCTCCTCGGTTTCACCCGGGAAGCCGACAATGACGTCCGTCGTGATCGCCGCGCCTGGCAGCGCTTTGCGTACTTTCACCATTTTTTCATAAAACTCGGCTGTCGTGTATTTGCGGCGCATGCGCTTCAACACTTCATCATCGCCCGCCTGGAGCGGTACGTGCAGGTGGCGTACGACACGGTCGGAGTTGTTGATGACCTCGATGACTTCATCCGTGATCTGGCTCGCTTCGATGGAGCTGATGCGAATGCGTTTCAGTCCATCTACTTCATGCAAATCAAGCAGCAGCTTCGCCAGGTTGTAGTCTTCCAGGTCTTCTCCGTATCCTCCGGTGTGAATCCCCGTCAGAACGATTTCCAGATAGCCTGCTTCCACCAGCTTTTTCGCCTGTTCCACGACGCTTTCCGGCTTGCGCGAGCGCATGAGACCACGCGCCCACGGAATGATGCAGAACGTGCAGAAGTTGTTGCAGCCTTCCTGAATTTTCAGGGAAGCGCGGGTTCTGTCTGTAAAGTTGGGAACATCCAGCTCCTCGAAATCACGGGCTTTCATGATGTTTCCGACCGCATTGATCGGTTGGCGCTCAGCGCGGATTTGCTTGACGTAATCGGTCAGCTTCTCGCGGCCTTGCGTGCCCACTACGATATCCACCCCAGGAATTTGTGCAATCTCGCTTGGAGAAGTTTGCGCATAGCAGCCTGTCACAGCGACGATCGCTTCCGGGTTGCGACGAATCGCCCGGCGGATGACCTGGCGGCTCTTTTTATCACCTGTATTCGTAACGGTACAAGTATTGATCACGTAAACATCGGCGTCGTCCTGTTCAAAGTCGACTCGCTCGTAGCCATCTGCCTTGAACAATTGCCAAATCGCCTCAGTCTCATAACTGTTCACTTTGCAGCCTAATGTATGAAAAGCAACGGTAGACATTGCCATTCCTCCTTTCGCTTGCGCTTATCCTTTGCGATGTATGGAAGCTTTTCGTTCAAACTGATAGGAAGCCGCGGCAAGTACATACTGGCTGGCCGTTTCGGTGCGCAAAATACGCGGCCCGAGCGAAACAGGTAAAAATCCCTTGCTCTCTGCTTGCGCCACTTCTTCCGGGGTGAAGCCCCCTTCAGGCCCAATCAGAACGAGCAGGGAGTCTCCACTTGCCATCTGTTCCAGCACTTCATGAACAGTCGTGCTTCCTTCCTTTTCATAGGCGATAGCCAGCTGCGTATAGGCTTGACCTGCCGCAAGCGCCTCGCGAAACGAGACAGGGGCAAGCAGCTCAGGCAAAACGGCCCGGTGCGACTGCTCGGCAGCCTCCTTGACGATTTTGCGCCAGCGCTCCAGCTTTTTCGCCTCTTTTTTGGCGTCCAGTTTGACGATGGTTCTCTCGGAAGAAAACGGAAAAAAGGAGTACGCTCCGAGTTCCGTCCCCTTTTGCAAGATCCACTCCATCTTTTCGCCTTTTGGCATTCCTTGCCCAATGGTCACGCGGATCGGCAGCTCACGCTCTTCCTGGAGCATCTCGATCACCTCTGCCTGGACTTCCTTGGCAGAAAGGCTGACGAGCTTGGCTCGCGCCGATCTCCCTGCTCCGTCCGAGACGAGAATTTCATCGCCTGCCCGCGCTCGCATCACGTTTACGATATGATGAACATCGTCTCCGATAATCGTTAGCTCATGCTCATGAAAGAGATGTGGCTCGACAAAATATCGTTGCATCTCGCCAACCTCACTATTCTATCGTTTTTTTGCGGTAATTGCTACCCAGTCATCGATGAAAATCGTTTCCACGATCTCAAGCCCGGAAGCGACCAGAGCGGCTTTCACATCCGCTTCCCGCGCCGCAATAATGCCGGATGCGATGAAGGTGCCGCCTGGCAGAAGCAAGCGGAACACATCGTCTGTAAAGCGCAAAATGACTTCCGCCAAAATATTGGCGACGATCACTTCGACTTGCTCCTCGATGCCATCCAGCAAGTTGTTTTGTCTGACGACGATATGCTCATGCACGCCGTTCAGCTCGGTGTTCGCCTGTGCGGAGCGGACTGCCACCTCGTCCAAATCCATCGCGAGCACTTCTTTTGCGCCCAGCTTGATGGCGGCAATGCTCAAAATCGCCGTGCCTGTTCCCACATCGTACACGCGATCGCCTTTGGCCAAATGCTTCTCCAGCGCGCGCAGACAGAGAATCGTGGTCGGATGCGTTCCCGTGCCAAAAGCCATTCCCGGGTCCATCTCGATGATGATCTCTCCCGGATGACGCGGCTCGTACTCTTCCCAAACCGGCTTGATCGTCATGTTGTCGGAGACGTGAACCGGCTTGTAATACTTTTTCCAGGCGTGGGCCCATTCGTCTTCGTGAACATCGTTTACGGCAATCGCAGCCTTGCCGATGTCCAGACCGTACTCGGTCAACTGCGCCAGCTGTTCTTTCAATTCTTCTACGACATCGATCAGCTCGCTGCTGTCAACGGGCAGGTACGCTTTGACGAATACGCCCTCGGCCGGAAAATCGTCAGGAGAGAGCTGGTAGATTTCGCCAAAGGGGGTATCCCACTCGCGATAGAGCACCTCCGGGTCTTCGATGACGACGCCGTTGGCACCCATTTCATAGAGAAGGCTGGACACCGCCTCCGTAGCCTCCGCTGTTGTATGGATACTGATTTCTGACCATTTCACGAATCTACCACTCCCCACTTTTGCTTTCCTGATGGACTTGTCAACCTGCAAGCGGACAAAACCGCGACCGATTACTCGCCGCGGAATGCCCGTTTCATTTTTTCAAAAAAGCCTTCGTCTTCCGTTCCGTGCTGGCCCGGCTTCTCGCCAGACAGCTCTGCCAGCTCGCGCAGCAGCTCTTTTTGCTTGTCGCTCAGCTTCGTCGGCGTAATGACGCGCACTTTTACATGCTGATCGCCGCGACCGTTGCCGCGCAAGTGCGGCACGCCTTTTCCACGCAAGCGGAAAAACGTCTCGGTCTGTGTGCCTGCCGGAATCTTCAGCTTCACGCGGCCATCGACCGTCGGAACCTCGATTTCATCGCCGAGCGCCGCCTGTGCATACGTAAGCGGTACTTCACAGTAAATGTCGTTGCCTTCGCGCTCGAAAAACTCGTGGCTTTTCACGCGCAGCACAACGTACAGATCGCCTGCTGGTCCGCCGTTGGCACCTGGCTCGCCTTCGCCGGAGACGCGCAATTGCGCACCGTCATCCACACCAGCCGGGATGTTGAGGTGAATTTTGCGGCGTACCTTGACACGTCCGCTACCTCGGCACGAGGAGCATTTTTCCTTGAACACTTTCCCTTTGCCTTCGCAAGTGGAGCAGACCCGTCGGTTGACGATTCGGCCGAACGGCGTGTTGGCTGCCACTTCCTGCTGACCGGTACCGCTACAAGTTTTGCACGTTTCGACGCCTGTTCCCGGCTTGGCACCAGAGCCGAGGCACGTATCGCACTCTGCCTCTTTCGGGATTTCCACATCGGTTTCTTTTCCGAAAATCGCGTCGATAAAATCGATGCTCAGGCCAAATTGCAGATCGGCCCCTTTGCGCGGCGCGTTCGGATTCGCGCGTCTGCCGCCACCACCGAAGAACATGTCAAAAATGTCTCCGAAGCCGCCCATGCCCGACGTATCAAAACCGCCGCCGCCAAAGCCCTGATTCGGGTCCTGATGACCGAAACGGTCGTATTGCGCGCGCTTTTGCGGCTCAGACAGGACATCGTAAGCTTCCTTGACTTCCTTGAACTTTTCTTCCGCATCAGCGTCTTTATTTACATCCGGATGGTACTGGCGAGCAAGCTTCCGGTACGCTTTCTTGATTTCGTCCGCGTCGGCTTCCTTGGCTACTCCCAGAACCTCGTAGTAATCGCGTTTCATCTCCTAAATCACTCCCATGACAGTCAACTGTTATCATAGCATGTGACAGACCTGAAAAAAAGTCAAAGTCAGCTTTTGCGTGACTTTGACTTTCATGGGGTCACATCGCGAAAGAGCGAGGGGAGAAAAGCTCTCCCCTGACGCTTTCGTCGTGATTACTTTTTATCGTCTACCACTTCATAGTCAGCATCAACGACATTGTCCTTCTTCGGTTCTTGGCCTTCTGCTGCGCCCCCAGCATTTTGCTGCGCTTGTGCAGCTTGCTCATAGAGCTTCACGGAAATTTGTTGGATGATCTCGGACAGTTCGTCTTTTGCCGCTTTGATTTCCTCGATGTTGCCGCCTTCCAGCGCTTTTTTCACTTTGTCTTTCGCAGCGTTGGCGCGATCGATTTCCGCTTGGTCTACCTTGCCTTCCACTTCTTTCAGTGTTTTCTCGGTAGTGAACACGAGTTGGTCTGCTTCGTTGCGGATTTCTACTTGCTCTTTGCGCTTTTTGTCTTCTTCCGCATTCAGCTCGGCTTCTTTTACCATGCGGTCGATTTCATCGTCAGACAAACCGGAGTTGGACGTGATGGTGATGCGTTGCTCTTTTCCTGTACCCAGGTCTTTTGCACGCACGTTCACGATACCGTTGGCGTCGATGTCGAAGGAAACTTCGATTTGCGGGATACCGCGCGGCGCTGGCGGAATGTCGGACAGCGTGAAGCGGCCCAATGTTTTGTTGTCGCCCGCCATTTGGCGTTCGCCCTGGAGAACGTGGATTTCTACAGAAGTCTGGTTGTCGGCAGCTGTAGAGAACACTTGGGATTTGCTGGTCGGGATTGTCGTGTTGCGGTCGATCAGCTTGGTGAACACGCCGCCCAATGTTTCGATACCGAGCGACAGCGGAGTAACGTCGAGCAGTACGACGTCTTTCACGTCACCAGTCAGTACCCCTGCTTGCACGGCAGCGCCCAGTGCTACTACTTCGTCTGGATTCACGCCTTTGTGCGGCTCTTTTCCAGTAAATTTCTTGATCGCTTCTTGTACAGCCGGAATCCGTGTGGAACCACCCACGAGGATTACGCGGTCGATTTCGCTAGGAGTCAAGCCTGCGTCTTTCAGCGCTTGGCGAGTTGGGCCCATCGTGCGCTCAACCAGTTCAGCGGAAAGCTCTTCGAATTTGGCGCGAGTCAGGTTCATCTCCAAGTGTTTTGGACCGGAAGCATCTGCTGTGATAAACGGCAGCGAGATAGTCGTAGTCAGTACGCCGGAGAGGTCTTTTTTCGCTTTTTCAGCCGCGTCTTTCAAACGTTGCTGTGCCATGCGGTCTTTGGACAGGTCAATGCCGTGCTCTTTTTTGAACTCGCTCACGAGGTAGTTCATGATCACATCGTCGAAGTCGTCTCCACCGAGCTTGTTGTCGCCGGAAGTCGCTTTTACTTCGAAGAAACCGTCGGAAAGCTCCAGGATGGAGACGTCAAACGTACCGCCGCCGAGGTCGAATACGAGAACGGTTTGATCTTCTGTCTTTTCCATACCGTATGCAAGTGCTGCTGCGGTTGGTTCGTTCACGATACGCAAAACTTCCAGACCCGCGATTTTACCAGCGTCTTTAGTCGCTTGGCGTTGGGAGTCATTGAAGTAAGCTGGAACGGTAATAACAGCTTGTGTTACTGGCTGGCCCAGGTAAGCTTCTGCATCTGCTTTCAGCTTTTGCAGGATCATGGCAGAGATTTGCTCAGGTGTGTATGGATTTCCTTCCAGTGTTTCCTTGTGGGAAGTACCCATGTGACGCTTGATGGAGATAACCGTGTTGTCAGGGTTGGTGATCGCCTGACGTTTTGCCGCTTCCCCTACGATGCGCTCGCCGTTTTTGAAAGCGACGACGGAAGGAGTGGTGCGGTTTCCTTCTGCGTTGGCAATAACGACTGGCTCGCCGCCTTCCATTACTGCTACGCAAGAGTTGGTTGTTCCAAGGTCAATACCGATTACGCGACTCATACAATATGTCCTCCTAACACTTTCTCATCTGAATGAATGATGGAATCTCGATTTATTCGTTCACTTGCACCATCGCCGGACGAACGACGCGGTCTTTGAACATATATCCTTTTTGCAATTCTGCTACGACGACGCCCGAATCAAATTCAGGGTCTTGCGTCTGCATGACAGCCTGGTGTACATGCGGATCGAACGGAGCGCCTTTTGCCTCGATCGGAGTCAAGCCTTCTTTTTCGAAAACTTGCACCATCTGGCGGTACACCATGTTGACGCCTGTCAAAAGCGACTCGACCGTCATCGATTCCTTGTCAGCAGCCAATGCCCGCTCGAAGTTGTCGAGTACCGGCAAAAGCTCTTCCACGATTTTCAGGGAAGCGTACTTCGCCAGGTCTTCCTGCTCCTTGCGTACACGGCGTCTGAGGTTATCCATGTCAGCCATGGCCCGCAGCATGCGGTTTTGATGCTCCTCTGCCTGCGCCTTCCACTGGGCCGCTTCCTGCTCCCAGTTCACTTCGCCCGCGTCTTGCGCGTCGACTGCCTCATTTACTTGCTCGTCTTCAGCAGCCGGGTCTTTGGTCATTTTTTCCTCGCTCAACGTCGATACCTCCTGGGGGCTCTTGCCTGACTTGCCTTCTCGTCAGGGAGCCTTCCTCCATTTATTTCTCAAACTGCGAAGTCAGCATCCGCGATAAGCCTTCTGCCAAATAATTGAGTACGGTAATGACTTTTCCGTATTCCATTCGCGTCGGGCCAAGTATTCCCACCATTCCCACGGGCTTGCCTCCAAGCGAGTAGGATGTCGTAATAATACTGCATTGCTTGATCGCGTCCAGCTGGTTTTCCTGGCCGATGCGCACCGTCAGTCCATCTCCCGGCATCCCGATCAAATGCAGCAGTTGATCGTTTTGCTCCAGCAGTTCCAAAATATCCTTGACCTTGTCTACGTCGCGGAATTCCGGCTGATTCATGATTTTGGTGGCACCGCGTAAGTATACACGTTCCTCTTCTTGTGTCAGCGACTTGTCGAGAACTTTCAGCATCTCTTCGTACTGCTCCGCATAGCGGCGCATCTCGCCCGATATTTCCTGATAGACCCGCTGTCTCAGTTGCCACAGCGGCACGTCGGTCAGTTTGGCATTCAACAAGTTGACTAGGCGCTCGATTTCGCTTGCGCCGATGCCTTCGGGAAGGTCGATCAGCTTGTTCTCTACTCGTCCGGTATGGGTGACGACAATCGCCACCGCCTGTGTCTCGTTCAGAGGAACGATTTGAATATGTTTTAACCGATGCTCAAAAATTTCCGGTCCCAGGACAATTGCCGTGTAATTCGTCAACTGGGAAAGAATTTGAGCGGTGTATTCCACGACCTGTTCGGAGTGCAGAATACGCTCGGCAAACAACTGCTTCAGTTTGCCCAATTCGGCCTCGTTCAAGAGCTGCGGCTGAATCAGGTTGTCGACGTAAAAACGGTACCCTTTTGTAGAAGGAACTCGCCCGGCCGACGTATGAGGCTGCTCCAAGTATCCCAACTCTTCCAGATCGGACATCTCGTTACGGATGGTTGCCGAAGAAAATCCGATGTCCTCGCGTTTGGAAATGGTTCGGGAACCAACCGGTTCGGCAGAATGAATGTAATTATCGACAATCGCATTCAAAATCAGTTGTTGACGGTCAGATAACATGGATGTCGCTCGCCTCCCCGTTGAGCATAAAAGTGAAAAAAGGTATCGCCCGCAATGTCGGAGCGGTTTTGTTAGCACTCATACCTAACGAGTGCTAAATCTATTTACTAAGGTATCAATAGAAGAAGGATTTGTCAACGGACTTCCACGATATCCGCCGTCAAAATCTCACATATTTCGCCAACTGCTCCCGCTTGTTAGCGGAGAAAACGGGCAAATACCTCATTTCCGAGCGGAAGCCCCCGCTTGGTCAGCTTGAGACAGCCGTTTTGCTCTTCCAGCATGCCTTTGGCAATCTCTTCTTTTATTATCGTCCCAAAAACTTCGTGCGCAGATACGCCAAAACGCGATGCGAACTGGGCGAGATCGACTCCTTCCCGCAGGCGCAGCCCCAAAATCATCTGTTCTTCCATCGCATCTTCCTGCGGAACGGCAAACTGTTCCACCCGCGGCAAACCTTCTTTGCATTTTTGCAAATAGATCGCAAGCGGTCCGGCGTTGACATGTCGCTCGCCGCAAACGTAGCCGTGGGCGCCTGCACCCAAACCATAGTATTCACGATTGAGCCAATACGTTTTATTATGTTTGCTCTCAAAGCCCGGCTTGGCGAAATTGCTGATCTCGTACTGCTGATAGCCGCGGCGTTCCATCTCTTCAATCAGCACCATGTACATCGCAAGCTCTGCCTCCTCAGACGGAAGCGGAAGCTGATCCTTTTGATAGAGCGTGTGAAATAACGTATTTTCCTCGACCTTGAGACTGTATGCGGAAAAGTGTTTCGTGCCCAGCTCGAATGCTTTCTCCAGCGTCTGGCGGAAAATCTCCATCGTTTGATCCGGCAAGCCGAACATCAAGTCGATGCTGATGTTAGCGAACCCTGCTGCTTTCGCATTCTCGATGCTGCGGTACACATCGTCGCGGTCGTGAATCCGTCCCAGCCGTTTCAAAAGCGCGTTGTCAAACGACTGCACGCCGAAGCTCAGCCTGTTGACGCCAAGCTCATGCATGATGCGCAGCTTTTCGCTATCTGTCGTACCGGGATTCGCTTCCATGGAAAACTCGATATCCGCTGCCCAATGCTTGCCCAGGTGATTTTGGACCATCTGCAAAAACGCTCGCATTTGGGCATGATCGAGGAACGTAGGGGTGCCGCCGCCGACAAAGATCGTTTTGACCTCCTGCACAGGTCGCTCGCGAAACGTCAGCTCCATTTCTTTATCCAAAGCGTCCAGGTAATCCCAGATCAATTGCGGGTTGTTTGTCACGAACGAGTTGAAATCGCAGTAATAGCATTTATTCGTACAAAAGGGAATGTGGATGTAAACCGATTGCGGCGTCATATCTCTTCCCCTCCTTTTGTTCAAAATACAGGCGAATGCCTGTCTTCGTTACGCTCCGTTCCAGCGGGCGAATGGAAAAGACCTGACACGAGGTCAGGCCTACTTCTTCTCATCCATGCGTGGTGCAGACATAAACGTTTCTTGCAGACCTAACGTATCCAGTTGTTTTTTGAAACGATGTTTCGCCTTGGACTGTTGGTCTTGCAAGCATTTGTAAGGGCTAAATTATCATAATGTATTTTTTCGACTCTAGTCAAACGTGTTGTGTGTCCCTCAAGAGCGCAGGTACACGGCGGGTAACGAATCTCTTATTCTCTTATTAAGAAGGCAGCCATCCAATAGTAAAAAGCCACGGATGATTGTCTGGGGCTTTTCCACAGCCTGCTCTCCCCTTGGATTTCCTCTTTCCACGGATGAATGCTAGAAACAGTCCGATTGATATTTACAGAAATTAGAAATAAGTTATAATATTTACATAAATCCCTCAAACAAGGAGGTGGATGCTATGAAAAAAGTGATCGCGATTGGCTTTGCTCTGTTTATCGTTCTGTCTCTGTCTACGAGTGCTTTTGCAGGCAATTACGGATGCCCTACCCACTTTTGCTATGATCCACGCTAGTCAAGCGAAGCGCAAACGATCAAGTCGCTCACCCGGGCGGCTTTTTTGTATGTTTTCATGCAAAAGTTTGCTGTAAAGTGAACTGGCACAAGCGGGTTACTAAAAAAAGGGACATAGCAACCATCACAGAAGGTCGCTATGTCCACCTTTTATCGAGAGCATGACCAAAGATGCTGCGAACATCTTTGCTTCATTCGCTCAAGCTCTTACTTCTTCTCATCCATGCGCAATACAGCCATAAACGCTTCTTGTGGAACCTCTACGGAACCGACGGACTTCATGCGCTTCTTTCCTTCTTTTTGCTTTTCGAGCAGCTTGCGTTTCCGCGAGATGTCCCCGCCGTAACATTTGGCAAGAACGTTTTTGCGCAGCGCGCTGATCGTCTCGCGGGCAACGACCTTGTGCCCGATTGTCGCCTGAATCGGCACCTCGAACTGCTGACGCGGAATCAGTTCCTTTAGCTTTTCACAAATGACTTTTCCGCGCGCATAAGCGGTATCTTTGTGCACGATAAACGACAGGGCGTCGACCATCTCGCTGTTCAGGAGAATGTCCATCTTCACGAGCTTGGACGGCTTGTAGCCTGCCAGCTCGTAGTCGAAGGACGCATATCCGCGCGTACCCGACTTCAGCATGTCGAAAAAGTCGTAGACGATCTCGGAGAGCGGCATGTCGTATTTCAGTTGCACGCGATTTTCGCCCATGTACTGCATGTCGAGAAACTCCCCGCGCTTGCCTTGGCAAAGCTGCATAACGTCCCCGACGTATTCTTTTGGCACCATAATCGTCGCCAGCACGTAAGGCTCCTCGATCATTTCGATCTTTTGCGCTTCCGGCATTTTGGACGGGTTGTCGATCTCGAACACTTCGCCATTCGTCCGCGTGATGCGGTAAATTACGCTCGGTGCAGTCGTGATCAGGTTGATGTTAAATTCGCGCTCGATGCGCTCCTGGATGATCTCCATGTGCAGAAGGCCCAGGAAGCCGCAACGGAACCCGAAGCCGAGCGCTTGCGATGTCTCCGGCTCGAATTGCAGCGATGCGTCGTTCAGCTGGAGCTTTTCGAGTGCTTCGCGCAGATCGTTGTACTCGTTTGTCTCGATCGGGTACAGACCGCAGAAAACCATCGGGTTGATCTTGCGGTAGCCCGGCAACGGTTCAGCAGCAGGACGGGCAGCATCTGTGATCGTATCCCCGACGCTTGTGTCGCCTACTGTTTTGATCGAAGCGGCTACGTATCCTACGTCTCCGACTGTCAATTCTTCCACTTGGGTCTGGCGCGGCGTGGACGTCCCGATTTCCGTTACCTCGAAGGACTTGCCTGTCGCCATCATTTTGATCTTCATGCCTTTTTTCAACGTACCGTTGATGACGCGAATCGAAGCGATAACGCCGCGGTACGCATCAAAGTACGAGTCGAAAATCAAGGCTTGCAGCGGCGCATCCGGATCTCCTTCTGGAGCCGGAACTTTTTGCACGACCGCTTCCAGCACTTCTTTGATCCCGATTCCCGCTTTGGCAGAGGTGAGTACCGCTTCGCTGGCATCCAGCCCGATCACGTCCTCCACCTCTTGCTTCACGCGCTCAGGCTCTGCGCTCGGCAAGTCGATTTTGTTGATAACCGGAATGATCTCCAGATTGCTGTCCAGCGCCAAATAGACGTTGGCAAGCGTCTGGGCTTCGATCCCCTGGGCGGCGTCCACGACGAGAATGGCTCCTTCACAGGCCGCCAAGCTGCGGGATACTTCGTACGTAAAGTCTACGTGTCCAGGTGTGTCGATCAGGTGGAGAATGTAGTCCTCTCCGTCATCTGCTTTATAGTTCAAACGCACGGCATTCAGCTTGATTGTAATCCCGCGCTCTTTTTCCAGCTCCATCGTATCCAGAAACTGGGCTTCCATCTCACGTGCGGTAAGCGCTCCTGTCAGCTCCAAAATCCGGTCTGCCAGCGTCGACTTTCCATGGTCAATGTGGGCGATGATGGAAAAATTTCGAATCCTCTTTTGTCTTTCACGGCGATCCATGTGTTGTTCGTTCCCTCCCACGCGAATCCATTCAAACGTACAGATTGCGCCTCGCAAAAATACACTAACGGTAATTATAACAAACGCTTGATACAAAGAGCAACCAAAGAGAATACGGCACTTGCCACGTTTTTTGCTCCCGCCAAAACTTTCTTTATGATAAAGTGGTCTTTAAAAAAGGAGACTGGCATGCGAACAGAGCTTCAACAAGCGGAGCGTTTCGATTGCCTCGGCTGCCGACTGGCCTTATCCGCAGAGCCTGCCCATGTCGTCTATGAGAACGATTGGGTGACCTGCCTCTTGGATATCGATCCTTTTTCCGAGGGCCACATGCTGATTTTGCCCAAGCGGCATCTCGTTGAATGGACAGATTTGGATGCAGTGACCATGCAAAAAGTGACGGAAGCGGCGACCCTCATGTCTCAAACCATTGCAAATGTGTACAAGCCTGCCGGAATTACGCTCTGTCAAAATGGCGGCGCTTTTAACGATCTGACCCACTTTCATCTGCACGTCATCCCGCGCTTTCCCGACGACGGTTTCGCCTGGAGCGAGCCGCGGCAGGAGCATGGAGCCGGAACGCGTCTGGCCCAAACACGTACACTGTTAGCGGAAGCGGTTAAAAACGGGAAGCAGACGGAGCTTCCTGAACGAAACGGAGACTGATCCCACGTGAAAAGCACGACCCATCGCCTGCATACTTTGTCTGTCGCTGACATTCCCGATCTGATTGCCCTCTCTGACTCAGTAGGCTGGGACTATGATGAAGCGGAAATTCGCACGATTCTGTCTATTGGTACGGTATTCGGACACAAAGATGACAGTGACAGGATCGTTTCTTCTGCGGCCATTATCGAATATGAAGAAGGGCTGGCTACGATCGGCATGGTCATCGTCCACTCCTCATGCCGCGGGCTAGGGTACGGGCGCGACCTGATGGAAGCCTGTATGAAGGCTGTTTCCGGCGATACGGCCATCATGCTGATCGCCACGCCTGATGGAGAGCCGCTCTACCAGCGACTCGGTTTTGTGACAGCTACCCACATCCACAAGTTTTTGCGCCGTGGCGATACACCTGTCGTCCCCCCTGCCGCAAAAGCCGTGCCTTATCAAATCGCTTCTATGGATGAGACGGATTTGGAACGCGTGGTTGAACTCGACCAGGGAGCGCTTGGCAGCCGTCGCTCGCTTTTTGTGCAAATGCGCAAAGCCCAAGCGGCTCGTTGCCTGGTTGCCAAAGATGCTAGTGGCACCGTTGTCGGCTACGGCTTTGCTGTCCAAGGCCCGATCAACTTGATCGCCGGGCCGATTGTCGCCCGGGACGCGGACATGGCAATCCAGCTGCTCTGTGCACTGATCCAAAACCACGACGGACAGGTGCGAATCGACGTACCGGATGGACCGGAAGCATTCCTGGCCTTTTTGGAGCAAAACGGTTTTCAAAAGGCGTCGCGGCCACCTGTCATGGTCGCAAATGCCAAAAGCTTGCCCCAGCGCAACGGCAGCTACTTCGCCATCGGGGCGCAAATTTACGGCTAACCGTCTTCGCGCGTGCCAACAAAAAAGCGGACCTGCTCCTGTTCGGGCATGGTCCGCTTCTTTGCAAGAAAAGACATCGGCTTACCGGTTGTTCTCAAGCTGTTCCAGCACTTTTGGCGGAAAAAGCTTTTGCAAGCTGCTCATGTATCGGTTACCGTCCTCAGGCATCTGCATATTTTGCACACGGTACTTTTGCCCGTCGTAAACGATGTGAAAAACCATCGGGGCACTGACGCCAGAAGAGTGCAGCGGATTTTTGCTCAACACGTTCACCCAGGCGTAGACTGTCCGGCGCTCTGCATCCGGCGCATCCACGCCGAGCAGTTCCAGAGTAACTTGCCTGTCCGCCGCCATTATGCCCAGCTGCTTGCCTTCTGTCTCCAAATAGTTGCGGATAATTGGTTCCACCAGATCGCGATTGGCTGGCGATATCCCCTTTTTCACCTCGACAAAAACTTGCCCCACATGTTTTCCCTGAGCCAAAACTTGCAGCTTCCACACGCCCGGATCGGGCAAGGCAATCCCGGTTGGAACATGTCCGGTCGCGTCGTGCAGCGGCCCCATCACCTGGTAGCTGCCAAGCTCTACCCGTTTCCCATCCGTCCTGTAGGCGACGATCTCTACCTGTGACAATCCGCTGCCGTTCAACAGCCAGATGAAGCGTTGCGTCTGCCCTTCGTACAGCTCATTGGGATCGGTCACCGCCCGCACAGGCTTTTCACCAATGTACGAAAAAGTTTGCTCCAGGTAAGTGGCTGAGTGCTGCGGCATCGGCTTCCACAAGTCGGGTGAGGTCAATTGGCCGCCGGGCAATAGTTCAGGCACAGGCTTCCCTGCGCGCTCCCCTTGGCTAGTCGGCCCACTCAGCGAAAAGGACGACCATAGCCAAACGACCAGCAGCAAGCCCGCCACGGGCAGCGCAAACCTTTTCCAGACAATCGGCAGTCTGTCTTTTTGCCTGATCCGCTCGCGCACGCCGTTTTTCATCGCTTCCGTAAAGTGGACGTCGCGCAAAACGGTTTGATCGGCCCTGTCCTTCAAATTTGCGATCCATCGGTTGTCGTCCATTCCCACTCGCTCCCTTCCCCAAGACTCTGCTTCAGCTGTTGCCTCGCCCTGTGCAGACGGGTTCTCGCGGTCCCTTCGGATATGCGAAGGACGTCAGCTACCTCTTTGATCGACAAATCTGCGTAGTAATGCAGGACGATCACCTGACGATACAAGGGCGCAAGCTGCAACACCTCAGCCACGAGCTGATTCCGCTGCTCCTGATGCAGCACGAGGCTTTCGGTGGACAGCTCGCCATCTTTTCTGATCCAGGAGCGAGGGAGGATATGGCGGAATGACCACGACCGCAAATAGCCTTTGCATTCATTGACGGCGATCCGGTATAGCCATGTATGAACGCTGCTCTCCCCGCGAAAACGCGGAAGATGCTGGTACGCCTTCACAAACACGTCTTGGGTAATGTCCTCTGCCAAACTGTGATCCTTGACCAGAAAAGTGACAAGGCGAAGAATCCGCGTCCCGTAGTCTTGCATGATTTGTTCAAAGGCAGCTTCGACAGTCGGCTGCAATTTATCCAAGGGCGCGACCTCCTTCCCGCAAATCCTTTACTGGTTAGATGCAACCGTCCGGATTTTGTTACAGCGAAAGGGCAGAAATTTTTTTGGCAATGATCGTCCAGCGCGTCGCGGCTCCCGGTGCACCCGGCGGCTCCGCAAACGGATAGCCCCCGTGCTGCCAGCGATCCGCCTCGTATTCTTCGGTTTGTTCTGGCAGCTCGCTGTGGTGGCAGACGACATTTTCCATGCTTTGCACGATCTCGTATCCCGCCGCTTCCAAAAGCAGATGCAACTCTCCCGGCAACAGTAGCGCCAGCTCCCGCTCCACTCTGTAGCGCGGCTGTTCCATCTGCTCCAAAAACGTCTCGTACGTCAGCGTGTAACGAAATTTTTGCTCGGCCAAAAGCGTTTCTCCCTCCACCTTTTGGTAGACCATCCGGTCAGGGAAAACGAATTTGCGCTGCATGACGGACCATTTGCTGTTGACCGGCGGAAGCAGCAAGTCAATCGCAACCGTCCCGTTCGCGGTCAAATGCTGTCCGATCACCGCGAGGAACTGTCGCTGCTCCGCTCTACAGGTCGCCTGCTGAAAGATGCCTTCCGGAAGCAGTATGTGCGTGAAGGTGGAATCGAGCTGCAATTCGCGTACATCTTGCTCCACGAGCACGAGCAAATCCTCCTGGTCTTTCAGCATGCGCCGTTTCTTTTTCGTCGCCATCTCCAGCATGTCCGGACTGTTGTCCACGCCGCAGACGGACAACCCACACCGCGCCAGCTCAATCGCGATCCGCCCCGTGCCTACCCCAAGCTCCAGCACAGACACGGGAGCGAGCTGCGCTTCCTGCATGAGCCAGTTGCGATAAAAGGCGATCCCCGCCTTGCCCGCGAACTGATCGTAGTAAGTGGCTTCCAGCCCGATGTATTTGGCTTCAGGCAGAGGCAGATGCCGCCCTTCTCCCTGCATGCCGCACGTCGTACAGACGGAGCCTGCCAAATGTGAAAAAGGCACCCCCGGTGGGACGCCATTTTTCGTATCGCCTAACCATTCATCATATCGAAATTTGCATACTTGGCAGCTGTAAACACTCATAACGCTTTGACCTCCTGTCGAGATTGCTCGTTGCGCAATGCTTCGGAAAAGAAATAGACGTGTTTTTTCCCTGTGCGCGGATGAGTGATTACTTCCGTTTCTACCCCGAACACATCCCGAATCAAGCCGGGTTCCAAAACCTCATCAGGGGTGCCGGAAGCGACCAGCTCACCGTCGCGGATGACGTACAGCCGATCACAGTACATCGCGGCGATGTTGAGATCGTGCAGCGATGAAAACACGGTTATTCCGAGTGTTTTGACCAAATCCATGACTTGCAGCTGATACCGGACATCCAGATGGTTGGTCGGCTCGTCGAGAACGAGAAACTCCGCTTGCTGCACCAGCGCCCTGGCAATCAAGACGCGCTGCTTTTCCCCGCCGGACAAGGAAAAAAAGCTGCGCTCGGCGTAAGCCTGCATCCCCACTCGTTCCAGCGACTCCTCACAAATGCGGCTGTCGGCTGTCGTATCCGTTTGAAACAGCCGCTTATGCGGTGAGCGGCCCATCATGACGATCTCCATGACCGTAAAGTCAAATTCGACCGAGCTTTCCTGACGAACCACCGCCATGCGCTGTGCATTTTGCCGTGCAGACAACTGGTACACGTTGTCATCGTCGAGCGAAATCAATCCGCTGTACGGCTTCAGCACGCGATAAATGCTTTTGAGCAAAGTCGACTTCCCGCTGCCATTCGGCCCGATCAGCCCGACGAACTCACCGGAGCGGACCGTCAGACTGATGTTGTGCAAAATCGTTTTGTTTTCCAGCCCGACTGTAATGTTCTCCACATTCAGATTCATCGTCCGCTACCTCCGAAAGAATAAGAACTGCGCAGCATCAGCCAAATAAAGAACGGGCCTCCGCACAACGCCGTGATGATCCCGATAGGAAGCTCCTCTGGGGCAAAAGCAAGCCGGGCAATCACGTCCGCCCAGATCAGAAAAATCGCTCCCAGCAAGGCGCTGACGGGCAAGACGCGTCGGTGATCGGAACCGACGATAACCCGCACGATATGCGGCATCATCAAACCGACAAATCCGATCGCTCCGCTGATCGAGACGATGACCCCCGTGAGCAGGGCCGTAATGACCAGCAGCAGCTTGCGAAATTGCACCGTGTTGACCCCAAGCGTCCCGGCAGACTCCTCGCCCATCAGCATCGCATTCAACGAACGATACTGCGCCAGCAGCACGATCAGACAAATGACCACGATCAATGTCGGGATGGTCAAATACTCCCACTTGCCGCCCGCGAGACTGCCGCTCATCCAGAACAACACCGAGCGGATGCCGTGTTCGTTTGGCGCAGAGAAAATGATCAGACTCGTAATCGCCGACAAAATCGCAGAAATGGCAATCCCCGCCATGAGCAAGCGCACGGTCGAGTTTTGCCCGCCGATTCGCGACAAAGTAAAAATAAGCAGGATCGAGACAAGCGCCCCTGTGAAAGCGCCAAACGACAGGGCGAATTGTCCGTACATGCTGAATGCTCCGAACAAAATCACCAAAGTCGCTCCAGCCGATGCTCCCGAGGAAACGCCTAATATGTACGGATCTGCCAGGGAGTTGCGAACGAGAGACTGAATCGCAACCCCCACAACAGATAGACCAGCCCCGACAACTGCCCCCAACAGGACACGGGGAAACCGAATATCCCAGATAATTGTCTGCTCTCCTTTTGACCAATCCACTTCGATCCACTGGTTGGTCAGCGGAAGATTCGATAAGGCAATTTTCCATACTGTCGCTGGTTTGATTTCCACCGAGCCGAGTGTTACCGCAAACGTAATCGAGACGAGCAACCCGATCAGCAGGGCAACGATGATGAAGGGCATCTTGATCTTATGCAGGGCCGTTCCCTCCTTAATTAAGCAGCCGTTCTTTATTTGAATTTATCCGGGTACAGTCCTTCGCCGAGGATTTTCAGCGCGATCGGTGCGCGTACCCCTTCGGAAGCTGCGGACAGTGGCAATACAATCAAACGTTTGTTTTGAATCGCTGGCAAGTCAGCCAGTTCCTTTTTGGCGAGCAAAAACTCTTTCTTCTGATCAATCGTTTTGTCGCCGTAATCCACGACAACGATAACGTCAGGCTTGCGGTTCACGACTTCTTCCCAGCTCACGGTTGCCCAGCCTTTTTGAATGTCGTCAAACACGTTTTTGCCGCCCGCCGCCTTGATCAGGGCAGTCATGTAGTTGTTTGCAGCTGTGAACGGCTGATCTTCTCCGCTATCGTACACAAACACGCTGAGCGGCTTGTCCACGGTACCGATTTTGCTTGTCGTTTGTTCCATTTCCGCTTTCATTTTGCCAATCAGTTCGTTCGCCTTGTCTTCCACGCGGAAAATGCGGCCGATGTTTGCAATGTCAGCGAATACGTCGTCAATAGTCGGGCCCGGCTTGTTGGAAGACTCTTGCAGGTACGATTTGACCCCTGCTTTCTCCAACTCCTCCATCGAGCCTACACCTTTATCGCCAAAGGCGCTTTTCCAGCCTGCATACACAAAGTCAGGGTTGGCAGCCATCAGCACTTCTTTCGTCGGGTACTTGTCGGACAGCACAGGCACTCTGTCGTAGTCAGCTTTCAACTCAGGCAAAATTTGATCGTCCAAATACGCAGTCCCGGCCATTTTGTCAGCCAGACCGAGAGCGAGCATAATTTCCGTCACGTGCTGGTTCATGGTGACAGCGCGTTTTGGTGCTTCCGGATAAGTCATTTCGATGCCGTTGTTGACGATTGTCACTGGCTTGTTTTCGCCAGCGGCAGGCTGGGCAGCTTGCTCCGAGCCTGGCTTGGTAGCAGCTTGTTCAGGAGCTGCCGGTGTTGCGGAACCACACGCAGACATGAGCAGCATGATTGCAGTCACAGACGCGAACCAAA
The DNA here is from genome assembly GCF_029892995.1 of Brevibacillus sp. 1238. NCBI lineage: Bacteria > Bacillati > Bacillota > Bacilli > Caryophanales > Paenibacillaceae > Brevibacillus > Brevibacillus sp. 1238. Next base: position 73,121 of record NZ_JARXWC010000015.1, on the reverse strand, counting down.
ATCCTTGCAAGGCTTTCTTTTTCTTAGGTGTTTTATTCATTTGTTTTGTTACCCTCTCTTCTTTTCATGTTCTCTGTGCGATGAAAACAATTGATATGTAAATCGTAATTATTACGAATTACATCTACACTATACGGAAAGCCGCTCCGTTTGGCAATACAGGAAATGGCATCTCCCCCTCTCCACGTGTTGCTGCCACGATGATACCCATAGAAAAAAGCACCTCCCAGTTTTCCAATCGGGAGGTGCTCGACATACGCAGACATATCTATAGATCCAGCGTTTGTGGAGCGCCTTTTCTAAAGATTGCTTCTACATCTGTCCCATCCTCGTGGGTCGATTGCAAATGATCTCATGGCAGGTCTCCTGGCTCACGAATCAACATGCCTAGTTCCCTTCCCATTTTTCGTCTCGCGAAAAACAGTGGTTGCTGCGTACTAGGCACTCCTCGTTTACAGTGGCGGGACCGCGCCGGATTTTCACCGGACTTCCCTATTAAGCTGGCGGAACCAAACGATTCCAGCCAGCACCATCAGATTCATATGAAATTGTGTGTTTCGTGATCGTTAGCCAATCACAGTCAATTGTTTCGGGAACTTGCTCAATACTTCCACGCCTGATTCGGTTACGAGCACATCGTCTTCAATGCGCACGCCGCCTACTCCCGGTACGTAAACGCCTGGCTCGATGGTGAACACCATGCCCGGGCGAAGCGTTTCCTGATTTTGACCATGTACGGACGGATATTCGTGCACATCCATGCCCAAACCGTGTCCCAGTCGGTGCATGAAGTATTCGCCATAGCCTCGCGCGGCAATCAAGTCGCGAGCGGTCTTGTCGAGATGGGCAAAAGTCACGCCTGGACGAACCTCTGCAATCGCCGCCTCATTCGCCGCAAGCACTGTCTCGTAAATCTCGCGCAGTTGTTCGCTGACTTCCCCGACGGCAAACGTGCGGGTAATATCGGAAACGTAACCATCAGCTGCTACGCCGATGTCAAACAGCAGCAAATCGCCTTCCTGCACCTGGCGCGACCCTGGCGTTCCATGCGGCAATGCCGATTTTTCGCCTGCCAGTACCATCGTGGAAAAGGATGGGCCATCTGCTCCCAGACGCTTCATCTGAAATTCCAGTTCCGCGACAATCTCCATTTCGGTCTGACCGACTTTGAATTTTTTCAACGTCTCGCCAAGCGTATCTTCGATCAGTTGAACCGCATTTTTCAAACGGGCAACTTCATCTGCCGATTTGATCAGGCGCATTTCACGAAGCGGTTCTTCCACATCGGTGTAGCTCTGCGCACCGACGACTTGTCCCATGGCTTCGAAGCGTTCTACCGTCATGTGGCTTTTCTCGATGCCCAGCTTGGACAAGCCCGCTGGCAACGCCTGCTTGAGAATCTCGTACGGATTGTCCGTATCCGTATGTGTAAGAATCGTCTGAACAAACGATGCTGCCACCGCCGCTTCCCGATCAAGGGCAGGCACAATCAGCGAAGGCTCGCCTTGGGCCGGAATGATCAGCCCCATAAAACGCTCGTGCGGATCAGTAAAAAACCCGGTCAAATAGTAAACATGCTTGGGAGAAGTGATCAATACCGCGTCTAACTCATGGTTTGCCAAAAAATCGTGCAGCTTCGAAATACGCTCCTGGAACAACTGCGTCACCTTCTCTTTCGACAATATTCTACCCCTGAGAATACCATTTTCCTGCCTAAAAAAGAAGAGAGAAGCGGAAAATTCTCTCATGAATCCTCCAGCATATGCCCAAAGAAAATAAGCCAGCAGACGCGAAAAAAGGGGCAGCCTGGACGCTTGTGTCCCTACTGCCCTTCGCACTACAACTAATTTTTCATCCGTGGATCAAGCGCATCCCGCAAGCCGTCGCCAATCAGGTTGAAGCCAAGTACGGTCAACATGATCGACAGTCCGGGAAAAATAACCGTCCACGGCGCTTTTTGAATGTATTGACGGGAATCGGAAAGCATTTTCCCCCACTCAGGCTCCGGTGGCTGCGCACCGAGTCCAAGGAAGCCGAGTGCCGCCGCTTCAATGATCGCAGTAGCAATCCCCATCGTCCCTGTCACGATGATCGGAGCCAGGCTGTTCGGCAAAATGTGCTGCATAATGATCCGGGAATCTTTCATCCCGATCGCGCGCGCCGCCATGACGAACTCTTCTTCCTTCAAGCTGAGAACCCGCGAGCGAACCAGACGTCCAAAAGTCGGAATGTTGATAATGGCAATCGCCAACAGCGCGTTTTGCAAAGACGGCCCCAAAATCGCGACAATCGCAATCGCCAACAAAATGCTTGGGAACGCCAGCATAATATCAAAAATGCGGGAGATCAGCGTGTCAATCCATTTGCCGTAAAATCCGGCGAGCAAGCCGAGAATCGTTCCGGCGACGACCGAGCCGATGACGGAAAAAGTGCCTACCCACAAGGAAATGCGCGCCCCGTACACGACGCGGCTGAACACGTCCCGCCCGTTGTAATCCGTTCCAAACCAGTGCTCCCCCGACGGCGGCTTGTTTTTCATGACCAGCTCGCCTTCATCATAAGGATACGGCGCGATCATCGGAGCAAACACAGCGACCGCCACGAAAAACAGGATAATCGCCAATCCGACCATCGCCAGCTTGTTCTTGCGCAGCGCTCTCCACGCTTCCCGCCAAGGAGAGACTACTTCTTCATCTTTTACTTTCCAGGTCACAGTCTGTACGTGAGTTTCTGCCATATCTCCTTTGTCCCTCCTCTAGCGGTATTTAATGCGCGGGTCAATGTAAGCATACAGAAGGTCGACCAAGAGATTGATCAGTACGAAAATCGTAGCGATCACCAAGATGCCGGACTGGATCACCGGATAATCCCGGTTTCCGATGGCTGTGAAAATGTAGCGGCCGACGCCGGGCCAGCCAAAAATCGTTTCGGTCAGCACCGCTCCCCCCAGGAGCAAGCCTGTTTGCAGACCAATCACCGTCAACACGGGAATCATCGCATTTTTCAATGCATGCTTGTACACGACCCAGAACTGCGCCAAGCCTTTTGCCCGGGCTGTTCTGACGTAATCCGCACGCATCACTTCCAGCATGCTCGATCGGGTAATCCGGGCGATAATCGCCATCGGAATCGTTCCGAGAGCCACTCCGGGCAGGATCAAATGCTTGACCACTTCCCACAGCTGATCCCACTGTCCAGCCATAATCGTGTCCAGTATATAGAACTGCGTAATGGCCTCTACAGGATTACGCGAATTGTCGCGACCAACGGATGGCAGCCATTTCAGTTCTTGCGCAAAGAACCATTGCTCCATCAAACCTAGCCAAAAGATTGGCATTGAGACACCGATCAAGGCGATCAACATCGCACAGTAGTCAAACCAGGAGTTTTGCTTCCACGCAGACAAAATTCCTGCGTTCACTCCGATAATCACAGCGAAAAGCATGCTGACGATCGTCAGCTCGGTAGTAGCGGCCAAATACGGCCCGATTTCTTGCGTGATGCTTGCTCCGGAATGCAGGGAAACTCCCAAATCTCCGGTGATGATTTGCTTCAAATAGTCAAAGTATTGAATGTACCACGGATTGTTCAAGCCTAAAACTTCCCGTAAATCTTCAATCGCTTTCGGACTTGCTTTCTCTCCCAATATGGTCAGAGCCGGATCACCTGGGATGGCACGGATGATGGAAAATACGACGATGGACATGCCCAGTAGAACGGGGATGAGCATAAAAATTCTTCGGATGCTGTAGGATAGCAATGCCATCTCCTCGCTTTCCTTACAAAAAGATAATGGCTAGGTGCAAAAAGAAAGGGTAAGAAGAGGTTTTCTCCTCTTACCCTGCTTGGCTTTCACATTCCATCCGGTTTTACTGGAAGTCAACCTTTTCCAGACTCTCGGAGCCTTTTGGATGCGGCTTGTAGTTGATGATGTTCGCTTTGGCAGCCAATGCTGGCGTAGAGTGAGCCAGTGGCACCATCGGCACGTCCTTGAAGATCAGCTCTTGCACTTGCAGGTACAGCTTCTCGCGCTCTTCCTTGGTCGTAGCGGACTGAGCAGCCATCAAGAGCTTGTGCGCATCTTCATTTGCCCAGCGCGTACGGTTGTTTCCGCCGATGTTGTTTTTATCCAGCAAAGTCGCCAGGAAGTTGTCCGGGTCGCCGTTGTCGCCGGTCCAACCGAGCATGAACATTTCTTGCTCGCCTGCTTTTGTTTTTTCCAGGTAAGTCGCCCATTCCATCGTCACGATTTCAGCTTCTACGCCGATTTTTTTCAGGTCTTGCTGGATTGCCTCGGCAATTTTCACGCCATCAGGCATGTACGGACGAGCAACTGGCATTGCCCAGAACTTGATTTTGAAGCCGTTCGGGAAGCCTGCTTCGGTCAAAAGCTGCTTCGCTTTGTCAATGCTAAATTCACGATCCTTGATGTTGCCGTTGTGGCCCCAGATCGATGGTGGCATTGGGTTCACAGCCGGTTGGCCAAGTCCTGCAAAGAATGCTTCGATGATAGCTGGCTTGTTGATCGCGTATGCGAGCGCTTCACGAACTTTTGGATTGTCGAGTGGCTTTTTCTCCACGTTGAAACCGACGAAGCCGATGTTCATGGATGGACGCAGGATCAGTTGCAGATCCTTGTTGTCTTTTACCGTTTGCGCGTCATCCGGGTTCACACCGTCCATCATGTCGATTTCGCCAGAGGTCAGTGCTGTCAAGCGAGCTGTGTTTTCAGGGATAACCTTGAACACGAGTTTGTCGAGTTTAGGGAAACCAGCGTTCCAGTAGTCAGGGTTTTTCTCCAGCGTAATGGTGTCATTGCGCTTCCACTCTACGAACTTGAACGGCCCGGTTCCTACCGGGTTTTCGTTGAATTTCTCAGGTCCCATATCCTGTACCGCTTTTGGCGAGGCAATCGCGAAGCAGGACATGCCCAGGTTTTGAATGAATGGCGCGAGCGGGCGGTTCAGGGTGAACTTCACCGTTTGCGCATCTACCACTTCTACAGACTTGATGACATGGTTTTCGTCGCCTTTGTAGCCGCCGAACATGTCGTTGTAGTATTCGAAGCCTTCTTTGTTATGTTGCGGATGGCTCTTGTCGCTCCAGCGCTCGAAGTTCCATTTTACGGCTTCTGCATTGAAATCGGTGCCGTCATGGAATTTGACTCCACTGCGCAAATGGAAGGTGTACGTCAAGCCGTCCGGAGAAATTTCCCACTTTTCCGCCAGAGAAGGAACAACTTCTGTGCTTTCTTCGGCGTAGCCGACCAGTGTATCGAACACGTTTTCCGTCACCTTGAACGATTCGCCATCGGTTTGAGCGATCGGGTCGAGACCGACTGTATCGCCGCCGCGGCCTACGATCAATTGCTTAGGCCCCGATTTGGCTGGCTCAGGTGCTGGAGTCGCTGCCGGAGTTTCTGTCTTTGGCTGTTCTGCCGGCGCTTGTGTCGTTTGAGAACCGCTGCATCCAGCAAGCAACATGCCCAGAGCCAACAGGCTGGTCATGGCTGCGGAGAGAACTCTCTTCTTCATGAAAACATCCCCCTCTTCTAAAATGAAAGCATGTTACATTAATCCATCATCATCCGTGTCGCTCCTGCCTCGCATCCCCCCTTTAAAAAGGCTTCCTTTTCATCAGGCGGTCATCCTCGTGTGCGGCTTTACTGTTTGTACAGATGACAGGCCACAAAATGTCCATCACCCACGTCCTGAAAAGCGGGACGAGTTGAGCGGCATTCTTCTGTCACGTGGGGGCAGCGAGTATGGAACGTACAGCCGCTCGGCGGATTCGCCGGGCTTGGCACGTCACCTTGCAAGATCACCCGTTCCCGTACATCATCCGGGTCCGGAGTCGGCACCGCAGACAATAGTGCTTTTGTATAAGGGTGGAGCGGGTTCGAGTAAAGCTGTCCGCTCGTCGTCAATTCGACAATTCGGCCGAGGTACATCACACCCACCCGGTCGCTGATGTGACGCACCACGCTCAAATCATGGGCGATAAACAAGTAGGTGAGGCCCATTTCCTTTTGCAAATCTTGCATGAGATTGAGCACCTGCGACTGAATGGACACGTCAAGCGCGGACACAGGCTCATCCGCTACAATCAGCTTGGGGTTGAGCATGAGCGCTCTGGCGATGCCGATCCGCTGGCGTTGCCCGCCGCTGAACTGGTGCGGGTAGCGCCTCGCGTGGTAGCTGCTCAGCCCCACGACTTCCAGCATTTCCTGCACTCTTTTTTTGCGCTCGGAACTCGTCCCGATTTTATGTACGACAAGTGGCTCTTCCAGAATCTTCTCAATATTGTGACGAGGATTCAGAGAGGCGAACGGATCTTGAAACACGATCTGCATATCGCGCCGCATTTTGCGCATCTCATCTGTGGAAAGTGCTGTAACGTTGACACCGTCAAACGTGATTTCGCCTGCGGTAGGCTCAATCAGCCGAAGCAGCGAGCGTCCCGTCGTGGACTTGCCACAGCCGCTCTCTCCGACCAATCCGAGCGTCTCCCCGCGCTTGACGGCGAACGAGACATCATCGACGGCCTTCACCACACCTACTTCCCCGCCCAGGACGCCACCTGTGATGGGATAATACTTTTTCAAGTTTTTTACGACGAGTAGTTCTTCTGTCAACGGGCATGCTCCTTTCGGGTTATTCACTCAGCCAGCAGCGGGAAAAATGGTTGTCTCCTACCGCTTTGAGCTGCGGCATTTCGCTGCGGCAAAGGTCTGTCGCCTGATCACAACGAGGTGCAAAGCGGCATCCGACCGTGAGCGAGCCTGGGATCGGCACATTCCCCGGAATCGAGTAGAGCCTTTCCTGCGACTCTTCCAGCTTCGGCAAGGAATTGAGCAGCCCTTTTGTGTACGGATGTTTGGGCTTTTTCAAAATGGTGCGGACATCCCCTTCTTCGATGACATTGCCCGCGTACATGACGACAACTCTGTGGCACATTTCGGCAACCACGCCCAAGTCATGGGTGATGAGCAAAATCGCCGTCTGCGCTTCCCGGTTGAGCTGCCGCATCAAGTCGAGAATTTGCGCCTGAATCGTCACATCGAGAGCCGTCGTCGGCTCGTCCGCAATCAAAAGCTCCGGATTACAGGCCATAGCCATGGCAATCATGACACGCTGTCTCATCCCGCCGGAGAGCTGGTGCGGGTATTCATCGACAATCGCTTCGGCTCGCGGGATTCCCACTTTTTTCAACATGTCGATGGCGCGATCCCGCGACTGTTTTTTGCTAGCCTTTGTATGTAATCGAATGGCCTCGCCGATCTGATTCCCGATCGTGAAAACGGGGTTCAGAGATGTCATCGGCTCCTGGAAAATCATCGCGATTTCATTTCCGCGTATGTCTCTCATCCGCTTTTCATTGGCTGTTACGAGGTCTTCCCCTTTGAACTTGATTGTTCCCCCGACGATTTTTCCCGGCGGATTGGGCACCAGCTTCATGACAGACAGGGAAGTGACGCTTTTTCCACAGCCTGACTCGCCGACTATGCCCACTACTTCTCCTTTGTTAACCGTGATCGTCACGCCATCAACGGCAGGGATTTGGCCGCGGTCCGTGAAAAAGTGCGTTTGCAGGTTTTCAATTTGCAGGACAGGATCTGACACGTGGCTCACCTCTCTTACCGATATATTCAGTAGAAAAAGATCTATCAGTAGACATTATGCCATTAATACAATTTTTTGGCAACACAATAAATTCTAACTATTATATTTTTACTGACTATATAGAATATTCTCCTTCACCTTCTCCATTTCCTTCCAGAAAATGTTTTTGAAGCCCACATCTCAGACACAGTCTGCGTTATGCCGTTTGGGACATCTTGTCCGAGCCTGTCCATGCGCACAAAAAAAGCCCGTTTTGGCGGGCCTTTTGTCACTGGGGCTTTGTACACCCCTTCTTTTTGCGCGTAAACAAAATCTATGGCTCGAAAAAACTTCCTACCCAATCGACAAACATTTGCGCACCGTTTTTGATGCTGTCACCCAGTGTCAGTCCCACCCGGCTCACGTAATTGACCATTTTCTCCGGCCCGGCAGTCTGGACCTGCTTGCCCATCACCGCGATTTCCATCTGGCCTTGATCCACTTTTTTGATGTAAAAGGTTTGCGCCTTTTCTTCCGGCACACCGCTTACTTTGGATATGCCCCGCTCCGCCGTTTGCAGCCCAAGCACCACACCGATCAAAAGGACGACCAAAAGCCCCGTCAGCTTCACCGTCACGTTCATGCCCATCACCTCTTCGCAGGCTCTTGCGATTCCGTTTTGCTTACCTTCTCAGCCTGCAAGTAATAAGCGGCAAAAACATCGGCCAGCGCCTCCGCCGTATTCAGGCTTTCCTGCAACGTATTTCCCGTTCCACCTATTTCCATTAACATGCTTCCCGAAGAGATGGACTGATTATACTCGCCGTGATCGGTTTTTCCGCCTTTTTCCATCACTCCGCGTGACAGCTCGGGGTACATTTTCTCCATCAGATTGTGCAGGTCTGTCGCAAACGCCTCGTTCTTCTCGTAGCTTTTGTTGCGCTTGCCGATGACGAACATGACTCTTGCGTACGTTTTGCCTTTGATCGTTACGGTAGTAGTTTCGCGCGGAGCCGTGTCGCGGTGCAGGTCGAAAAAGTAGTGCAGCTCGCGATTTTTTTCCACGGCAGCCTTGACCACCTGCAACGATTGGGCGTATGACAGGGCGTAGTCCATTTTCTTGTTCAACAGTTGCTGGTAAATGTCGTCCTTGCTAACCTCCGAGCCGATCCCCCGCTCGTTCAGTTCTTCGCTCAGATGCTGGCTGACCAAAGAGATGTTTCGCGTAGGATGATCGACAGCCGTTCCTACAGGCTTTGTCTCACTAAACCAGGACTCGCGGTTGTGCGAATTGTAGACGAACACGATTTTCTTGCCGCCTGTCGACACCGGCTTTGCTACCGGAGCCGGAGCGGGCTTCTCTTCTTCCTGCTTCGCCGCTTCTTGTGTCGCTGGCTCTACAACCGGAACGAGCTGGGAAGTATCCGCCACTCGCGTTGGGTACTCTACGTAAAAATCAGCCAACGACGCACCTTTTCCCTGAACGACAAAGCGGGCGTCTTCTGTCGTTACCATCCCCGGCAGCTCTCTGCCAAGCAGACTGCGCAAATCTCCGGGTTGAATGTTCGTCGCGAGCTGAAAAAGAAAGCCCGTCACGCTGTTGGATCTGGCATCGCCCGAAGCTTGCACGGTGGCAGACAGCGCTGGAATCTCCTGCCCCATCCAGTTGAGTATCGCCAGGCTCGATATATGCGAAGCCGCCTGCTGGATGGCGGAGGAGGTGATTGCGAGGCGATTTCCTCCCAGCGAAAACACACCCGTCATGACGAACAAAAAAGCGGTTATGAATGAAAGAACAGCGAATTGGCGTTGGACTAGGGTCGCCATCAGTCTCACTCCTCTGGCTGTAGCATGGACAAGCACGCATGCTTTCTTTCACGCTTGTCTATGCTTTAGCCTATGAGCCTCATAGAGACGATAGAACCCTTTTCTAGCTCAACTCTCCCAATCTAGTTATTTTCATCCTTCAGCCGTCTAGTGAGTGTAGGCGGCGCTATTATCTTCATTCACAGCCTGATGCAGAGATCGATTCAAGCCTGTGGCAATCACATTGGCAACTCCTTCAATGAAGTCATCCACTTCTTTTGGCGTGACGACCAAATCTTGCCCCAGCGGCCGCAGCACCTCGTGGATCAGTTGCCGCTTTTCTTCTTCCGGAAGCGATCCGACCAGCCCCATGAACGTCTTGCGTGATTCCATATCAGGCAAATCATCCTCCGTATACGGTTCCTTGCGTTCGGGAACGGTACTCAGCGACAGCTTGTTGAACGCTCGCTTGCTCTCGACCATGGATTGTCCAAAATGCCCGAGCAAATACGTAATCGCGTCGTTGACGATGGTAGAAGCAAAAACAACGGTCGGCACTCCGACCGCAATGACCGGAATCCCGAGAGTAGCCTGATCAATCGATTTTCGCTTGTTGCCCACGCCTGAGCCGGGGTGTATGCCCGTGTCGGATACTTGAATCGTCGTGTTTACGCGATGCAGAGCGCGAGAGGCCAGCGCATCGATACAGATGACGAAGTCCGGCTTGCTTTTTTCTACGACCCCAAACACGATCTCGCTCGTCTCGATCCCGGTAATGCCCAAAACACCCGGCGACAGGGCACTGACCTCGCGATAGCCTTCACCCACTGTTTCCGGCGCCAGCTTGTACAAGTGGCGTGTAACGAGCAGATTTTCCACCACCATCGGGCCGAGCGCGTCCGGGGTCACATTCCAGTTGCCGAGCCCCACGACGAGCGCTTTCTTGTCTTTCGTGATCCCCATCTGTTCCAGAAAAGCGGCAAACTCCATCGCGAATCGCTTCGCCACTTGCTCTTCTATGGAAGTATCGTTGTCGCGCAGCTTTGGTACTTCCATCGTCAAATAGCGCCCCGGCAGCTTGCCGATTTGCTTGCCTGCCGCTTCGGTCTGCACGTGCAGTCGCGTCACTTTGATATTCGGCTCACTGTCGTCTGCTTGCAGCCAAATGCCTTCGATGTTGCTTTCGTTTTGCTGCTGGGCCAGCTCGTGCGCCTCCACCGCCAGATCGGTTCGAATCGAGTAGCCTGACAAATCAATGTTGTGCGCCATGTTCCATCGACTCCCTTCACGAAGTAAAAACGGCCATGACCGTTTTCTTCCTGCTACTAGGTTGCTTGAATCCTTTATTTTTATTCCGAATCCTTTCTTGCAAATGGTGTTGGCGCATGCTAGAATTACTTTGTTGTATGACTGTATGTCTATGGTCGTCTAAGGAGGTGACACACATGCCAAACATTAAATCCGCGATTAAACGCACCAAAACAATCGAAAAGCGCCGCGCACACCGTGCTTCTCAAAAGTCTGATCTGCGCACTTCCATCAAGAGCTTTGAGAAAGCTGTCGCCGCTTCTGATGTAGCATTGGCGAAATCCACTCTTCTGGTGGCTGTGAAAAAGCTGGACAAGGCCGCTTCGAAAGGTCTCATTCATAAAAACGCAGCAAACCGTCAAAAGTCTCGTTTGATGAAAAAGCTCAACGTTCTGAGCGCTCCTGTAGCGTAAGAGACCAGCCGAAAAAACCCCGCGAACAATTTGTTCATGGGGTTTTTTTATTGGCTGATTGACCCTAGGCACTACCCGGTCGTCCGCTGCCGCTCTGCATGCGCCCGCGCAACAAACAGCTCCAGGGCAAGCCGCTTGTCCACTTGTCCGGACTTCATGCGAAAATCTTCTTCCGCCAAAATGTGCAGCAGCTTTTTCAAGGAATCCTCGGAAAAATGCCGCGCCTGCTCTATCGCTTTTTTCACCGCATACGGATGCATCTTGATCATCCCGGCCATTTGCTGTTGCGAGTAACCGCGCGGTGCCAATTGCTTGACATGCAACAGCATGCGGAACTGTCTGGCCAGCAAGGCAATCAGCTTGATCGGCTCCTCGCCCGTCTTCATGCAGTCGTACATCATGCGCAATGCCCTGTCCAGCTTGCCTGACGCTACTTGCTCAATCAGCCCGAACACGTCCTGCTCCAGCGTCCGTGCGCCAAGCATTTCGATTATCTCATCCGTAATGCTTCCCCCGACGCCTACATACAAGGCCAGCTTCTCCACTTCCTTGTCCAGAAGCCGCAATTCTTGCCCTACGCGTTCCACCAGCTTCATCGCCTGCTGACGTCCGATTTTGGCCTGATACTTGTCCGCTTGCCGTTCCACCCAACCGTACAAGTCAGCATCTTTCAGCAACGGAAACGGAATGACTTTTGCTTTTTGTTGCAGCGTTTTGACGAGCTTTTTCCGTTCGTCCAGCTTCTCTGACTCCGTATGTAAAATCAAGGTCGTATACGGAGGCGGATTTTGCAGATACCCCAGCAAGGCATCCGGATCGCTTTCCACTTTCGTCTGCGGCTTGCTCCCCGTCAAAAAATAAGCCTGTCTGGCGATAACCAGCCGATGCTCGCCCAAAAACGGCAACGTCTCCGCGTCTTGCAAAATGTCTGTCAGCCCCGTCTCCGTGCAATCGTATACGCTCATGTTCAGATCGCGAAACTGCGGATCAATCATCTGATTTTTCGCCAGTGTCAAAAATTCTTCGGCCAGAAATGCCTCCGGGCCATACAACACATAGACCGGCGAAAATTGCTTTTGCCTGATTTCCCGAATCGCCGAGAGGAGTGGCATGCCTGTTCCCTCCCTTTCCTTGCTCTTTCCTGCGTAATTATAGCACAAAACGCTCACCGTGGTTTGCTGTTCGTTGCTCCAGGCACAATCAATCGGCCGCCTGCTTTTTGCGAGCCTGCAACCGCGTTCATCGGTGCAGCAGATGGCGAACCAGCCGCAAGCAGCGATTTTGAACAGAAAAAAACCGCTACCTGTTCGGTCGGCAGCGGTTTTTCCATCCGTTGGCACCTCTATGTAAACGTTCAGGGAAAAGCCCCGGGATTCCTCCTCCCCAAACGGTAAGCAGGGGGTGCTTGATAATGTACTTTACGCACGAATCCCCTTAGTGGTGCCAGTCCCGTTTGAAAAACCACGTTTGCATGTGCAAAGCAGGAGAGACCTTTTTATCAATCGTCGTTCTCTTTATTGCTCTCCCGCTCTTCCTGCTTGTTGTCTTTCTTGTTGTCTTTCTCCTCGTCCTTGTCCCCGTCATCTTTTTCACGCGCAGACTTGTTGTCATCTTCGTCCGATTTCTCTTCCAGTCCAACCGGGAATGACGGTGGCTTATCCTCTGTCACTACTACAGGCTTTGGAACATTTGCGGGCGCTTTATTTGGCGGAGTCGCATTAGCAGCAGGCGGCTTGGCAGGTGGCTTATACTCGGTCTTTGCTGGTGGCTTGTGTGTTTGTTTCTTCGGTGGCGCCTTTTCGGACTTCTTCTCCTCTTCCTTTTTATTCAATGGAGATGGATTAGTGCTTGGAGTAGGAGCTTCCGGGCCGTAAACAACCGGATCTTTCGTCACGACAGGCGGTGTGCTGTCCGCACCATTTTGAAACGCATCCGGCTGCAGCGGCTTTTCTTCACTCCCCGAAAACAGCACGCCAACCAGCAAGCAGGCAGCGACTGCCGTACTGCCAATACCAGCCAGCCACACTTTCACTCGCTTCCACTTTTTCGATTCCGCCAGGGAAGACGACTTGCGCTTAACTTCGAGAGTAGGCAAGGATTCCTCTAGCACAGCAGATTGCACAACCGCAGGCTTCGCTGCGGCGGATTCCAGACGCGGCAGAATCGAATCTACAATGCTGATTGAGGGTACGACAGGGGGCAACTGCTCTAGCTTTTGCGACACAGTTTTCAGACGGTTGTACATAAGTTGCAGGTCAGCATCTTTTTGGATGAGGTTGCGCAGCACTTGCTGTTCTTGCACTGACAAATCCCCATCCAGATCCCGCTGCATGCATTCCCAAATTTCTTCGTTGGTCATCAACCGATCCCCCCTTTCTGGTAGTCGTACAACAGTTCCTGCAACTGTTGCCTAGCCCGAAACAAATACGATTTTACCGTGTTAAGCGGCAAATCCAATGCTTCCGCGATTTCCTGGTAAGACAAGTCTTCCAGATAGCGGAGAACTACTACCATCCTGTACTGCCTAGGCAGTTTTCCGATGGCTTCCTGGATGTCGTTTGACAGTCCGGTGAGAAGGATTTCATCTTCTACGTTGTTTCGATCAGGTATGATCAGCTCGTGTTCGTCGATTGAGACCGTTTCCTTCTTCGCGCGAAATTTATCCATACAGACGTTGCTGACGATGCGTTGTACCCAGGTCGAAAACTTCGCCTTTTCCTGATAAGTGTCCAATTTTCGATAAATGCGTATGAGCACTTCCTGAGCCGCATCGAGCGCGTCCTGTTCATTTCCCAGAATGTAATAAGCGCTTCGGTAAACGGAGGTCTCAATGGATCGAAGCAGCTCGACAAGCGCATCATGATCCCCGGTTTGCGCCAGCCTGATCAATTCTGCTTCCTGCATAATCTCCTCTCCCCCCTACAGACGGGTCGCTCATATAAAAGGTTGCAACCATGTTATGTATCCAATTGTTGGGTCTTCCAAATCAGTCCCGCAGACGAGATAATCAGCGTAACCGCCCCTTGCTGATCCGTTCGGTAAACGGCAGCACCGCAGCTTTCCAGACGATGCAGTACCTCGCTCGCAGGATGTCCGTACCGATTGTTCACGCCAACCGAAATGACCGCTGCCTCGGGAGAAACAGCTGCCAGCAGTTCGTCGGTACTGGAGCTTTTGCTGCCGTGATGGGCGACTTTCAAAACGTCGACGGGCGTCAAGCCGTTTTGCACAAGGACCGCCTCTCCGTCCTTTTCCACATCTCCCGTAAATAAGACCGTTTTGTTGTATGCCGTCAGCTGAAGCACGACGGACGCATCATTGCCGCGAAGAGTCGTTTTTCCAGGATGAAGCCATTTCCATTCGATTTCCGGCCCATCCGACCACACCTGACCAGGGGTGCCAGTCGTAATGGGAACGCCTTTTTGCTGGAACATCTGGAGAATCTCCGTCTCTTTCTCCTCCGGTGTTGCAGCATTCACCATCACTTCTCCAAAAGAAAAGCGGGGCACCAGCGCTTTCATTCCACCGATATGGTCCCAATCGCCATGCGTCATGATGACACGGTCAATTTTCTCAATCCCGCGCGACATCAGAAACGGGAGGACGACGTCTTTGCCCACTTCAAACGGGTCGCGCTTTTCCATCCATGGCTCCGCTGCCGGATGGCGCATTGTCCCACCCGCATCCATTAAGTATACCTTCTGATTGCCAATTTCGACAACGATGGAATCCCCTTGCCCGACATCCAGGAACGTGATTCGCACTTCATCGCTGCCTGCGAACGGTTGTCTCGCCGCCGCCAAAAGCCCGAGAAATAAGGCCAAACAGAGCACGACGTCGCGTTTCCGATGAAAACCGAGCTTCCACAAACTGGGCATGCTCCCGAGAAAACAGGCATACAGGAGGAGCCACCACCATTCCGGATGCGGCCAGTAGGTAAATGGAATCAGCCACTGATCCATAGCCAGAAGCGGTTCGTGTACCCAGCTGAGCAAATGGGTAGCCACCCAGACAGGGAGCGTCGCCAGCGCCGGGTGAAGCCAATCAAGCACGATCGCCGCATAGCCGAGCGGCAAGACAGAAAAAGACAGCACAGGCGTCACAATCAGATTGACCAGCCAGGAAAGCGGAGAAAACTGGTGAAAATGGTACAGCAGAAACGGAAAAGAGACGAGCTGGGCGGAAACCGTCACAGCCACAAGTGTTCTGATCCACGCAGGCACGCGGACAGCTACTTGCTGGCTGTACGGCACAAACAAAATAAGTCCCAGCGTAACGGCAAAAGACAGTTGGAAGCCGACATGCCACAACTGATACGGATTCGTGGCGAGCATGCCGAGGAGCGTGCCTGCCCAAATCTCTTTTCCATCCAGTCTTTTCCCCACGACCTGACAGACAAGACCTACTCCTCCCATCAAGCCGGCTCGCACAGCGGAAGCACTGGCGCCAACGAGCAGTACGTAACCCACAAGCAGCAAGACCGTCGCACATAGGCTCCAGCGACGGCTGACGCCCGCTTTTTCCAGCGTCCACAAAAACATCGAGGTCACCAGTGTCACATGCAAGCCGGATATGGCGAGAATATGGCTCAGGCCCAAATTGGTGTACATGGACGCAAGCTGGGGCGTCACCTCCTGACTGACCCCAAGCAGCAACGACTTCATGTATCCCGCCGTTTCTTGATCGGGAAACAAGCGGTCAATCCGGCTCGCTCCCGCCTCCTGCCACTCCTGAAAGCTCCCCCATACGCTTGCCGCCGCCTCTGTGCGCACCTCGCCAAATGATGTGTCGCCTGTGACGTGTACCCCTTGCCAATGCAAATAGCGGGCATAGTCAAAAGCATGCGGGTTACGCGCCCCACTCGGCAAAGCCAGCCGGACAAAGGCCGTCAGTTGGCTGCCCGTCCGCCACGTTTCAATCGCAGCTGCTTCCTCAGCCGTACCTAATTGGACGCGAAGAACTATTTTTTCGTTACTGGCAAGCGGACGCAACCGCTCTTTTTCCTCCCCCCATTCGCTGATGGTGGCAAAAAAACGGGCAGCATCGCCGTCCCGCTTGACGACAGAAGCGATCTCTCCACGAACCCAGACAGCCGCTTGCTGTTCAGCTGATGCTTTCAGTGTGGACGCATGGAGAATCTCGTACCCATAAAAATAGAGACCTGCTAGAATAGAGAGGAAGCAGTAAAAAGCGAGCCGCCTTCGGTAGACAAGCGAAGAAAACGCCAGGACTGCTGCCCATGCGCCGAGAACGCCCGCCATCCAAAAGGGCTGGACGTAGGCAGCCAGGAGAAAACCGCTCATTACGGCCAGACTAGCGCTCCAAAGTGACATAGTCTCTCCCTCCGTTCTTTGTCGAACTGTTCTTTTCTTTAGGAGAGTATATCCCTTGGCGTGCGGACAAAAATAGAAGAGACGAGAGTCCTTTTTCCTTAGGCTGTACGACTGTTTTGCGTACAGTCCCAGGCATTCAGAAGAGATTGCGCCAGCTTGCGATACGTGATAGAGTTAGCAGGAGCAATCCAGTGAGAGGAAGAGTCATTTCATATGTGTGGAATCGTAACACTCTACAACAAGCGGCAAATGCCAGTTAGGCAAGAAGCGATCAGCGCGATGACCGGTATCATCCTGCACCGTGGTCCAGACGACGATGGTTTTCATCTCGAAGACAACATCGCCCTGGGCTTTCGTCGTTTAAGCATCATTGACGTGGAAGGCGGGCATCAACCGCTGTTTAACGAAACACGTGACATCTGGATTATTGGCAACGGTGAAGTGTACAACTACAAGGAATTGCAACAATGGTTAAAAGACATCGGTCACGTTTTCCATACCGATTCTGATATTGAAACCATCCTGCACCTCTACGAGGAGGTAGGAACAGAAGCACCTAAACATTTGCGCGGCATGTTCGGCTTTACCATTTACGACTCCCGCAAAAAACGGTTGTTCGGCGCACGCGACCACTTCGGGATCAAGCCGCTCTACTACGTGGAGACGCAAGATTCCATCGGGGTCGCCAGCGAAATCAAAAGCTTGCTGGAGATTCCTGGATTTACGCGCGAAGTAAACCACAACGGTTTTTATCATTACTTGACTTTCCAATACGTGCCTGATCCGGAAACGATGTATCAAGGCATCTATCGCATCCCGCCAGCGCACTCGTTCATCGTCGAAAACGACCAGATCAAGCTGGAACGCTACTGGGACGTGGAGTTCAAGCCGGATGAGAGCAAGCCGTTCTCGTATTTCGTCGAAGGAACCCGCGATGTGATGATGGAGTCGATCGACAAGCACCGGATTAGCGAAGTGCCGCGCGGAGCTTTCCTCTCCAGCGGCGTCGATTCCAGCAGTATCGTCGCCATGCTGCGCACCTATGAGCCGGTGAAAACTTTTTCCGTCGGATCAGACATCCCTGGCTACAGCGAGCTTGATTTCGCCAAGCGCACGGCTGGCTTTTTGGGAACCGAGCACTTCGAGCGGGTAATCAACGCCCAGCAATACATGGACGAATTGCCGCGTCTCATCTGGCATCAGGATGAGCCGGTGGCAGACCCTTCTGCGATCTTGCTCTACTTCGTTGCGCAAATGGCAAGCGAGCACGTCACTGTCGTCTTGTCTGGCGAAGGTGCCGACGAATTTTTTGGCGGGTACAACATCTACAGAGAACCTAGCTCTCTCAAAATGTTTTCCGGCATGCCGGGCTGGATGCGCCAGTCCATCGGCTACATGGCCCATCGCCTGCCTGATCAGGTAAAAGGGAAAAACTTCCTCATCCGCGGTTCGAAAACGGTTGAGCAACGCTTTTTCGGAAACGCCCTGATCTTCAGCGAAGAGATGAAAAGACGCGTCGTGATGGACGACATCGCACGCTCTGAATCGTACGTCTCGCCGTTTACGATCACCGAGGACATTTACAAGCGCGCCTCCCAGTACGATGATGTAACGAAAATGCAGTATCTGGACATTCACACTTGGCTGCGCGGAAACATTTTGATGAAAGCCGACAAAATGACGATGGCCAACTCCCTGGAGCTGCGCGTTCCGTTCATCGATCTGAAGGTGTTCGAATTTGCTGCGACCATTCCGACGAAGTACAAGATCGCCAACGGCACGACCAAACACGTTCTGCGCGAGGCGATGAAAGACTTCTTGCCGCAGGAAATCAAATCGAAGAAGAAACTGGGCTTCCCGGTTCCGACGCGCCATTGGCTGAAAAACGAGTTTTACAAATGGGCCAAAGAGATCATTTTCGAATCGAAGGTCGACAATTTGATCAACAAGGCTTACGTGCTCTACATGCTTGACGAGCATCGCGAAGGCAATGCCGACTACAGCCGCAAAATCTGGACGATTCTCGTCTTCATGCTGTGGCACCAGATTTTCATCGAGCAAAAATATACGTTTGATCCGTATGTGAGTCCAAACGTAGACATTCGCCGCAAAAAAAATTCCTTGCAGCACATCGGTTAACTTAACTGGCAAGGAGCGAGTGAAAAAAATTTGCAGACCCTCTCTTACTTTTCGTAGATTGTGACTAGAGCGATTTCACAATCACGCGCGGGGTAAGGGAGGGTCTTTTGTCATGCTTCTCGATTGGTGGGAACGTTATCGCCGTCTCATTCTGATCGTTGCGGCCATCGCTTTTTTGGCGCTCAGCTTTTGGCTTTATCAGCGAGACAACCGCGAAGGGACGGTTGGCGTGCCGATCGCTGCGTCTGCCTATGCGCAGGGCGCAGCGGAGCCGAAAGCGCCATCCGTTGCCACCGCGCCAGCGGAGCAAAGAGCCGCACCTGACACGTCGGTGCCTGCTTCGGCTTCGGCTTCCAGGCAGCTTGCAGCCGGGGCGGCACAAGAGCAAGCTGCTCCGTCTCTTTACGTCGACGTGAAAGGAAAAGTGAAAAAACCGGGGCTGTATCGCTTTGCGCCTGGCAAGCGGGTCGCAGATGCGATCGAAGAGGCTGGCGGAGCGCTTCCACAGGCAGACCTCGATCAAATCAATCTGGCTCAGCCACTCGCTGACGGCACCGCCTTGATCATTCCGGCAAAAGGCAGCAGCGGCACTTCTCCCCTGCCCGGCGTAGGCTTGCCCTCCCCCGCTTCTGTCCAGGTGGGCGGGAATGGTGCTCTAGGTGCGGGGAGCAGCAAGCAACCAGGCAAAACGGTCAATCTCAACTCGGCCACAGTCCATGAGCTGATGACGTTGCCTGGAATCGGCGAGTCGCGGGCAGCAGCGATCCTGGAATACCGCACACAAGTCGGTCGTTTTCGCTCGGTCGACGAGTTGAAAAAGGTATCGGGGATCGGGGCCAAGATGTTCGAGAAGATCAAAGACCACATCGTTGCGCAATAAACGATCATCCGGTCATGATTGGCAAAATTGCCACATAGAATGGGAAAAGAATATCGGAGGGAGGTATGCCCATGGATAAAATCGGGTTCATTGGTACGGGCAGCATGGGCAGTATCTTAATTGAAGCATTGCTGTCCGCCAAAGCGCTGTCTCCCAGCCAAATGATCATCACCAATCGCACAATCGAAAAAGCCGAACAGCTCGCAAAGCGGCTTGGCGGGCTGGCGGTCGCTCATAGCAACGCAGACTTGGCCAGAGAAGCCAACATCATCGTGTTGTGCGTCAAGCCGCTGGAATACAGCGAGTTGCTTGCCCAACTCGCCCCTGTTTTGACGGAGGGACATCTGTTCATCACCATTACCAGCCCGATCAAACTGGAGCATTTGGAATCGAAAGTGCCATGCGCCATCGCCCGGGTCGTGCCCAGCATTACCAATGCCGCACAAAGCGGAGTCAGTCTATGCGAGTTCGGGTCGCGCGTTAGCGAGGAGCAACGTCATTACATCCGCAATCTTTTCGCCCACATCAGTACCCCGGTCGAAATCAGCGAACCGTTTTTGCGCATCACTTCGGACATCGCCAGTTGCGGCCCTGCTTTTCTCAGCTACATTTTGCAGCAGATGATTCAAGATGCCGTGGAGGAGACAAACATTTCTCCAGAGGCTGCTACGTATTTGACCTCGCAGATGCTGATCGGCGTGGCTGACTTGCTTCGGGAAGAAAAATTTACGCTCCCTTCCTTGCAGCAACGGGTCTGCGTCCCGGGAGGCATCACCGGAGAAGGTTTGATTCCTTTGCAAAGTAAGTTTCCAGGCATTTTCAGAGAAGTATTCCAGCGCACACGAGCGAAATTTTCCGAGGATCAGGAACTGCTTGACCGTTACTTGAATGAGCAGCCGCAGTAGCTTGCATATGTGCTGATCGTTGCACAGGTCGATAAAAGATCGCGTGACAGGCTGCGTGACAGGCTGCGTGACAGTATGCTTGACTGGGCGCGTGATAGGCTGTGTGATAGTACACTTGACCGGGCGCATGACAGGCTTCGTGACAGTATGCTTGACCGGGCGCGTGATGGGCTGCGTGATAGTACACTTGACCGGGCGCGTGATAGGCTGCGTGACAGTACACTTGACCGGGCGCGTGATAGGTTGCGTGACGGGTACGCTTTGACCAAGCGCGTGATAGGTCGCGTGACAGTACGCATGACCAGGTGCATGACAGGCCGCGTGACAGTACGCATGACCAAGCGCGTGATAGGCTGCGTGACAGTACGCTTGACCGGGCGCGTGATAGGCTGCGTGACAGTACGCTTGAACGGGCGCGTGATAGGCTGCGTGACAGTACGCTTGACCGGGCGCGTGATAGGCTGCGTGACGGGTACGCTTGACCCGGGCGCGTGATAGGTCGCGTGACAATACGCTTGACCAGGCGCGTGACAGGCTTGCTTGCCGGACCCGCACGCAGATAATCAAAAAGGAGTGGGACGCCTGTCGTGCAGGCTCCACTCCTTTTTTCCGTTTGGATTATCATGCTCCCTCTTCTAACCAGCAGTGATTGCTAAAGACAGAAGTAGCAAGCAAATAATCTTGTATGGTTGTTCACTCGAATCGATTAGCGAACGACGATGTTGACCAGTTTGCCAGGAACGGCAATGATTTTGACGATCGTTTTGCCATCGATCAGTTCTTTGATCATGTCGTTGTTAAGCGCCAGCTCTTCCATTTGTTCCTTGGTCGAATCGGAAGCGATCAGCAACTTCTCTTTGTTCTTGCCGTTGATCTGGATGACGATTTCCACTTCGTCCTCCACCAGCTTCGACTCATCGTAAGTTGGCCATGCTTCGTAGGAGATCGTTTCGTTGTGTCCGAGCTTCTCCCACAGTTCTTCACCCAAGTGCGGAGCGATTGGCGACAACATTTTTACGAAGTCTTCCATGTACGATTTCGGCAGAACGTCTGCTTTGTACGCTTCGTTCACGAATACCATCAGTTGGGAGATACCTGTGTTGAAACGCAGGCCCTCGTAGTCTTCGGTTACTTTTTTCACGGTTTGATGGTAAACGCGCTCCATGCTCGTCGCTTTTTTCGTATCGACGATTTTCTCGTTCAGCTCGCCGTTGTCTTGCACGAACAGGCGGTATACGCGGTCCAGGAAGCGGCGCGCACCATCGAGGCCTTTTGTCGACCAGGCGATGGAAGCATCCAGCGGCCCCATGAACATCTCGTACAGGCGGAGCGTATCGGCGCCGTGGCTGTGTACGATATCGTCAGGGTTGACGACGTTGCCTTTGGATTTGCTCATTTTTTCGTTGTTTTCGCCGAGGATCATTCCTTGGTTAAACAGCTTTTGGAATGGCTCCTTGGTAGGTACGACGCCGATGTCGTACAGGAATTTGTGCCAGAAACGGGAGTACAGCAAGTGCAGTACCGCGTGCTCTGCTCCACCGATGTAGATGTCGACTGGCAGCCATTCTTTCAGCTTTTCCGGATCAGCCATGGCTTGATCGTTGTGCGGATCGATAAAGCGCAGGAAGTACCAGCAGCTGCCCGCCCATTGCGGCATCGTGTTGGTTTCGCGGCGCGCTTTCATGCCTGTTTCCGGATCGACGGTGTTCAGCCAGTCGGTAATGTTGGCAAGCGGCGATTCGCCCGTGCCGGATGGCTTGATTTCTTTTGTTTTTGGCAGCATAATCGGCAGTTCGGATACGGGAACAGTTTTCATCGTGCCATCTTCGAGGTGCAAAATCGGAATCGGCTCACCCCAGTAGCGTTGACGGCTGAACAGCCAGTCGCGCAGACGGTAGGTCACTTTGCGATTTCCTTTGCCTTCGGCTTCCAGCCATTCGATCATTTTGTTGATCGCCTGCTCTTTGTTCAGACCGTCGAGCATGCCGGAATTGATATGCTCTCCATCGCCTGTGTACGCTTCTTTGGAAATGTCTCCACCCGCGATTACTGCTTTGATCGGCAGGTCGAATGTTTTTGCAAATTCATAGTCGCGCTCGTCGTGTGCAGGTACCGCCATGATCGAGCCGGTTCCATAGCTGATCAGCACGTAGTCCGCGATCCAGATCGGCAGGCGCTCGCCGTTTACCGGATTGATGGCGTATGCCCCGGTGAATACCCCTGTCTTTTCTTTTGCCAGGTCTGTACGTTCCAGATCGCTTTTGTGTTTGGCTTGCTCCAGATAAGCTTCTACGGCTGCTTTTTGCTCTGGGCTGGTAATCTGCTCAACCAGTTTGTGCTCTGGAGCGAGTACCGCGTAAGTAGCGCCGTAGAGCGTGTCCGGGCGCGTCGTGAAGACGGTAAAGCTTTGATCGTGTCCGTCGACGGCAAAAGTAACTTCTGCCCCTTCGGAGCGGCCGATCCAGTTGCGCTGCATTTCCTTGATGCTCTCCGGCCAATCCAGCTCTTCCAGGTCTTGCAGCAGTCTTTCCGCATAGGCCGTAATTTTCAGCACCCATTGCTTCATTGGACGGCGCTCGACTGGATGTCCGCCGCGCTCGCTCTTGCCATCGATGACTTCTTCGTTTGCCAGCACCGTTCCCAGTGCAGGGCACCAGTTTACAGCTACTTCGTCAATGTACGCCAAGCCGTGCTCATACAGCTTCGTGAAAATCCACTGGGTCCATTTGTAGTAGTGCGGGTCAGTCGTGTTGATCTCTCTGTCCCAATCGTAGGAGAAGCCCAAAGACTTGATTTGGCGGCGGAACGTGTTGATATTTTTTTCCGTGAACTCCGCAGGGTCATTGCCTGTGTCGAGTGCGTATTGCTCAGCAGGCAGACCAAACGCATCCCAGCCCATTGGGTGAAGCACGTTGTAGCCTTGCATCCGCTTCATGCGGGACAAAATATCGGTAGCCGTATAGCCTTCCGGGTGTCCGACGTGCAGCCCTGCACCGGAAGGGTACGGGAACATATCGAGAGCGTAAAACTTTTGCTTGCCTGGGTCTTCTGATGTTTTAAAGGTTTTGTTTTGCTCCCAGTATTGTTGCCATTTTTTTTCGACTTCACGATGACTGAAAACCATGGTAGAGCACTCCCATCTTGAAATAGGTAAAAAAGTAGAAAACTTGGCTATGCCAAGCTGTTGCCAACATCATGATCCAAACTGCCTTTCGGCCATATAAAGAAAACCTCACGCCCCAATCGCTTGAACGAAAGGGACGAGAGGTTTGTTTATACTCCCGCGGTACCACCCACATTGGCGAATGCAAAGCATCCACCCGCTTAAATCCGTAACGGGGATGAGCCGCCCACCCTTACACAACCATATTAGAATGGCCTTCAAGGCGAGTGCTGAGAGGCGAGTTCGGACGATCCCGGGTTGACTTGCACCTGCCGTCAACTCTCTGTATGCTCGCGGGGCATATTCCTACTATTCCTCTTAAACGCGTCGAAATTTGCAGTTATAACGCCATTATAGTCAATTGGAACCAACCATGTCAAACTTTATGGCTTGCGTGCGGAAAAAAGCAGGCGCTCGCTCGCTTCCTGCGGTGGCAAGTCCGAATAGTCTGCCGTAATGACGATGTCCGTGAACCCGGCCTCCGCGAGCCAGCGCATCAGTTGCACAGGCTGGTAAGCTCTTTGCCAGTGCTCCTCCTCCATCCGCTCGTACAAGCCGTTTGGCTGGCGGATGAAAAAGGTCAGCTGATGCTCTACTTCCAGGCGAAGCGGGTCGCAGAAACATTGCCAAATGTACGAAACCTCGTCGTCGACGTAGGTGAACGTCTCGTCTCCGAAAACGTGCAGCATCTTGTACGGACTGTGCACATCAAACAAGAAGCTTCCCCCTGGAGCAAGATGAGCGAACACGCGTCGAAACGTCTCTTGCACGTCCGCCTCTTCTGTCAAGTAGCTGAGAGAGTCGCACAAGGAAATGACCGCATCGGCTTCCGGCAAGGAAAGCTCGCGCATATCTTGTTCCACCCACGCTACCTCTACTTGCTCCTGGCGCATTTTATCGTAGGCAATCGCCAGCATTTCGGCTGAGAGGTCGACACCTGTGACGCGATAGCCCCGCTTCGCCAGCGGAATGGCGATCGTCCCTGTCCCGCAGCCGAGATCGATAATCCGCTTGGGTGCGCTGCCTTTTTGCCAGCTGCGCTCAATCCAGTCGAGCCACTGATCGTAGGGGGTGTCTGCCATCAACGCATCGTAGACGGCGGCCATGTGTGCGTAGGCCATCTTTATTACCCTTGCACAGCGAAGGAAACCTCTTCTGCATCCTTCCACAGGCGCTCCAGGTTGTAAAACTCGCGATCTTCCCGGTGGAAGACGTGAATGACGATATCTCCCAGGTCAACCAGCACCCAGCGTCCTTCGTCTGCCCCTTCAATCCCGCGAACATCATAGCCGTTTTTATGGGCCTGGTCGCGAATTTCACGCACGATTGCCTGTACTTGGCGCTCGTTGTTTCCGTGGCAAATCATGAAGTAATCTGCAATGACGGACAGCTTGCTGATGTCCAGCACCTTGAGATTTTCTGCCTTTTTGTCATCGGCTGCCTTCACTACCAAGCGAGCCAACTCTTCTACTGTTTTAACCATCAAAACCCTCCTTCTCTCCCTTTGCGGGATACCAAATCGTTATAGGCAATCAGCGTCAACGGATAAACCGTTTTCTGCTTTTCTATCAAAAACTGAATGGTGCCGCCCAAAGCTAGTGCCAAGGCTTGATCCAAATTCTTTTCAGCCAGCGCGCGAATCTCGTCGACACCAGGAAAAATGCGGTTCGGTTCTATATAGTCTGCCACACAAACGACTTTTTCTAACAGGGACATCCCCGCTCGCCCCGTCGTGTGGTAGCGAACGGCTTGCAAAATATCCGTATCTGTCACACCGAGATCCGTCTGGATGACGATTGCCCCGGCAAAAGCGTGCCACAGCTCTTTTTCCCCTTCCAGAAGCTCTGTCGGCATATCGTGGCGAACGAGAATTTCGAACATTTTCTCCACGGGCCAGCATTTGCAGTAGTCGTGCAACAGCCCTGCAAGCTCCGCTTTGTCCGGGTCAGCCCCGTAGCGAACGGCAAGGTTGCGAGCTGACTGGGCGACTCCGAGCGTGTGGTTGAAGCGCTTTTCATGCATTTGCGCCCGAATGCGGGCAAGCAGTTCTTCCCGATTAGTCAAGAGTTTCATAGAATCGGTTCTCCTTTATATAGCGCTCCACAGCAGCTGGCACCAGGTAGCGGATGCTTTTGCCCGCAGCCGCCTTTTCGCGGATCAACGTGGAAGAGATGTCCCAAACCGGCATCTCCACAAACGTGACGTACTCGCTTGCCTCCCGATCCAGCTCGGTGCCCGGCCGGGCGAGTCCTATAAAGCGTACCATGCGAAGCAGCTCTTGGAACTGGTACCATTTGGGCAAGATTTTGACCATGTCTCCCCCAATAATAAAAGAAAACTGACAATCAGGGAACTGCTGTGTTAGCTGAACCATTGTGTCGTAGGTGTAGGAGGGGCCTTCTCTTCTCAGCTCGATATCCGTGACGCGAAAAGCCTCGTGATCGGCCACAGCCATCTGAACCATGTTCAGGCGATGCTCTGCCAATGTCAGACTGTCCCTCTGTTTGTGCGGAGGAATGTGCGTCGGCATGAACCAGATTTCATCAAGCCCGGCCTGTTCCCTGGCTTGTTCTGCTGCCAGCAAATGACCGCAGTGGATCGGATCGAATGTCCCGCCCATCATCCCTACTTTTTTGACGGCATGCTTCATGGCGGTAGTCCTTATGGTTACGGCAGCTTGATGGTCTTGTGCTCCCGGGACTCTTTGTACAAGACAACCGTATGGCCGATCAGCTGTACCAGCTCGGCACCCGCACCTGCTGCCAAATCTTCTGCTACCTCATGTTTGTCATCGCTGTTGTTTTGCAAAATCGCTACTTTGATCAATTCGCGCACTTCCAGCGCCTCTTTGATCTGGGTGATCATATTTTCATTCACGCCCCCTTTTCCTACTTGGAAAATCGGGGTGAGATGGTGTGCTTCTGCGCGCAAAAAGCGCTTTTGCTTGCCGGTCAACATCGGCATGCCTCCTTTTAGTTCCTGCAATCAAGATTGATCAGGTTGTTTTCGTCAGTTGCTGCAAGACAATCTCACGCATGACATCTGTCGGTGCGTCTGTTCCCGTCCACAGCTCAAATGCCAGTGCACCCTGGTTTACGAACATCCCGACGCCGGAGTGGACAGTCGCGCCGATTTCTTTCGCTTCACGCAACAGGCGCGTCTCCAGCGGGTTGTAAATCAGGTCGCTGACAGTCAGGCCGGGATGGAGCCATTCTGCTGGCACAGGAGTTTCCTGCACGTTTGGCAGCATGCCGATGGAAGTCGTGTTGATCAAAAGGGAGGAGTCTGCGATGGCGTCTTTGCCTTCCCCTTGCTCCACGATCCGCGTCGGGACGATTGTTCCCACATGCTCTGCCAGTACAGCCGCTCTTTCCCGCGAGCGGTTGATGATGCGAATTTCCTTGACGCCTTTTTCCGCCAAAGTAAACGCAACAGCACGGGCAGCTCCGCCCGCGCCCATCATCGTAACAATTTGTTTGTCCAGCACGATCCCCGTCTCCGCTACAAGCGAGCGGACGTAGCCCATGCCGTCCGTATTGTAACCGATCAGCCTGCCATCCTTGCTTACGACCGTATTGACCGCGCCGATGCGCTTCGCCAGCGGATCGATTTCATCGAGCATCGGCATGATCGCCACCTTGTGGGGAATCGTCACGTTAATCCCGCGCAAGCCCAATGCGCGAATCCCCGCTACCGCGTCCGCCAAGTCTTCCGGGTCTACGTCAAACGCCGCATAAGCGAATCCAAGTCCGGTCTCGGAAAAAGCAGCATTGTGCATCATCGGAGATTGGGAATGGGAAACCGGATGTCCGAACAGGCCAACCAACTGCGTTTTGCTTGTAATCATGGAGCATTTCCTCCCCCGTAGCTTCTCTCTCTAGCATATGGCACGAAAAAGGGAGCGCCATACGCGGATACTTGTTGAACTGGCTAGATCAGCCCGCGGCGCATGCCCACGCTTACTCCTTTTGGCGCGTGAACCACGACGTTCGCTTCGTACTTGCCTTGAATGGTCACCCAGCCCAGCCCGGAGATGACGATATCCGTAGACATTTGCGACTGGGTCACCTTGAAGGAATGCTTGACGAACGGCGGGAGCGCTTTTGCCGCTTCTTCTCCTGTCGGAGGCACCAGCAGCGTGCCGTGATGCTTTTCCATCACTTCGTCCGCTTTTTCCAGCTTCGTGCGATGAATGTACAAGTCGTTGTCTACATAAACGACAAACGGCTGTTTAGATCCACGCACAAAGTCGATGCGTGCCAAGCCGCCGAGAAACAGAGTTTGTCCAGCTTCGAGCTGGTATACTTTGGAGTTGATCCGGCTTTTCGGAGTGATTTTGCGCAAATCGGCTGGCGACACCATATGTCCAATCTGATCGCGGTTGATGATGCCCGGCGTATCGTAAATGGAGCGGCCGTCTTCCAGCGGAATTTCGATTTTATCGAGCGTCGTGCCAGGGAACGGCGATGTCGTGATCTCCAGCTCTGCGGCTCCGTAATCGTGCAGGATGCGGTTGATCATCGTCGATTTGCCGACATTGGTCACTCCAACGATGTACACGTCGCGCCCTTTGCGCAGCTCCCCGATCCGATTCAACAGTTCATCGATATGCAGTCCTTTTTGCGCACTGATCAGCACGATGTCTTCCGGGCGCAAGCCGCGCTCTTTTGCTTCATGCTGCATCCAGTTGCGCACGCGGTTCAGGTTGATGTTTTTCGGCAGCAAGTCCACTTTGTTGCCCACGAGCAAAATCGGGTTTTTCCCGACAAAGCGCGGCAGCCCTCTGAGCCAGGAGCCTTGGAAGTCAAAAATATCGACGACCATGACGACCAGCGATTGCGTAGAGCCGATGCCATCCAAAATTTTCAGGAAGTCGTCGTCACCCATTCCTACCGGAGCGACTTCATTGTAATGCTTGATGCGATAGCAGCGCTGACAGATGACGACCTTGCGCCCCAATGCCGACTCCGGCGCATAGCCGGGCTTTTTCGCATCCTCTGTCTGAATCGCGATCCCACATCCGGCACAAGAGCCGAGTGTTTGTTCCGTCATGCTTTTCTCCTCCACGAAACCATTCCTTTCCTTTCCATCCAGCTTAAAGCCACGCGCTCCATCTGACGGTTAAAGCGCGTCCAGAAACCGTCCGTCTGGGCCACAGGCACGACCAGGATCGTATGAAACCCCAGTCGATTTCCCCCCAGCACATCAGTAAACAATTGATCGCCAATCACGACAGTCTCGGCGATGGTCACGTTCATTTGCCGAACTGCCTGCAAAAAGGCACGGTTGGTCGGCTTTTTCGCCGCACAAATAAAACCGAGATCGAGTGGTGCACAGAAGCGATGTACGCGCTCCTTGTTGTTGTTGGACACAACAGTGACCTGAATGCCTGCTTCCTGCATCCGGGCCAGCCAGTCGATTACCTCCGGAGTAGCCTCCGGCCTGTCCCACTCCACCAACGTATTGTCCAGGTCTGTTATCACCGCACGGATTTTATTTCGTTTCAATTGATCTATATCAATGTGATGGATTGACTCTACGAACTGACTGGGCATCAGCTTGTTTAAAAACACGGGGCACCTCCAAATGATGTGCAGCCATTAACCGCGATTTCGGCACCTACTATACCATAATCGACCACTCTGTTGCAAAAGAAAAAGCTTGCGCCGCCCCTTGCCACGGACAATCAGAGTGTGTCATAATGGCGGTACTTATAAAACTGTTTTTGTTTAAATAGTTTTCACCCGTAAGTCAGGCAGGGGGTCGCTGAAGATGAAAGACCGAATCATGAAAGGTTTTATTGAAGAGATCAGAGAAAAAGGCATGAAGTTTTCCATGGACGACCTGGCGCGCAGGCTGGGGATCAGCAAGCGAACGCTGTATGAGCATTTTTCTTCCAAAGTGGAGATTCTCGAAACAATCATCTCCCAGACGTTTGCCGAGGGCGATGAAAAAACCCGGCAAATTCTCGCTGACGACAGTCTTTCTCTCCTCGATAAAATCAAAGGGGTCATGCTGGTGTTGCCGACACACTACGAGTTTTACGATTTGCGCATTCTTGAACAGATGAAGCGCTACTACCCGGAGCAATGGGCTCTGGTCGACTCCGCGCTCTCGGACGATTGGCAGACGCTGCGCGCCCTGATTGAACAAGGGGTCAAAGAGGGGCTGATCGTCAACATGAACGTGACATTAGTGATGAAGCTGATCATCGACGCCGTCAATTCGACACTGGATCAGCGCTTTTACATGAAAAACCAGATTACGGTTTCCGAAGCTTTGGCGGCGATTGTCGATGTTCTGTTGTACGGCCTGATCCCTGTGGATAAAAGGTAGCCCCTTTTATTCTCTTTTTTTGCGAAAACCAATAAAACAAAAATAGTTTTTCGAGTACACGACTTGAAAGAGGTGTTCACCATGGCTGTTTTTACCCAAATGACAAAAGCGCAACGCACTGGCTTGCTGTTCGTGATTCTGATTTTGTTCATCGATATGCTGCTCTACAGTCTGTTGATTCCAATCGTCCCTTATTTTTCCGAGACGCTAAAGCCCTCCTCTACCATGATGGGCATTCTGTTCAGCAGCTATGCGGTCGCCATGCTGCTCGCCACTCCGATCTTCGGCCCGATCTCGGACCGCTTGGGCAGACGTGCCGTGCTGTTGGTCGGCCTGATTGGGCTGGCAGCTTCCACGCTGCTGTTCGCGTTCTCTGACACCATGGCCTTGTTGATTACTGCCCGCTTCGTGCAAGGGATTGCAGCGGCTGCGACTTGGCCGACCGCTCTCGCCCTGCTCGCCGACCTGTTCCCTCCGAAAATGCGCGGAGCGGTCATGGGAACGGCGTTGACCGCTATTTCTACAGGCACTTTGCTCGGCGCACCGATCGGCGGCTGGCTGTTTGAGATCAGCGATCACCGGATGCCGTTTCTCGCCGCTGCGGCCTTTACGGTCATCAACATCGTGCTCGTCTTTTTGTTCCTGAAGGAAGAAGCGGCTCGTACAGCCAGCGAAAAGCTTGCGGTAGGCGGATTTTTGCGCAATCCACAGGTCGTCTTCATCGCCGGAATCGTCCTGCTGGCGGAAGTATCGCTCTGTCTCTTGGAGCCGACGCTGCCCGTCTTTTTAACGCAAAAGTTCAGCATCACCCCGACTGCGATCGGCTTGCTGTTTGCAGCGATGACTTTGGCCTACGGATTGATTGCCCCGGTAGCAGGCTCGCTGTCCAACCGTTTTAATCCGTATAAGCTGATGTTCGCCGGAATCGTCATCCTCGCTGTCTTCATGCCTTCACTGGTATGGGCTGGCTCGCTGTGGCAGGCGGGAATTGCGATGGCGCTTGTCGGCGCAGGCGTAGGCTTTACGCTGTCACCCACCCTCCCGACTTTGGGCAGCATCATCGACCAAGGGGGAAGCGGCGCCTATGGCACAGCCTACGCTTTGTTCAACATGTTCCACGGGATCGGCATGGTAGCCGGGCCGTTGGCAGGCGGCATTTTGACGGATTTGTTGCCTGTATCGTCTGCCATCCTCGTTGTGGCAGCAGCCGTGCTTGGCTTCGGCATCATGCTGTTCCTCCAGCTCAAAGCGAGTGGAGCCGTGCGAGTCTCTTCGTCAAAAGGCGAGATGCATTCGTCTTAATGTCTAAAGGAAACGCACAGACGAATGCTGCTGGTAGCGACTGGGTGACCAAGCCACTGACGAAGCAACCACATGCTCCAGCCAAACAAACGACACCCCCGCTGTCACGCTAGTACGTGGCCATCGGGGGTGTCGTCTTTTATTCGCTATCGAACGGTTGTTGTCTCGTCTCCATCAGGCGCTTGACCCGCTCTGTCGGAGTCCAGCACTGAAAACGGTAGTCCGGCCGCGTCTCGTACGTCAGCCGCGAACAGCGATAAGTCACGCCGCCGGGCGCTTTTTCCACGCGAAAATGCGTACAGGTCGCACAACAATGAAACGGGTTCTCCTCGCCCATTGCCCCTCCTCCTATCTCCCCAGCTTCCAAGGAAACATGGACAATTGCTCGTAGCGCTCCTGTTTCGGCTCGGCAAAATTGGAAAAGCCAACTCCGACCAGCCTGACACCCGGCGAGTAATCAAACGCATCGAGCAAATCGTCCAGAAGTTCTTGCCAGTTGGCCCCTGCGACTGCCTTGTGCTGTTTGGTCCGTTGCGTAAAATCGGCGTACTTGATCTTGAGCGTAATCGTCTGCGGCTCGACCCCATCCTGGCGCACGTCCTCTTCGACTTCCCGCAGCAAGGAATAGGCAATCGGCGCGATCGACTCGCGGTCATACAAGTCAAAAGACAGCGTCGTCTCGCGGCTCGTCGACTTCGGTGCGCGGTCCATCACGATCTCCCGGCTGTCTTCCCCTCTGGAGCGGTCGTACAGCGAGCGGCCAAACTTGCCGAACAGTTGCACGACCTCGTCCAGAGACAGTTGCCAAAAGTCCTCGACCGTAGCAATGCCCTTTTTGGCGAGCAATTCCTGCGATTTTTTCCGACGCCGTGCAGCGTTCCGATCGGCAAAGGGCGCAGTACGTCCAGCGCCTGCTCGGGACGAATGATGACAAAAGCGTCCGGCTTTTTCAAATCACTGGCGATTTTCGCCAGCGACATATTATAGGAAAGACCGATACTACAGGTTAATCCTGTCTCCCGTTTGATTCGCCGCTTGAGCTCGCGCGCGACGGGAACGGCATTCTCGTAGTCCGTGACGTCCAGGTAGGCTTCGTCCAACCCGACCGTTTGGTAACGCGCCGTATAGGAAGTGAAAATCTCCCTGACTTCCGCCGATTTCTCGATGTAACGCCCATAGCGGACGGGGAGGTACACACCCTGCGGGCATTTTTTTCGCGCCATCGCGACAGGCATGGCAGAGCGAACACCGTACTTGCGCGCCTCGTAGCTGCACGTCGAGACGACGCCGCGATTGGCTGTTCCCCCGACGATGACCGGCTTGCCGCGCAACTCGGGGCGGTCGAGCTGCTCTACACTGGCGAAAAACGCGTCGATATCCAGATGAAGGAATTTTTTCATAGCGGATAACCACCAAACATACATTCTCATTTGTACTTGTATTATCCTTGTTTTGGCCCTTCAATGCAAGCGGATATCTCCCCAACCGCCGTTCGCCCGTTACTGCTCTTGCGCTTCCATGACCCGAAGCAGCTCGGATACGGGAGGATTGCCTTTTTTCGCGTAGACGATCGTCCCGTCTTTGCCGATGATATAGACGATTCGCTGCTGGAAAAACAACCCGAGGATTTTTCCTACATCATATGCCTCGCGAATTTTTTGGCCTTCATCGACGATCAAAGGAAATTCATACTGAAATTTCGTTGCAAACGCCTGCTTTTTGTCCAGTTCACCCGGATTGATGCCAAACACGACCGTATTTTTCTGCTGCAATGTGCCGTAGTTGTCCTGAAGGGCGCACAGTTGCTTCGTGCATACCGGGGTATCATCTCCCGGGTAAAAGACCAGCACGATCGTTTGCTTGCCTACATAGTCGCGCAAATCGACCGGGCCTTTTGTGCTTTTGGCGGAAAAGACAGGGGCTTTTGCTCCAATTGGCAACATTTCACTCACCTCTAAGCCCAGTATACATCGAAAATCGTTTTGCGATTGCAAAAAGCCGCCCTGCGCAAGTGCAGAACGGCTTTTCGTTTAGTTGGCTTGCAGCTTTTGCTGTTTTACCCGGGCAATAAATGCCTGGGCGATTTTAAACATCTGGCTATCGTGCGACCACATCCGCTCTGGATGCCATTGCACACCGATGTACAGCCCGTTTTGACTCTCAATCGCTTCAATCACTCCGTCAGCCGCGCATCCTGTCATCTGGAAGCCTGGCGCTACGTCCTTGACTGCCTGATGGTGGGACGTATTGACCAACACTTCTTGTTGTCCGAGAGCGTCCGCCAAAAATCCCGGTTGCAGCGTGACTTTGTGTGCGCCGTACTGGCGCGAGCCTTTTTGCGCGTGCTGGAAGGCTCCCGGAACCTGGCTCGGAATATCCTGGATGAGCGTGCCGCCACACGCTACATTCAAAATCTGCATTCCGCGGCAAATGCCCAAGATCGGCTTTTTCAGCTCCAGCGCCAGCTTGATTACCGCAAGCTCGGCCAAGTCCCGCTCGTATTCGATATCGCCAAGCCCTTGCAGCGGTTCTTCCCCGTACAAGTGCGGGGCAGGATCATCTCCGCCCGTCAAAATCAGGCCGTCGAGCGACTCGACCATTTCCCGAAACGGCGCTTCCTGTACCGTCAAAAGCGGCAGGATAAGCGGTATTCCGCCTGCGCGGGCCACTCCGTCCACATAGCCTGAGCCGACGTAAAAAAATTGATCCAGATTGTTATTCGGGAAATACATTTTCGTACACGCGACACCAATAATCGGACGCACGCAAAGTCACTCCCTTATCGCTACCTTGGTTTATTTGACGTTTGAAGCGTACTTGAAGTCGATGAACCCGAGAGCGTCCACGACGACGTCTTTTACGCTGTCTTGCTTCACCCACGCATAGGTGAAATAGTAGATCGGCAATGCAGGCATTTCATCCATGACGATGGCGTCCGCCTTTTGCAAAATTTCTTTGCGCTTTGCCAGATCGCCTTCCTTGGCAGACTGGGCGAGCAGGTCGAGGAACTCTTTGTTCTCCCATTTCGATGTGTTCAAGCCGCCCTTGAATACTTCCAGGAAGTTGATCGGATCGTTAAAGTCGCCGATCCAGCTGGCGCGGCCGATCGTGAAGTTGCCTTCTTTCATTTGCTCGCGGTGGACTTTGTTCTCTTTGTTCACCAGCTTGACTTCGATGCCAAACGCTTTTCTCCACTGATCCTGGATCACAGTGGCAATACGCTGGTTCACTTCTGTCGTATTGTAGGCGATCGTCAACTCAGGCAACTGGGTCAAGCCTGCTTCCTTCATTCCTTCGGCCAGCAGCTTTTTCGCTGTTTCCACGTCGCCATCCTTGATGTAGCCATCCGGATTGAGCGCCATGGTTGGCGGGAGGATTCCCAGCGCTGGCGTGCTCTTGAACGGCACTACGTTTTCCGAGATTTCCTTGCGGTTGACAGCAGTTGCGAACGCCTGGCGAATTTTTTTGTTGTCGAACGGCTTTTGCGTCGTGTTGAAAATGTACCAGTACGTGCCTGCTGTCGCCTGGGACTGCATTTTCCCGGAATTTTTCAGCGAGTCCAGCGCATCGAGCGGCAAGTCGCCGAGCGGAGAGCCAGCCCAGTCCAGATCGCCTTTTTCGAACATGGACAGCTCGGTATTCGCATCTTCAATCATGTTGATCGTCAAAGTAGACAGTTGCACAGCATCTTTATCCCAGTAGGAGTCGTTCTTCGCAAACTCGATCAGCGATTTGTGCTCCCATTTTTTCAGGACAAACGGGCCGTTGCCGATGTACGTTTCTGGCTTCGCAGCCCAATCCTTGCCGGCTTCGACCGCCTTTTTATTGACTGGGAAATAAGTGACGGACGCCACCAGCTCAGGGAAGAATGGAGCCGGATTTTCCAGTGTCACGACCAATGTTTTGTCATCGGTCGCCTTCACGCCGACATCGTCCGCTTTCGCCTTCTTGGCGTTGAACGCTTCCCCGTTTTTCAAATAGTACATCTGATACGCATAGCCGGACGCTGTCTCGGGATCGAGCACCCGTTTCCAGGCGTATTCAAAATCGTGGGCCGTAACGGGATCGCCGTTGGACCATTTGGAATCGCGCAGATGGAACGTGTAGGTCAAGCCATCAGCGGAAACTTCGTACTTCTCGGCGACCGCCTCTTTCAGCTCGCCTTTTGCATTCAGGCGCAGGAGGCCATCAAATGCTGCACGGGCAACAGACATCGAAGGGATGTCTTCTGCCAGTCCAGGGTCGATCGTGTTCGGCTCACCTGTGTTCAGGTTGACTTGCATTGTTTGCGGCGCGCTTTTCTGCTCCTCTTGCGCACCTGGCGCTTTCTCTGGCGTGCCGGCTTGCGGCGTTCCACAGCCAGCAAACACCAAGCTGGTCAGCAAAACGGCGCAAAATGATAGATTCTTCAACTTTTTCACAACAAAACCCCCGTCTTTGGAATAATTCTTCTTGATTGTTAGGAGCATGACTAAATAATATTATCTTGAGAAAATTTTGTCTACACGAATAAAAAGGAGATGGGTTTGATGCTATCCAGTCTGTTTACCCCTGTTTCAGAACTTTTGGAAGCTGCTGGCGGTGAGTGGGGAGTCTATCTGGAAGATTTACAGACAAACGAAAAGCTCGCGATCAACGAGAACGAACGGTTTTATGCGGCAAGCGTCATCAAGGTGCCGATCATGACAGCCGTGTTCGCGGAAGCGCATGCCGGAAAGCTCGCTCTCGAAGACAAAATCAAGCTGCGCCAGGAAGATCTCGTCGGCGGGGCAGGCGTTCTTCAGCACATGACACCCGGAACCGAGTTCACCGTGTACGATCTCGTCACCTTGATGATCATCCAGAGTGACAACACAGCCACGAACATGATGATCGATCTCGTCGGGACAGACAGCATCCGCAACGCCATGCGCAAGACAGGCATGGAAAACAGCTCCTTTTACAACAAACTGATGGTCGTGCCCGCCGAACTGGAAGGCTACAACGAGATTACAGCAGCAGATATCGGCAGCCACCTCCGCTATTTGGCGACTGGCAAAGTCATCTCCTACGACAGCTGTCTGAAAATGATTGCGATCTTGAAGCAGCAACAGCATCGCGACCGTTTTCCGTTCCTCTTGCCCGATCCGGATGGCGAGATCATCGGCATGGTTCCCAAATGGGAGTTCGCCAACAAGACAGGCTCGGTTACCAAAATCACGCATGATGTCGGAATTTTCTACACAGGTCCGCACGCGATCAGCGTCTCCCTGCTCAACAAAGGTCTTGCGCAAAAAGATGCAGCTGCTGTCATGGCCCGCATCGGCAGTCTTTTGTATGACGCGTACGGTCCAAAAGCGTAGCTTGCCACTGCCCGCCCGCTTCGTCTGGCGGGCTTTTCTGCGCTTTTCTGCGCCCACGCGAAAAAACGGGTCTTTCCTCTCGCAACGAAAAGGAATGACCCGCTTACTTTTACTTATCTTTTTCCAAAATCAGGTTGGACACTTGCCATGCGCTGGAGAAGGACAGCTCGGACAGCTGGCCTTGCCCTTCACACCAGTCTCCTGCAAAGAACAGGTTGCGGTAGTCCGGGAAGAAGGTCGGCATTGGCTTTTGATTCATCGTCCATTTGATCTCCTGTACCACTGCGCGGGCGGAAACACGCGGAACAACCAATTGCTCGCGCCAGCCCGGGAAGTGCTTGTCGTACAGGTTCTCGATCTCTTGCTTGCGGATATCTGCCGCTTCCTTGTTGCCGACGTCGGCCTGACGCATGTACGCAGTCGCCTGCAACAGCTGTCCGCCCTCCGGCACACAAGTGCGGTCGTAGTAAGAGATGTCGGTGATAAAAATATTGTTCTGCTTGTCGTAGATGTAGGAGAACGGCACGTCAATGCGCTCTTTCAAACCAATGTCGTATACCATGACGACTGTCGGCTCGTATTCCGCATGCTGGGCCACTGCGTGCTCCAGACGCGTTTCTGCGAATACTTTTGCCAACTCTTTCGGCGGAATACAGCAGACGAACTCATCAGCCGTAAACTCGCCCTCCGGCGTCACCACTCCAACCACGCGATCGTTCTCTACGAGGAACTTTTCTACTTTGTTCTTGAGCATGATGGTTCCCTGGTTTGCTTCGATCACGCGAACAAATTCGTCGATCAGAGCTTGCCAGCCGCCACCGATATAAGCTACAGGCTTGTTCGTGGTGAACAAACGGCTGTAGTACGTGAAGAACACATCCGACGGAATTTTTTCCGGTTCACGGGTAAAGAAGTTGGAGGAGGCGAGTGTCAGCATCATATCTTGCACTTCTTCGCTGACATGCTTTTTTTCCATCCACTTTTGGATCGACATGTGCGGATGGCCTTTTTCCACTTTGAGCATCGTTTTCAGGATTTCAAACGTGAACAACACCTTGTCCATCCCTTTGAGCAGCTTTGTTTGGAAAAGTCCTTGCACGTTGGAAGGAACCGCAGTCAGATCGCTTCCGATATCGTACTTCGCTTTTGTCGGATTGAAATCTTGCCAGTCAATGTTGAGTCCGAGTTCTTTTTCAAACGTTCTCAATACAGAGCTGTCGCGAGCATAAATGGCGTGAGCACCGAAGTTGAAGTTAAAGCCTTTGATCTTCAATGTAACGGCACGTCCACCCAATTGTCCGCGCTCCAAAACTAAAACTTTTTTACCTTTAGACGACAGGTAGGCAGCACTGGAAAGACCAGCCAGTCCGGCACCTACAATAACAACGTCATAGTGATTGGTTGTCATACACAATCTCCCCTACGCACTAGCGATGTTGATTCATGAGCTAAACCCTACAATAGAATAAGGGATGGATAAGGTGGAAGTCAACTATTATTGAACTGTGTCTATTTTTATACTGTCTGATACCATTTTTTACCTAGATCGGCTGTGCTATGATGAAGAAAAACGCAAAAGGTGGTTGCCACATGGACTGGAATACCCCGATTCCTCCGGCGCAAAAAGAGGCAGACACGCTCCCTGCCATCTGTGAAAACAACGATCCGCTCATTTCTCTCAAGCAGTATGCCCCACAGTTCGAGGTATATCCGGCCTACCACATCCAGGAATTGGACGGAGCCACAGCGGATTGCCTGATCAGAAAAGGGGTCGCAGACAAGCTTTTGCAAGCCGCGAAGCTGCTCCCGCCCAATCTTCGCTTCGTCGTGCTGGACGGATACCGCCCGATCCGGGTGCAGCAAGCCTTGTACGACCGTTTCAAAGCGCAGCTTCTCGCCCAAGGCTTCGTCGAAGGCGAGGAATTGTACACGGAGCTGCACCGCTTTGTGGCCCGCCCCACGCACGATCCGGCAAAACCGCCGCGTCACCTGACCGGAGGGGCCATTGACCTGACGATTGCCGGGCCTGACGGCTGGCTGGAGATGGGAACCGCTTTTGATGACTTTTCACCGCGCGCCTGTACGCGCTATTTTGAAAGCAACGAGCTCACTGACGAATCCGACAGACAAGCGCAGGCCAACCGCCGCTTGCTGTATGCGGTGATGACAGGCGTAGGATTCACCAATTACCCAGACGAATGGTGGCATTTTGACTACGGCAACCAGGCATGGGCGGCTCAAACCGGGCAGGCATGCGCCATGTACGGCGGCGTGTAGCTTGCAAGCAAAAAACTCTATCGCGGCTTCCCCAAATCGGAAACCGCGATAGAGCGATTAGTCGTTGCGTCTTGTCATCTGCTGCCAAACTGTACCGCTGGCAGCTTCTCCCCGTTCGATCCGCTGTACAGCCATTTGCACCTGCAAGCTGACTTCGAACTCAGGATCGTTCTGGGCTGCGTGCAGGGCTTCCAGGGCTGTCTCATCGCCTACTTCAAACAAATAGCGAGCGGCACGCCAGCGCACCAGCTTGTTCCGATCTTTGAGCGCCTCACACATCGGCCCAATCGCCCGGACATCGCCCAAATCGGACAGCGTGTCTCCAGCCGTCCTTCTCACGGAGACAGAGTCGTCCCGCAGCGCCTCGAACAACAACGGGAACACATTATCGCCGCCCACCATGCCAAGGTAGACGACAGCCAGCCTGCGAATGGAAGGCTTGGGATCGCGGAGCGCTTTTTCCAGGACAGGCAAGTCTTCCTCTGTCGGCTCCATCCGATCCAGCGCTTCATAGCGGTTTCGCCAATCCGGGTCGTCCAGCATCTCAAGCGTGACGACTTTTTTCTCGCGCTCCACTTCTTGCGGCGCTTCCCCAGGACCAAGCAGCATCGCTTGCTGGACGATTTCCTCCACGCGGCTTGGCGGGTAAGTCGCATCGACCTCTTGCGCTACTTCTTCGCCAATTTCGCGCAAATCGCCGTAACGCACGCCATGCTCCACCCATTTTCGCTCCATGATCAAGTTCGGTGAAGCAGATCCAGCCTGTACAGCAGCCTGTCCGAATCGCTCAGGCAGAGCTGCGCGAATTTGCTCGGTTCCCATCGTTACTTTCACTTGCATCGGCACGCCGCGAAACATCTGGACGAATACTTGCGCCTCGCCGTAGGCTCCCGCCTGCTCAGCGGAGACGACAGGAATTGCCGTTCCTTTTCCTGCCTGCAAAATCTCCCGCGCTTCTGTCAAAATGCGCTGCCAGTCGGCATTCGACTTTCGCTCCAACGCCAGGAAGTCCGCCGTGTGAAAAATCGACGTCACTCCGTCAATGGCGAGCAGCTCCTGCATCAGTTCCGGCGCTTTCGCTGCTTCCGCCTTTGTATAAACATGTTGCACGCCGCCTGGCAGAGTCTCGTCCACGTTCAGCTTCATCACGTTCGGACTCGGCGTCGGTTCGATCGACAACAGTTTCATCTTTCGTCACTCCTTTTTCCGCAATGCTACCTCTCCCCTATGGTAGCACGGAAGCTCCTGCGTTTGCCAATCCGCAGGTGCAAGCAAAAGCAGTTTGCCTGCTACAAATTCAGCCTGTAGTAATCGTTGGCAGACTTCACGACGAAGCCGCAAGATTCGTACAGCCCCAGCGCCTTGCTGTTCTCACAGGCGACTTCCAGAGAGACGTGCTTGTAGCCTTCCTCTTCGATCAGCCGAATCGTTTGCGCCAACGCCTGACGGCCGTAGCCTTTGCCTTGATGGTCGGGATGGACGCAAAATCCGTAAATGAACGCCTTCGCATCTTTGCGGCTCACACTGATTTTGCCGACCGCTTCCTCTTCTACAATCACCAAGTATGTACGGGAGTTGAGATCGCTTGCCATCATCTCGGCCATCTCTCGCACCTGTTGTTCTTCCATTTGAAAACCGTGCACATTGAGTTGAATCAGCGTCTCGTAATCGTCAGCCGTTTCCGGGCGGATTCGCAACGTGTCGTTACAGGTCTGACGCCCGCCCTCGCCCAAGTCCATCCAGTGCTCCGAATGTTCGTACGTCGCGCCGATTTGCTGCATGTACGCTGCTCCGGACTGCGAGTTGTGCTGGACGATAAAGAGGAGCGAAGGAATTTCCCGTTGTTTGCACGCTTCTTCGGCAGCTCGCTGCAAACTGGAAAAAATTCCTTT
This sequence comes from Brevibacillus sp. 1238, assembly GCF_029892995.1. NCBI lineage: Bacteria > Bacillati > Bacillota > Bacilli > Caryophanales > Paenibacillaceae > Brevibacillus > Brevibacillus sp. 1238. The sequence goes on along the minus strand of NZ_JARXWC010000015.1, from coordinate 32,424 downwards.
TCGGCGATAGTCAGGGTGTACCATCCCGCTCGCTTCTGCCTCTTTCCTGTGGAAAACGTACAAGCCGAGGAATCCGACCAGTTTGCCGTCCGCGTAGCAGAGAAAATCTTCTGTATGTTTGCCTGAGCGGTTTCGCAGCATGTCCGGGTTGATTTTCAGATCAATCCCGTCATGTTCGTTGCATAATCGAACCAATTCGTTAATTTGCGCCAATTCCTCTGCGGTCAATGTTTGTTTCGCTACGATCTCGTATGTCAAAAGCCTCGCTCCTTTTTCGTTAAAAATAATGCCTTCTCATTTCTTCGATCATTTCATCCAGGTTGTTTGCCACTTGCGGAATCGTGTAGCCGACGTACAGGGGCGACGTCACAAAGCGCGGGATGGCTTTCGCAATCAGCTTTTCTTTCCATTGATAAAAGAAAAAGTTGTAGCTCTGGTTGCGCGGATTGACGTGATGCAAAATCCAGTGCGCCAATATTTGCAAGTATTCGGCCATTTTGGGCAGCCGATCCAAGTCCTCCAAAATGACATTGTATTCAAAAAAGCCCGCTCGCGGATGCGTGGAGAGCGTGCAGGAAACCCCTGCTTCCTTGTCGATCGTAATGCCCATAAAGTCGCTGTCCTTCACTTGCGAGCGATAGTCGTAGCCAGTCAGGCCGACAATCTGCATGTGCGGATGGCGAATGCTCCCGCCGGAATACGGGCCGTGGTTTTTGAAAAACAAAACCGAGCGAAAAGAACCGCTTCTCTCCATCTCCAGCCATTTCTCGACGCCAAAGGAGAGCAAAGCGTGCACATGCTCCCGGGAATACGTCGACCAGTCGCCGTTGCACTCCTCTGATTCAATCAACACTGTCTGATGCGTGTCTTGCAGGACGGGAAATTTGTTCATCAGCCAGATCATGGAACCTCGCTGCTCCAGGACGTCAGTCAAACTGCCGCGATCACAAAAAGGACACGCTGTTTCCCGATTGATTACGCTCTCCGGCTTCTTTTTTCCGATGTGCATGTTAAAGTGCAAATGTGTCTGCGCCATACAAAGCGTCCCTCCATTTTCTGGATACTTTCACTTTACACTGAATTGTTTTGAAAATCATGCCGTAATTTCGCTCGCGGCACATTTTGGCCACAGAGAAAGCCTATTTTCCTTGATCTACGCGCTCGTTTCTTTTTTTACCCCAAATGGGTTGCATATAATGGGAGCAGTGAAAACCGGAAAGGTGTTGGATGCGATGGAAAAATCATTCTATTACCCGGTGAGCTGGAGCGAAGCACACCATTACAAGGCACTGCTCGATCAGGAGGGCGTTCCTTACGAGATTCAGTCTCCGCTCGACCTGCCCATTTTGGAAGAAGGGAAGCTGGCGATTGTCTTCCCGTCCATTCCGTTGCGTCTGTACGCCTGGGTGCGCACCTTGTTCTACCGCGACGGCTTGCGCTACCCTGATACCTTTTCTTCCTTCCGCTAAAAAGAAACCCGCGTACCTCTCCCGCCATCTCACATACGATAGTAGCAACGTTGTCGAGGGCGGCTGCCAAAGGGAGGTGAGGGAATGCCTGCATACAACATTCGCATCTCGATCAGAAGGCTAAAGCTCGATTTGTACGACGGCAATACGTTGATCCGCTCCTATCCGGTTGCGCTCGGCAAGATCGCGACGGAAACACCTCGTGGCGATTTTACGATCATCAACAAGGTTCCTTATCCCGACTCGTACCCGGGAGGACCGCTCAGCGTTTTCGGAACATACTGGCTGGGGCTGAGCAAACCTCATTACGGCATACACGGCACAAACAACCCATCCTCGATCGGGCACTACGTCTCGCACGGCTGCATTCGCATGTACAATCAGGATGTCAACGAACTGGCCAAAATCGTTCCCATCGGCACACCTGTCCGAATCCGCCTGCAATAAATGGCCGCGTGCACAGGCAAAGACCCGCCTCTTCATTTTCGAAAAGGCGGGTCTTTTTTACATGAGGTGCTTATCCGTTTCATCGACCGTTTTTTGGTCATTCGTCTCCAAGTATACGAGAAATCTTCTGGCTTGCTTGTACATAATCGAAAGCGTCATTTCCCTGATTTTGTTCATGATCGCTTCTTTGTCCTTCGGATGGACTTCACAAGCGAGCCTTTCTTCTTGCAATACGAGGTAAGACATCACCCATTCCGGGTCCAGCTTATAGGCAGGCAACGACAGCGACTCCTCTACTCTAGTAATCCTCTCTAGTCTACAGGAGATCGGCGTTGCTTTCCCAGCCTCAATAACTGGCTAGACAAACAGAGATTGGCACCCTGCCAATTACTTCCCTTGCTCCAACTCTTCGATCAGGGCAGACAACTCCGCCCAGCGCTCTACTGCCGCTTCCAGATCGGCAGTCACTTGCTGTTCTTCCGCAAACAGCTTTTCTACCTTGCCGTAGTCGCTGCCCGCTCCGGCAATTTCTTTTTTGAGCGTCGCGAGCCGTTCTTCAAAAGTTGCAATTTTGCCTTCGATCGTATCCCAATCCTTCTGATCCTTGTACGAAAGCTTTTTCGTGCGGTTGTTGCCGCGCGTCGCCTGACTGCTCGCCTGCTTCTCGACGGATGGCTGTTGCCCCACGGAAGCTGTTGCTGCTGCGGTGTCCTCCACTCGCTTTTCTTCCAGATACTCGGAGTAATTGCCGATAAAATGGCGAATTTGTCCGTCTCCTTCAAAAGCAAACAGGTGGTCGACCGTGCGATCAAGGAAGTAGCGGTCATGGGAAACCGTGATGACCGCGCCAGGGAACTGCTCCAAATAATCTTCCAAAATGCTGAGCGTCTGGATATCGAGATCGTTGGTCGGCTCATCCAAAAACAGCACGTTCGGCTCGCCCATCAACGTGCGGAGCAAGTACAGCCTGCGCCGCTCGCCGCCAGACAGCTTGGCAATCGGCGTCCACTGCATGGCTGGGGAAAAGAGGAAACGCTCCAGCATTTGCGAAGCGGTAATCGCCTCGCCGTTGCTCGTCGTGATTACTTCTGCCGCTTCCTTCACATACTCGATCACGCGCAGCTTCTCGTTCATCTCCACGCTATCCTGCGTGTAGTAGGCGATTTTCACCGTCGTCCCGATATCGATCGTCCCGCTGTCAGGCTGGATTCGTCCGGCCAGCATGTTCAACAGCGTCGACTTGCCGCTGCCGTTTGGCCCGATGATCCCCACGCGATCACCTGGCAGGACGATATAGCTGAAGTCGTTGATGAGACTGCGGTCGCCGTAACCTTTTTGCACGTGCTCGATCTCGATGACCTTTTTGCCCAGTCGGCTCGCGCCAAGCGCCATCTCCAGCTTGGCTGTCGGGCCTTCCACGGTCCGGTCGCGCAGCTCCTCTGCCCGCTGGACACGCGCTTTTTGCTTGGTCGTCCGCGCTTTGGCCCCTCTGCGCAGCCAGGCCAGCTCGCGGCGCAACAAATTTTGCCGTTTGTCTTCTGCTGCTGCCTCATTTTCTTCCCGCTCGGCTTTTTTCTCCAAAAACGTGGCGTAGTTGCCTTCGTAGCTGTACAGCTTGCCGCGATCCAGCTCAAACGTGCGGTTCGTCACCCGGTCGAGGAAGTAGCGATCGTGCGTGACGAGCAGCAAAGCGCCCTTGTAGCGGGACAAAAATTCCTCCAGCCACTCTACCGTCTCATTGTCGATATGGTTCGTCGGCTCGTCCAAAATCAGCAAATCGGCTGGCTGAATCAGCGCCCGCGCCATGGCTACCCGCTTGCGTTGGCCCCCGGACAGCTCTTTGACTTTTTGCGAAAAGTTGTGCAGCCCGAGCTTCGTCAAAATCGTCTTGGCCTGGGTATTGCTCTCCCACGCATCTGCTGCGTCCATCCGCCCTTGTACAGCGAACAGGCGCGCCTGCTTTTTCTCGTCCTGCGGATCTGCCTGAACGGCTTCCAGCGCGATTTCGTACTCACGCAGCAGCTGGATCAGCGGAGACTCTCCGTAGAACACTTGCTCCAATACGGTTGATTCCTCATCAAAGCTTGGGTTTTGCGGCAAGTATTCGACGTGAAAATGGTTGGCGTGAATGATTTTTCCGCTGTCTGGCGTATCTTGTCCCGCCATGATGCGCAACAGCGAAGATTTTCCTGTACCGTTGACTCCGATCAGCCCAATCCGTTGCTGCTCTGCGATATGGAAGGAAATATGATCAAACAAAATTTTGTCTCCGTAGCTTTTGGAGAGGTTTTCTACTGAAATAATTTGCATGGTCTTCACCTGTACTTTTCTATTTGCCCTCTCCAGTTGAAAGGGATGCTATCTTATGATCGTACCATTTTTTTCGTGCAAGCTCTAGGATTCTCTGCCCGGTTCCTGTCCGGCATGCAAAAAAGCAGGCGCACTTCACTCGTCGTGAGTACGCCCCGCCTGTTGGTTCAGCTCGTCAGCCATTGCTCGGTTTGCGACAATAGCTCCCCTATTTTCTGGTCGCGCACCACAAGATCCGCCCAGTCATCGAGCGGCGTCGGCTCCTGATTGACAATTACCAGTCTCGCCCCGCTTTCTTTCGCCCGCTGGGGAAACCAGTTAGCCGGACTGACTGTCAGCGAGGAGCCGAGCACGAGGAACAGCGAAGCGCTCTCAGCCCACTCGACGGCTTGCTCAACCTGCGTCGGCGGCAAAGCTTCTCCGAACAAGACGACATCGGGACGGACAAAGCCTCCGCACGCACACCTAGTCCCGTCTGCCTGCAAATACCGCTCGCTGGAATAGCGCTCCTGGCAACGAATGCAGCTAACCGTGCTCAATGTGCCATGCAGTTGCGCCACTGCCTGGCTCCCTGCCCGCTGGTGAAAGCCGTCTACATTTTGCGTGATGATGCCTTCGACCAGCCCGCGCTGCTCCCATTTTGCCAACAACTCGTGTCCTGCATGCGGCTGGCAGGCCAGCAACCCTTCGATCCGCTTGCGGTAAAAAGCGGCGAACTCGTCCCGGTTCTCGCGCATCGCTTTCGTGCTGGCGAGCTGCTGGGGGTCCAATCCGCGCCACAATCCGGTCTGGGAACGAAAATCAGGCAGGCCGCTTTCGGTAGACATGCCTGCACCTGTAAAGACAATCGTTCGGGGTGATTGTTGCAGCCATTTGGCCAGCGACTCCATCTGCATCTCCTCCGCTTTTTGCTCTCATTGTAAAGGAGGAAAAAGGAGGTGTACAGCAAATAAGGAGTCTTGTGTCTCGTACGTCAGCTAATACGTTCCGGCATATCCGTATTGCTGCGGATAAGACGCCTGAGGCTGTTGCTGGAGCTGAGGCTGGCTGGGCGGGTAATACGTGTACCCGGACAGTTCCGGATAGTGCGTGTACTGTCCGTACTCCGGCGCCTGGGCATAAGCGGCGGCATCGTAGTAATAGGAGCTTGTCGGCCATTGGCTGGAATAGCCGTAGTGCGGAAGCTGGCTGGACGGGCTGTTCCATTGGTTCGTGCCTTGGTTTGCGCCCGGATTCGAGCCTTGGTTCGCTCCCGGATTCGCCCCTCGCTGGCAACCAAGCGGCGGACCGATGACAACGGTTCGGGTGATCGGAGCAAAAGTGTCCTTGACCTTCGCTTCGTCCAGGCAGTACGTGTGCGCCCATACGCTTGCCGGGGTCAGTCGCAGGATGTCGGAGCCAAAGATCACTTCCGGCACCGGAGCGTCAAAAACGGCTATCAGATGCGTATCGTCCGTCAGGGCAATCTCGTAATGCCACCAGCCCTGCGGCACATTCGCCACTTGCCTCGGCTTGATATGGAAAGTAAGCAACTGGTTCGTGAATGGATTAATAATGGAAACGGCTGCCTCGCCGGACACACAGTAGACCAGTTCGGAAGCGTTTTGATGAATATGTGGCTCAATCACGTTTCCAGTCGTCAAAAAGATGTCGAGCAGCGAAGTGTTGCCCAGCGTGTTCAACTGCTGGATGCCGAGAGAATCGATGAAGTTGCCCGCGTCTTTTCGAAAAAACGTGTTGTTGCGCATATCGTACGTAAATTGCGTATTCGGCGAAGTATAGTCCCGATAAGTGGTAGCCATCTGTCCCGTCTTCCCTCCAACGTTCTGGGTATATGTCTCATAGGTATCCATATTCCCGAACGCCCAGTTGGTGCGCCTATGTTTTCAACGAGGCAGCCTGGATTCAGCTCGCACGGCTCGTTGCATTGGCACTCCCTCTCCTGATCGGCATATCGTAATAAGAGTCGCGCCAAGTCCTCATGGGAGGTGAGTGGAAGTGGCCACCTATTTCGTCTCGGACATTCACGGCCAGAACCAGGCATTTCGCAGAGCATTGCGCGATGCCTCCTTTTCCCCGCAAACGGGAGATCGTCTCTATGTGATCGGCGATATGATCGACCGCGGCCCGGAATCGAAGGAAGTGCTGTTCGACCTGTTTACCTTGCAAAAGCAATATCCAAACCAGGTCTTTCTCCTGAAAGGCAATCACGAGCAGATGCTGGAGGATTGGCTGAAAGGACAAGGAAACCCGGAGCTGTACTTGCGTTACAACGGCGGAGATGCCACGATCCGTTCGCTCTTGGGAAACCACCCTCTGCGCCGGGCTTTTCTCCATTCCATGCCATCCAGCGCCGAACAGGAGGAAGCTCGACGGCTGATTCAGAGCGAGTACCCGGGACTGTTGCCCGCCTTGTCCGCCTTGCCGTTGTACATGGAGCTTCCAGCCGATCCGCAGACGGGAGCGCCCGCTGTTCTGCTCGTCCACGCGGGCATTCGTCCCGGCATTCCGCTGCGCCAGCAAAATCCAGAAGATCTCCTGTGGATTCGCGAGCCCTTCTACCTTTATTATGAAGGAGACAGGCCAATCGTCTTCGGTCATACCCCGGTGCCTCGTTTGCCTGACTATGAAGGCTATGGTCCCTGGCGGCGCGGCAACCTGATCGGCATCGATGGCGGTGCCGCTTATCGGCGAGGAGTATTGTTGGTAGAGTGGCCCTCTCTGCAATCGATCTTTGTCCCTGTTGGCGACGTCCAGCCTGCCATGCAAGTACGCGTCATCTGACGGCGACACTACCTGTAGCCCTAGCGCTTCGGGTAGCGCCTCTATCCTGTTTTTGGTACAAGCACAAGCCTTTCCCTTTGAAAAATTGTTACTTTTTATAATCTACTTCCGAATCGTAATATGGTAAGATATGAACGAGGTGTTGTTATGAAACGTCAACAAGTGATGGAACAATCCATGTTTGCGGCTTGGGGCTTGTCCCTGATTGCCACGGCTGGAAGTCTGTTTTTTTCGGAAGTATTGAAGTACATACCGTGTGATTTGTGCTGGTACCAGCGCATCCTGATGTATCCGCTCATCATTTTGCTCGGAGTGGCGTCCGCGAAAAAGGACTACAAAATGTCCTCGTACGCCTTGATTCTCTCTTTGATCGGCGGTTGCATCTCCCTCTATCATTACTTGATCCAAAAGGTTCCCTTCCTGCATGAGCTGGGCAATGCTTGCGGCATTGTCCCCTGCAATACGGACTACATCAACTGGTTCGGGTTTATCACCATTCCTTTTCTGGCGCTGGTCGCATTTGCTTTAATCAGTATTTCGCTGTTCATCGTCATGAAAAACGCAAAGGAGAATTGATGCATGAAAAAGATTATTTTCCTGTCTATCCTGGTAGCAGCGCTCTTGATCGGCGCGATTGTGTACTCGGATATGTCCAACCGCCAGGCGGCTGCCGGCAATCCTTACGGCAAAGCCAACCTGAATCCGGCTACTATCGAGCAATTGCAAGACCCGCTGTACGACAACCTGATCATGCCGGACGAGCTGAAGAGCAAGATCGCGGGCAAAGAAGACTTGTACGTCTACTACTACAGCCCGCTGTGCGAGCATTGCCGCGCTACGACACCTGTTTTGGTGCCGATCGTCAAAGACATGCAAATCGACATGAAAAAGCACAACCTGCTCGAATTTAACGCAAGCTGGGATGATTTCCAGATCGAGTTCACCCCGACTCTCGTTCACTACAAAGACGGCAAGGAAGTAGCTCGTCTGGTAGGCGGCCACGAAGCCGACCAGTGGAAGAAATGGCTGGAAGAGCAGAAAAAATCATAGCGGACAAAAGGCCCCGGACGCGAAAGCTCCAGGGCCTTTTCTCTTATAGGTGACAAAACTGTGAACGAAAACAGCCAGAAATAGCCCGAAAGAGTCATTAGGCTTTTGGAAACGAATGCCTATAATGGATACTGGGTATATTCCAGGAAAACGGAGGTAATGGTGTTGACCCTTATATACTTGACCGAGACCTTTGGCTTTCGGGCGACGTGGAACCCGGAGCTTTTTCTGTTGACGGCTCTGATCGGACTGGCTTACTTTTCCTTGACAGGACCTTTGCGCCATACTTTCCCTGACGCCAAACCTGCTTCGCTCAAACAGAAACTATCGTTTTCCCTCGGCTTGCTGCTGTTTTACTTCGGCATGGGCAGCCCCTTGAATGTCGCGGGCCACTTTTTGTTCAGCGCCCATATGCTTCAGCAGTCGATTCTCTATCTCGTGATGCCTTTGTTGCTGTTGGCCGGCACACCGCCCTGGCTCATGCGCTTCCTTTTTTACCGCAAAGGGTTGAAAGGGTTTTTGCGCGTGGTCAGCCATCCGATCCCTGCCGTCCTTTTGTTCAATGCCCTATTCTCGTTTTATCACATGCCTGTTATTCTAGACATGACGATGAACAATTTGGCGGCGCACAACCTGATTCACCTGTTGCTCCTGGTGACAGCGCTTTGGATGTGGCTTCCTGTAATCGCTCCCATCCCGGAGATCCATCGGCTGTCCGAGCTGCAAAAGCTGGCTTATATTTTTGCCAACGGCGTGCTGATTACGCCAGCCTGTGCGCTGATCATTTTCTCCGAGTCGGCGCTTTACGAGACGTATGTAAACGGGCCTTCCATGTTGTGCGCGCCTTTTTTCTCCGCTCCGATCGACAAATCGATGTTCGCCGTTCCCCTGCCGCCGTTGGAGGATCAGCGTCTGGGCGGAATCATCATGAAGCTGTTGCAGGAATTGACGTACGGTTCCGTGCTCGCTTACGTCTTCGCAGCCTGGTACCGGAGAGAGAAAGACCAGCCTGACGATGGACTGATGCCGCAATAACCGTCCGCGAGTTGTTCTGCCTCGCCATTTGAAAAAGGAGGAATCCGGCGTGCCACTCACCCCAACTGCCGCCACTCGACTCAGACGGCTCGTGCTTTTGTTGCCGCTCTTTGTCCTTGCCGCTCTCATCGCTTCGTGGCTTTGGCTCACCCCTTCGGAGGTCTCAGCCAAGTTGCCGGATGCACAGCTGCAAACTTTGGATGGAGCCGCCTACTCCCTCTCTCCCAAGCCGGGAACCGTCCGGCTGGTCGAGCTGATTTATACTCGCTGTCCCGATATTTGCCCTACCACCACGATCAAGATGGTGCAGTTGCAAAAACGTCTGCAGGAAGCGGGGGTTATGGGAAAAGGCGTCGACTTTTTGACGATCACGATCGATCCGCAAAACGATACGCCTGACGTCTTGCGCTACTATGCCCGGCAGCTCGGCATTGCAGAAGACGGCTGGACGATCTTGCGCGGCGACGAAGAGACGATTCGCACGGTGACGAGTTCGCTCGGCTTTTTTGCCAAAAAGACGGATGACGGGTTCATCTCCCACACGTCGAGCACTTATCTTGTCGATCAAAACAACGCGGTTATTCGCAAATTCGGCATGGGGGAAGAATTTGATCCCGAGCAAATTTATCAAGAGTTGTTGAACTTGAAGAAGGAAGGGTAACGCAAATGAAACGCTTTTTCACGCTGTTCCTGTCCGTGCTGACCGTTCTGGCTGCGGCATGCTCCAACCAGAATGACCAGGGGATGGAGGCTGCTTCCGGCGCCCCTGTGGACGCCGCATTTACGCTGGAACCAACGGAGCCTGTAGCTGGAGGCACGATTACGTTTTCGGTCAAGGTGACCCAGGAAGGAAAGCCGGTAGATGATGCGCGCGAAGTATCGTTTGAATGGTGGAAGGATGGCCAGGAAAAGCATGAGACGATCCCGGCAAAGCTCGTAGCCGACGGCGTTTATACGGCGCAGCAGACGATCAGCGAGCCTGGCTCCTACTTTGTCTACTATCACGTCACCGCCCGCGACTTCCACAACATGCGCAAAACACCGTTTACGGTAAAAGCGGTAGACAGCAACTCCCCTGCTGGCGTTAACACGTCGGAGCAGACAGCAACAGGACACGAGCATCACGGCCAAGCCGCTTCCGGTGAAGCGCATGCGCCAAGCGGAGTCGATTTTCACCTCATGCCGCCAGACGAGCTTGCAGCGCAGTCAGAGGCAGCGATGCTCGTTCACCTGATGAAAGACAACCAGCCGTTCTCAGGCGGCACGGTCAAATTCGAATTTTGGACGGGAAATGAGGCCAAGCACAGCTTCGTCGATGCCAAAGAAAGCAGTGCTGGGCAGTACGAAGGCAAGCTGACCTTTCCCGCTGCTGGCGACTACACCGTGAAAGTCCATCTGGAAAAAGGCGATATTCACGACCATAAAGATTTTGCGGTCACCGTCAAGTAACAGCGCGCTGCCCTGCCTGCGGCAAACCGCAAACAAAAACGGCCATTCCCTGAACGCGGGAAGGCCGTTTTGTTTTGATCAGCATGTAAAGTAAGCAATCCGATCCAGTTCCAAACCGTAGTATTCCCAGCGGTTTTGTCTCCAGCGATAGCCAGTCACGGATGTACGGCCGATGAAAACAGGGTAAAACCAGAAGGAACGGCCATTTTTCAGCCAAATATACGTATAGCGATATAAGCAGGGATAGAAGCCGCCCGGTTCAATTCGCCTTGTTCCCCCATACCCTCGCGATCCCGGTGAGCTGGGCGTCCTGCCTGGGGGTGGACCTGGTGGTGGCGGAGGAAAGCCTCCAGATGAACCTCCGGGTGGCGGCGGCGGCGGTGGATAACCTCCTGGGGGATACTGATATGACATGACGTTTCACCTCCTACAAGTCTCCCTATAAGAGATGCAGCAAACGCACAGATGGACTGTGCGTTTGCCCGCGGTCATTCACCTATTTTTTCCGCTACTGCCTCTGCCTGCTTGTGTCGCGCTCATGAAAAAAGACGGTGCAATCGCACCGTCGCTAACTGTATTAATAAGGCCGTCCACCCATAATGAAGCGGTATTCCCAATGCGTATTTTTGAAGTCGGTCACTTTCACTCCGCCGGATTCTTTCGAAAACGTATGCAGCAGCTTGTTGTCGCCCATGTAGATGCCTACGTGGGTAATGCTCTGCTTCGGCACATTGATTCCTTTGTAATCGGATTCCTTGTAGCCTTTATACGCCATGAAGAAAACGAGGTCGCCTTTTTTCAGCTTGTTGATATCCGTGGTGTACGTGCCATTTTTTTTCACAAAGTCGGCTTGCGAACGCGCTCCCCCATTGCCCATGTCGATATCGGCACCATCGCGGTACGCCCACATCGTAAATTCGGAGCAATCCATCGTCTTTTTGTTGGAACGGGTCGAGCTGTATTCATAAGGTGTGCCCAAATATTTTTTGCCTGCCGCAATCACGTTATCTGCGATCTCGCCAGAGTTGGAGCCTTCCTCCTGGCCTGGGTCCGGAGTCGGGGTCGTGCCTGTCCCGTTGTCCAAAACGGCAATTCGGCGCGCACCTACCAACTTTTTCGTATAATCGCTGACGTTTTTCAAAACGACTGCGTCTTCGCCCTGCGAAGAGTATATGTACTGGTCATTTCCGATATAGATGCCCATGAAGCTCGGCTTTCCTTTCCCATTCGAGGAAAAGAACAGCAAGTCTCCTGGCTCGATTTTGTCGGCAGAGACGGCCTCTCCCGCCTTGTACAACTCATCAATCGTGTCGTCGATGGTCAGCCCGGCTTTTTTGTACACATAAGTGGCCAAGCCTGCTGAACCGAATGAGTTGGGTCCTACTGCCCCGTACTTATAGTCCTTGCCGAGCAACGATTGTGTCAGCTTGACAATTTCCTCCGCTTTCACAGAAGATTGTGAATCCACAGTCTTAGCTGCTGCCTGTCCACCTTCCGCGAACAGAAGCAGGGATGTACTTAGCATGACGGCGACAGTCGACTTTTGCAACCAATCTCGTTTCGTCATTCGTTCTCCTCCTGGCTGTGTTTTTCCCAACAGATTGGGTACAAACCCACTTTACTGGAAAAAGCGTATGTGTATAAGTCTGTAAATCTTTCCAATTGAGGATTTGATTACATAGTCGGATGACCATAGCCCTAGCTTTTGCCCGCTTCGGAATCACTCGCCCCTCTCTTCGCTCTCACGGCAAAAAGGCCCTTGTCCGCTTTTGGGACAAACGCCTGCCCGGTTTTGTTTGGTTACGCCTGCTTTCGATTCGGCAGCTTTCTGCGCGGGAGTTTGCTGCCCGCTGTCACCTTGCGCAAAAACTCCACCGTTTCTCCCATTTTCAGCTTGTGGGAGCCTTTGACCAGTATGGTAGTGTCCGGTTTCACGCGTTTGGCGAGACTGCGGTGCAAGACTTCCTTGTTTGCGCAATGCATCACCCGCTCTGCCGGAAAGCCTGCGCGAATGGCTGCACGCGCGATATGGCGGGCACTGCTGCCGAACGTATACAAGTAGTCTACATTTTTGCTGCTCAAATACTGCCCGACTTCTTCATGTCCCTGTACTTCGTATTTGCCCATCTCCAGCATGCTCGCCAAAACAGCTACTTTTGTACCGTGTTCAGACTGGCTGAGGACGTCGATTGCCGCCTTGGCTGCATCCGGGTTGGAGCTGTACGTGTCGTCGAGAACTTGCACGTTGTTGTTCAGGCGATAGCAGACCAGTCGTTTTTTTTGCGGCTGAAATTGGCGCAATCCTTGCCGGATATCCGCGAGCGGTATGCCGAGCGTGTGCGCCACGGCGATCGCTGCCAAAGCATTGTACACGTTATGTCCTCCCAGCGTCGGGATGAAAAACGCCTCGCTTTGCTGTCCGATCTGGCAGACAAAAGAGATTCCGTCTGCCTCCATCACGATGTGCTCCGCCCGATAATCAGCTTCCTGCTCGATCCCGAACGTGACGAATCTGCCAGCAAAGCTTCCTCTGAAAGGCTGCCCGGCAAATCGGCGGGAGTAAGGACAGTCCCGATTGATAAACACGGTTCCTGTCGGCTTCATGTTGCGAATCAGCTCCGATTTTGCCATCGCGAGGCGCCCTGCCTTGCCTTCAAAGTTGCCAATGTGCGCCGTGCCAATATTCGTAATCACGCCCATGTTCGGTTGAATGATCCGGCAATGCTGTTGAATGTGCCCGCTTCGCAAGATTCCAAACTCAAGCACAGCCGCCTCGTGCTCGTCCCGCAAGCGTTTGACATGCGCTCGCGTATTGCCGAGAAAATTTTTGTTGTACATCGACCGATACGTGGACATACGTCTATTCAAGATCGCGAAGATCATTTCTTTTGTCGTTGTTTTTCCCGCGCTCCCTGTGACTGCGATCACTGGCTTGTTCAGAATCAGCGTTTTTTGCGGCCTGGTTTTTCCTGCCTTTTTCTTCACTGACAATCCCCCCTCTGCCTCCCTCTCCCAATCAGCTTTCCTATTGTATGAGCGGCTGAGACAGCCTGTATAGACCGTCATCTATGAAAACGTTCCGCTTCTATCCAAAACAAGCAGGCAACTTTTGGAATAGAGTAGATGGGAGAGGTGAAGCCAATGAACAAGAAAGTCACGATCGCCGCAGTAGGCGATATTCTCATGTGGAAGAATCAAGTGGCTTGCGCCAAGCTGGCTTCAGCCGATCAATATTCCTTTGCCGATATGTTCGCCCCTGTTGCTCCGCTTTTGACAGGTGCCGATCTGACCATTGGCAATCTGGAGACGACCTTTTCCGGAAAGAGTCAACCTTATCAGATCGGCTCGGCGCGCACAGGCTACCCCAGATTCAATTGTCCTGACGAGCTGGCGCGCGATCTCAAACAAGTCGGCTTCGACCTTTTGACGACCGTAAACAACCACTGTCTGGACGGAGGGCCAAACGGACTTTTCCGCACACTGGACGTGCTGGATCGCCACAAGCTCGCTCACACAGGCACGTACCGCTCCTTGCAAGACTCGACCGTCCCTTTGATCCAGGAAGTAAACGGAATCCGCATCGCTGTGCTCGCCTACACGTACGGCACGAACAAGCAGGTCATTCCCGAGCACATGCCGTGGCTGGTCAATCTCATCATGCGCGATGCCATTTTGCGCGACATCGCTTCCGTTCGCCCTCTCGTCGACCTCGTGATCGTCTCGCTGCACTTCGGCGTGGAGTTCCGCTACACTCCGACCGCCAATCAGCGACTGCTCGTACAAAGCTTGCTCGACCACGGAGCAGATGTCATTCTCGGCGCGCATCCTCACGTCTTGCAGCCTGTCGTCGCACCGACCGCCACTCTGGCAACTGGAGAGAAAAAACGCACACTGGTCGCCTACTCGCTGGGGAATTTCACTTCGGAAAAAATGCTCAGCTTCGATCAATCGCAAATCGGTGCCATTCTGCGCTTTTCTGTAGAAAAGGAGGCAGAGGGTCGGGTATCCATCGGGCGAATATCCGTCATTCCCACCTATTGCCAACGTTACACGTATGGCGGGCGCGTCCGTTTTCGCGTCGTTCCCATACGCTCCTATTTGAGGCGTCCCGACATCCACCTCCCGCTCATGCAGCGAAAAAAACTGCGCCTGATGTGGGACCGCGCTGTTCGCATCATCGGCCGGAAGCCAGGCATTTTGATCGAGTAGGAGGGAGCGTTTCGTCCTTGCTCCCTCTGTTTTTTTATAGCTTTGATAGCATGGAAAAATGGAACAAGAGCAAATTATTCGGAAGAGACATCCGAACGCTCTGAGCTGAATCTATAGCCAAGGAAGACGTCATACCAGCAATGGGCTGACCAATAGTCATGTGCGGGTATGCCCGTTTTGCCAGCCGACTGGAATACAATCGGGTTCGCTCGTCCGTGTCCAAAAGCTGCTAGTTCTTTCTTCCCACCATGAAAAAAGGGGTGCGACTGCCAATGGCAATCACACCCTTTTCTATTTGCGTTCGATTACAGCACGCACTTTTGATAGCCTGCCGCCGTCTGCTCGGAGGCCCCCTCGTCTGCTTTGCTCGGCTCTGTCGCCAACACTTGTTTCAAAATCTGGGTGGCCCGCTCCAAATCCAGACCTTTGACCAGCGCAATTTCGCTGCTTATCAGCTGTTGGGCATTATCGAGCATCAGCTTGTCGCTCGTTCCCAATATTTTCCCTTTGCTGATCACCCATAAATCCCGAACCACTTCCGCGTGCTCATGAATATCGCCACGCTTCATTTTTTCCGTGTTCAGCTTGAATCGCTGTGCCGCATTCAGCGCGGAGTCAGGGCTCCTTTCTTGCATCGCTGCCAACACATTGTCCAAAATGTCGGCATCTACAATCATCCGAATCCCCAGCGCGGACATCTTTTCAACGGGGACCATGATATTTAACTCTCTTTGCAGCATATGGAGCACATAATAGAGGTGCTTCTCACCCAGAAACTCTTTTTCCTCCATGGCGTCAATTACGCCTGCCCCGTGCATCGGGTAAAAAATCTTGTCTCCAACCTGAAACATACGTCCACCTCCTACAATGCGATCTTCTCCATTATAACACAGTTATTGATTTTAAAATTTTTAATTTTATCATGCACATTTATTTTAAGTCAACATCTTCTTTTGGATAAAAATACATAAACTTTTGTGAACAAGCCAGACAGACGAAAAAGCCAGGGACGGTCTACCGACTCACGTCGCTTTCGACCATTCCTGGCTCTTTTTTTGCCCGCCCCATTTGAACACGAGCATGCCAACGATCACAACCAGTACACCGCTTAGCTGCTTCCATGTAAAAGGAACTTGGGTCAGCCCCATCCATCCCAACGAATCCCACAGCAGGGCAAAGCTGAGCTGCGAGGTCAACGCGATGGAGACGGCAAGCGTCGGGCCCAGCAGGCGGATTCCTTGTACCAGGCAAGTGACCACTCCCACCCCGATCAGCCCGCTAAACCAGTACCACGGCTGCATGTTGCGCCATTCCCACAGCTTTTCCCCCTCAAACAAAAGGCCGCACACGAGCGAGGCCAAAAACCCCATCCCCAGCACCAAAGTCGTCGTCGTCCACGACCCAGCCCGCTCGTTGACCTTGCTGTTGAAAACATTTTGCAAGCTGACCAGTGAGCCGGCCACGATCGCGAGAACAAGTCCTGCAAGCATCGTATTCCTCCTCCTACGCGTATAAATGCGGATTGGCTACTTTTTGCAAGCCTTGTCTGTCTTTGATCAACAAATGCGTCTTCTCGCGCTCGACCAATCCAGCTTGACGAAACTGCTGAAGAACGCGATTCACGTGGCGAGAACTCGTGCCGATCAGATTGGCTGCGTCGGACAGGCTCGCCGAGCTTACTTGTCCTCTGAGGCTAGAATCCCCGTCCTCAAAGCACACCGACAACAAATAACTCGCCAGTCGCACTTCTACCGGGTACAGCAAGTTGAAGCTTAAATCGTTCGACTTGACGGTAAATTTTTTCGTAATAATCTCCAGCAAAAAGTGTAAAAACGGCGCATGATTGCTCGCGTATTTTCTCAGGAAACGGAAAGGCACGGCAAGCAGCACAGACGGTGCTACCGCCTCAACGGTGTTCATTGTCTCCATTTCCCGCACGTATTCAATATCCCCGATCACCTCAAGCGGCGTCTTGAACGACAGGATCAGCGTCTTGCCTTCCTGCGAGTTTGTAAATATTTTCAGCTTCCCGCTCACCAGCACATAAAGCGTGTCCGCGCTCGCTCCCTGGGAACAGATAAGCTCTCCTCGCTCCAAATAGCAAAGCGTCATATGCGCCTGCAGCTCCTCGGGGAAAACCGTTTCCAACTGATACGCCTGCAAATAATGGTTTTGCTCTTCACGATCTTGCGTTACTCGCATGACTGGCTCTTCCCCCGCTTTCTGCTCTCTATCCGCTTGATGATCCGATCAAGCTTTTAGTATGACCACTCCTGCGATCATCAAGCCGATTCCGACCACGTGCGGCCACGTTACCTGCTGTTTCTTCACTCCAAACCAGCCCTTGCTGTCGATGAGAAACGTCAACCCAAGCTGTGCTATCAGCAGCGTCGAAATCGTCAGCGTCACTCCGATCTGTTGGATCGCAAAGACATTGCCGAAAATAATGACGGCGGCAAAAGCACCGCCAAACCGATACAGCGGCTTCACTTGCCGCAGTGCCTGCCAGTTTGCCCTTCGGCTGGCGAGCAGCACGAAAAGAGCGGCGACAAAGCCCGTCAACTGAGTCAATGTCGCGGCTTGCCACGTTCCGATGTCGTAGCTGATCCGGGCGTTTGCCACTCCTTGCAAAGTGAGGAATGCCCCTGCGAAAAATGCAAAAAGGATGCCTTTCAATTCCCTCTCCCCCATTCCCTCCTTCATTAAAAAACAGATGCAGGCTTGCAGGGAAGGACATATGTCCTGAAAAAGAAAGAACCCTCGGATTGATCCTGAAGGCTGTCGATGTTGGTTTAGGAAAAGCGGTTGAGAGGGCCGAACTTGCCGCTGCATTTCCCTTTTGATCGGTTACTGCTCCCGATTCCCGTTCCCGGTTTGAACGTCACTTGCAACTTGCAGCTTACAGTTCGTCCCCTGCTGGATACGAGCGGATTGCAGCTCGCCACGGGCTTGTTATCCAACTCCTCACGGGCGTTTTCGCCTAATTTTTAGCATTTTCACCAAAAACCCGTTACTTTTTTCCTGTTCATACGACATACTCAATGTATGCCATTTGTAAAAACATAGGAGGAAGTATGAACAGGAAAAAGACCATCTTGGCACATGGCTTGGCCCTCGCGCTGAAGTCGCGGCAACACCTGGCTTTGCCGCAGCTGGACACAACTGCTTTGCCCGCATTTTGAACCATAGTTTTGCGCACAACACTCAGGAGGAGATTCTTATTTCTACACGTAAACGGTTGTTCATGTATATTGTTTTTCTGATCATTGCGGTGTTCATGCTCGATGTTATTCTGTACTGCGAGCAGCTGTTGAAAGAAGAGGCGGCGCTTACTTTCGAACGCTTGCCGTTTCTCTTGTTCACCACTTTATACCCTGTTCTCATCGGGCTGGTTTTTGCCCTGCCGACCTTTATCCAAACATGCGTGACAAAAGGAAGCTGGACATTCGATTGGCTGCCTTTTACCGTGCTCGGCATTCCTGCTCTTCTCATCGATCTGATTTTTCTCGTTTACTTCTATCCCGTAGGAATAGATGTGCCGCTGTCTTTCTTCGCTGAATACGGAAGCCAGGCTTCGATTATTTGCGGTCTGGCGTTTGGCTATCTTGCTTTGTCTTGCTGGAAAAAGAAAGCGGCGGCGGCTGTTTTGTCTCTGTAGACAGTGTTTCGTCAGAATCGCTTCGGTTCAAGAGTCTATGAATCGAAGCGATTCCGCTCTTCCTTATCCCCTGGAGCAAAGGAGACGAAACATGAACCGTCTGGATTTGATCTCGTATGTTTTTCCTAACAAGCATGCTGCTGAAAAAGAATGGTGCTCCTACTTTTCCCAATTGCTAAAAGAGGTTCCCCACTTCCGAGAAGCTGACCAGCTCCGTCCTTTGTTTTCCGGCTCGGCAATGCCGGCAACAGATTTTCGCACGGGAGATGCAGCATTTCCCGCCATCGTGTTTCATTCGCCAAAAGCGTTTAAGCTGAAAGTGGCAGATTTGCTTATTTCCGATCGCAAATCTGCGGGTATCGAGCTGGCAAGTTTGAACAGTTTGCACGCGGAGCTACCCCAGACGCAGGAACAGTCTGCTGGCATCGACATTTCCCAGCTGTATCATCAACTGAAAGGCAGGCTGACAGGAGTCGATCATACGGGAGTCAACATCCCCGTTACGCTCATGCCACGTCCAGAATGGGATAAGTTCCTCGCCACGCTTTCCACCGTTTGCAACTTGTACCGCTACCCGGATGAAGACTGGCCGTTCATTATCCCGGCGGAAGCGGAGGAACATGCGACAAACATCACGGATTTCTCGGTGAAACGAACGCCGAAGTTCGAACTGGTCTACGATTCGTATACCGCCAAGCCGCTTTTTCAGTTTGCCCTGGAAACAAATATATCGCGCGAAGAAATGGAGGCGCTATTTCCCGCCCCCAACGGATTTGCCATACCGGGACTGGAAGAGATTTTTCGCTGCGTCGCCATCAAAAGCCCGTGGGATCATGGGCTGGGCTTCCGCTTTGATTTGTACTACAAAGCGGAAGGAAAGGGGCTGTCCGATTGGGAGACGGGCGAATGGCTCATAAAAAACGGCGGAAGAATCCGCGGGTAAGATTTTGGCAGACCAGAGGGTTGGGCTTCTGGTCTGTTTGCTTTGTGTGGTAATGCTTGCCGTTTTCAGCCAGTAGGGTACGTTGCATTGAAAACATATGAATTGTTTTTTCGTTGAAAGCACAAAAGTGGACAGCCGTCCACCAATGCGGATCACGAATATTTACAGATCACTCCACGTCTAGAGAACCGTTATAGACGGCCTTCCTGTTTAAAATCTTTGACTAATTTCCGCAGCAGGCTCCCCATCCCACTCCCTATTAGGGATGTCATCAGATTAACGATGAGAAATGAAACAGTCCAGGATAGTTCCAGATATTTTATAAATAAAACTCCTGCTATCGCATTGGCGAATAACAAAACTAACAAATGCAGCTTCGGCCACACAAAACGTAAAAAGCCGCTGAGAATTATCGATAGCAGGTGAAATACGATCATTTTCGAGCCGATTATTATGAAAAATTCCATGTAACCACCTCTTTGCTCTCTAGCTCTCGCTTACCTGACTGGCAAATCATCTCATTTTCCTTTCCAATGCGCGTATTTTCTTCATTGCCTCTTCATCCGCGGTGGCAGAGTAATACTTACCGTTTATTTCCACAATCAAATAATTGATTGCATACTGTTTACTGTCAAGTGGAACAATCACGACAGCATCCTCGTAAGACCCTAATAGATTGTTGGAAGTATAGGCATCATACTCGCTCATTTCCCCTGTTATTTGAATCGTAGGAAGCAGATCATCGAATAGGGCGTCGATCTCCGTCAGTGCCGCTGGAGCCCACTCCACTACAGCAGAGCTACTCTGAAAATCTACCAAGTCTTTCTCCCCATGCAAAATGTCGTGTTGTGCCTGGAACGGGATGTTTTTCTGGTCAGAATTGCAAGCGGTTAAAATCAAAAAACAAACGAATACGAGCTTTTTCACTTTATACCTCCTCCCCTTTTACAAATCCAGCTTACAATATTCCCCCAAAAACCGCCAAATCTTGATCGATTCCAGCCTGAACAACACAGCGTCCGCCACTTCGCCAGTCGCTGCCATGAGTACGTCAATCAGCGTAATTTCGTTCCCCTCTTTATCTGTCCCGGTTTTGTCAGCCTACGCAGGTGCATTAGGACTTCGATTTAAATGTCTTATTCGCTGCATCGTTACCATTCGTTGGAAGTCATCTCCCAATCTTTCATGAAAAATCTTTAACAGAACTTCCATACTCACAAACTTATGACATTTTATTCATAAAATAAAACTGTATACGATTGGAAAAATATGGTACATTCAAACAGATGTTACCGATAGGAGAGGCAGGGGAATCACTATGTTCAAAAACAGTGTTTTTTCAGCATTAGGCGTAGCGTTATTTGCTACCATCCTGACATCCCAGGTTCAAGCCGCAGAAGTAAGCTTGCCGGCAAACGATGGCAAAAGTGCACCAACTACCGTTCGTTGGCAGGCAGACTCCTCATTTGCTGCTAAAGCGAAAGGATGGAGTTCCGAGGAGAAATGGATCAAAAAATCTTCTGCTGTCCCGCAAGGTTGGGTCGTCATTCGCGAAGATCTCGGTTCAAAACTGATCAAAAATACAGCAGGCGCGCCCTTTGGCGCGGAATTGCGAGTCAGCAAATACTCTCCCGTTCCGGTAGGATGGGTCGTTTTGCGAGATGAACTGGCTGGCAGGACGATCAAATGTACAACAGGGGCTTCTTATCGTCAGGAGTTCACTGTGACCAAGTTCTCTCCGATTCCAACCGGCTGGGTTGTCCTGCGCGAGAACTATGACAGCAAAACAATCATGAATGCCAACGGCGCTCCTTATGGAACCGTACTGCTTGTGAGCAAATATTCACCGATTCCGGCAGGATGGGTTTACAATGGCCAACAGGTTACTGGCATGTACATTAAAAACATGAATAAATAGAAAACAATTCTGATCAAGCATATCAGTGAAAAAGAACTGATGGATCAAGTATTACTGGCCATCCGTTCTTTTTTTATCTTTCTATCTATCTGCGATCTGTAGTCTTTTTAGAAGGTGACTAATTCTCTGCAAAAAAGCCAATGATGCCGGAAATTCCGAAAGTAAAACTGCAAAGAGAGATTTGCTCAGTTGCCAAAAGATGTTGCAAAGATGAAGGACAGGCTTGCGTTATTGGCGGCTGGAGAGCGAGGAAGATGAAAGACAACCGTGCTTAGGCGAATCGAACGAACAAGCGAAGGTGCCTGATTCGATTATCTCTTAGCTTTGGTAAAAAAGCACCGCTCCAAAAGCGCCCACTCCCCTCCACTCCAAACAAAAATACCCGCAAGCCGGACACCTTTCTCCCTGTGTCCAGCTTGCGGGCGAACGCACCTATTTGCTTTCCCCGCTCGACAATCCATTCAGCGATTTTGCGTCTGCTTCGTCCGGTAAAACTCATTGAACAGCTTCATCAGCGCCCGCTTCTCGATGCGGGATACGTATGAGCGAGAAATCCCCAACTCGCGGGCAATTTCGCGCTGTGTCTTTTCTTTGTCCTGATCCAGACCAAACCTGCCGATGATGACTTCTTTTTCGCGCTCATCGAGAATATGGATGTGCTGATAAATCTTGTTTGATTCCAGTTTGAGCTGCACAGCATCGACCACTTCGTCGGTTTCTGTGCCGAGCACGTCGATCAGCGTAATTTCGTTCCCTTCTTTATCGGTCCCAATCGGATCGTGCAGGGAAACGTCTTTTTTCGTTTTTTTCAGGCTTCGCAAATGCATCAGGATTTCATTTTCAATACAACGCGCTGCATACGTAGCCAGCTTGGTGCCCTTTTCCACCTGGTAGCTCTCGATTGCCTTGATGAGGCCGATCGTGCCGATGGAAATCAGGTCTTCACTGTCTTCTCCGGTGTTTTCGAATTTCTTCACAATATGCGCCACCAGCCGCAAATTGTGCTCGATCAGCTTGTTGCGGGCATACGGGTCGCCTTTTGCCATGAGGCGGAGGTACTTTTCTTCTTCCGTATCCTGAAGAGGCTGGGGAAACGCATTGTTCTTGACATAAGCAACAAACATAACCAGTTCTTTAAACACAAGGGAAAGCGCCGCAATGATGCTGGACATGGCTGCCACCTCCACGTCTATATAGCTTACTCCTATCCTTATGTGGGCGAATACCCAGATGTGCAAGTACCACCCGAAAACAGCTGTTGTATGTTGCGGGGCTTGCTTCTGCTCTCCAGCCTGTGTGCTTCAGGACGTCGTGATCTGGATGAATTGCAAAATGATCGGGGCGCCCTGCGCAGGCACTTCGCTCAAAACCAAAACTCCGGGCTGAACCAAGTAGCTATTGGGAGGCTGCAAAATGCCATTGATAAACAAGTTGACGATGGACACGGTTTGCTGCCCGATAATCCCTGAAGTGCTGAGCTGCGGCGTGGCGTCAGCATCTGTATACATATTTTTTTGTCCGTCTGAAAACGTCGTGTATTGGTAGATCGTGGTCGAAAGCAAGCCAGGAGTGCACGGACAAGGAGGACAGGTTGGGCACGGCTGACCGGGGAAAATGTCCGGGCAGCCATAGGGCGGCATGACTTGCGAACGCACATTGACCGTATAAATTCGCTGCCCTCCGCTTCGCTGTATGTTTCTATGCTGCAAAACGATTCACTCCTCTCTTGCGCTGGAATGGGATTACCCCAGGCATGTACAATCGCCTGGGGCCTCCCTTGCACTTGGTTGTTCTTTTAGTTGACGACAAACTCAACCAAGACAGATACACCATCGTTTTCAGCGTCTCCGTCAGGAATCGTCAGCGTGGATGTGGTGACAGTAGACGTGCCTCCTGGCTGCAAAACACCGTTGATATAGAGGTTGTAGTAGGCAAAAGTGGATGGGAATGCTGTCGCAGCAGTACCCGCGTCCGTGCTGAATGCTGTGGCCGCAATCGCAAAAGTCGCTCCTGTGCCTGTTCCTGCTCCAATTGTCGAGTTGAAGCGCAGAGACGTCATGAATGGTTTGATGATTGGCATGTACACCAACTCCTCGTGAAAAGTAGTAAGGATGAACCTTACATTACATATCAAATGAAGGAATCGGCTTTCCCGAAACGGACAAACATCATTTGGGAGAAAGCATATTTTCTTGGTGGCTCCCACTGCCTTTATGCTAGAAATCTATCCTTGTCTGATAGCAAAGCCGTGCTCCAACCTGCCAACCTGGATGGAAAATGATTATGCAGCGTCTCGTCAACAACTACTGACGGAGTAATCAAAAAAAGCGTCCACTTCCCGCGGACGCCTTTCCCTTTCAAGCCTCATATTCAATTTTCGCCAGCAGCTTCACTCGCTCATGCTCTGCCTCTGGTTCGCCCGCGAGTGAAAACAGCTCTTCATTAACCGTGCCGTAAGCCGTTTGTTGCCCGTACAACAGCAGCACGGTCGGGTAGCCAGTCAATTCCTCGGAAAACGCAGCTGGCAGCTTCTCGGCAAAAATTTCCCCATCCGAAACGCACTCCTGTCGCAAATACTCCAAAAAATCTGCTCGCTCCTCTGCCTTCGCCACGGCGTGTACTTCAAAAAAGTCTTCATCTACCCATGTGAGTCCTGTCGCTTTCATAAATTCCGATGGATACATGTCTCCATCTTCCGTATATACTGGCTCCAGAAAAGCTTGCAGCTCATCCTCTGTTTGCAAGTCTGTTCCCCACACCACCACGACATGCTTCATGGACACCTCATCTCCTTTTCTTACTGACTCATCGGTTTAGCGTGCATGCTCACCATAGGCAGCACGAATGCGCTCGACCCGCTCCCGTTCCTTGCGCAAAACGGCCTTCTCCGCTGCCAAGTCCAATAAGCTGCCCAGCTTTGTCCAATCCGGCTCGCCTGTTGGAACATCCCCCTTGTCCAGCATCCGCCCCCAAGCCATGAGCGCAATCTGGCGCTGTGCCTCACTGCCTGCCAGCCAATGTGCGAGATCATGCCATTCGGGAGCAGACACGGCAAACAGCTTGTCCCATCCTTCGAGCGGGTACGCCGCATATGCTTCCATCCAGGCGATGACTTCCCTGGCACGAAAATGCTTGAGGCGGCCATAGGCTGTATAGCCGCTCATCGTCTCGCTGTTCGCCTCGTTGTCCAGCTCGGCCAGCACCAGCGGCAAGCCTTCCTCTTTTGGCAGGCAAACCGCTGACAAGTACGCCCGCTGGACATCTGAAACAAGCTTTTCCTGCCCAGCTGATTCCCACAGCGAGCGAACCCAATTCGCCGCCTTCATCCCCAACGTTTCAACCAGCAGTTGGCACCATGGCTCTTTTGCAGCAAAGTTCGGCGCCTGGCTGATTTTCGCCACCCAAGCCTGCTGGACGACTTTTGCGTCATACTGATCGAACGCTTTTCGCACACGCTCGTCGTCTGCGCCATGCAAGGCAGCGTACTCGACGAGCTGCGCAAAATCGGTTGCTGCGGTTTCCAGCGTCAGCTCCCGGTACGTTTGCAGCCATTTTTTCCAGCGAACCGCATTTTCCCCATGCACATCGAGTCCATCTGCGCCAGCAAAAGGCTCGTAGTTCCACACTTCCGCTCCAATACAGCCCAGCTCGGTCACCCGCTCGACAAACGCTGTGAAGCTGTGCCCGAGCAAAATATATTCGTCTGTCTCATGCCCCCAGGCGTAAACAGGCGGATCGTCCGCGCATGCTCGCAAATCCAAGAGCAACATGTCGCCATTGCCGCCGACGTGGAAGCAAAGGTACTGTCGCTCGTCGGCGCTTTCGTCGTCGTGACCGAAATAAGGCCACTCCAAACTGTCCAGGCTCCAGCCGATATCCCCGCCGAGGGAAAATGGCTCGACGGTCCTAGTAGGAAGCGACCAGTATATTTGAACTTCGCTTGTCCCTTCCAGAAAAAGACGTCGAAGCGCAAGCGGCAGACTGATCCCCAGTCGCTGCTCTGCTTCGTCCACTTGCCACGGCTGCGCAGGATCAGCGATGATCAGCGGCCAGGTGTGCGCGCCCTGCCTGTCCATATCCGCGATCAGCGCTCTCCACGCAGAAACCCATTTTTCTATTTGTTGGCGCATAGCTACAGCGCTCCTTCCACTCTGCTCGTTTATCACAATCCTTCTTTTTTCATTGTTGCGAATATAGCTCGCGACTTTCAACCTTCTAAAGAACCATTTTTATCCAACATATACACCAAAACACCGCTTCTGCGTTCACGCTGGGCTAACGTTTACGTAAAAGTCCCTCCCCCCAGCCGACACCACAAAAAAACGCCTCTCCCGGACCTGTCATCGCTGGCCCGAGAGAAACGTTTGTCGCTACACCGTCACTAATACGCTTTTTACCATATGGCGGAATTGATGTCCGCTCACCGTCACATTCCCGTCCTGACGATAGCCCATTGATTCGTAGAGTTGACGGGCACGCGGGTTTTCCTCGTCTACCAAAAGGGCGATGCGGTCGTGTTTGCGCCGGATTGCCTCTTCTTCGAATGCCGAAAGCAGCATTTTTCCGATTCCTTTGCCGCGCTGATCGGCCCGAACGGCGACCGAGTCCAAATAAAATTCGTCGTCGCGCGCTTCCTTCACCAGCGTGGGCGCAACTCCTGTCCGCTTTTGAACATACTCGACAAACGGGCGATCCAGCTGCTCCGTCTGACTGCCGTGGTAGAAAAGCGCTACGCCGACCGGCACGCCTTCACGCATGGCGATAACCGCATTTTCATAGCTGAGCCGATTGCCTTTTTGGGCAAAAAACTGCTCCAGCAGCAAGAGCGCTTCTTCCTGCTCTGTCGCTCCGGTCAATGTGTGGGCGATGTCGCCAATCGCTTCATAAATCAGCGGTGCCGCAAAAGCTGCATCTTGAGGTTCCGCTTTACGTATCATGTTACTCTCTCCCTGCATGTAAGCGTCCACCCGTCATCTCTAATCGGAAAATCGTCCGTGGACACGTTTTTTTGTTGCCTGTACGATCATGCTTCCGCTTTATTGTGTCACACTTTACACCCAAGGTCGAGCAACCGGGACATCCGTCACAAATTGGCAACAAAGAAACCGCTCTCATAAACGAGAGCGGTCGCAGTCGCATCAAAGCGGCTCTATCCAATCATCTTTTCGATCGTCAGCTTGCGCTCGTAGCGCAAATCGAGAAACTCCCCGCTGCGCCGCACCAATGGCCGCATCGGCTCGTCCTGGTGAATCAGGATCACTTCGACTTCTTCGCCGCTGCTCAGGCGCGCTCTCGCTCCGACGTACAGCAAGGCAATGTAACGCACGAACACAGAGACTATTTCAATACTCAACAGCCCGTTGCAAGCTTCTTTCCATAAAAGCTGCGCCGCTTCGAAAGGCGAGGTGCGGCCTTTGTACACCCGATCCGAGCAGATGGCGTCAAACATGTCGGCAACCGCCAACACTTGGCAGTCCAAAGGAATCTCATGGCCTTTGCGCTGCTCAGGGTAGCCGGAGCCATCCAGTCGCTCATGATGAAGCAGGGCGCACAAGGCAAGCCGCTCTGATCCGCCTTCCATCTCCTTGATCATTTCGTAGCCGTATGTCGTATGTTTTTTCATAATCGCGAACTCTTCGTCTGTCAGCTTGCCCGGCTTTAACAAAATTTCTGTCGGGATGCGCATTTTCCCCACATCATGCAAGAAGCCAGCCGTTCCCATAAACGTCACCTGCTGCTCGTCCCATTTCAGCAAACGGGCAATTAGCGAACAGAGAATGCCTACGTTCAACGAATGTCGATATGTATAACTGTCCGCCCCTTCCAGGACGTAAAGGGAGCGAAAAAGCCCCAAATCCTTCGTGGACTTTTCCAGTACATTCTCAAAAACTTGCGAAAACTGATCCAAGCTGGCTACTTTCCCCTGCTTGAGCTGATCGAAAATCAACCTCGTCTGATCCAAAGCCTGTACATAGGCGGCAACCGTTTCCCCGTCCGCCTCCAATTGGAATAATTGCGTAGTGACATGCTCTCCAGTTCCCTCTGACCATGTTCGCACGATGTTGACTTCCCGTACGCGCTGTTTCAGGAGAATGTGCACATGTGCAGCTGTTATGGTCGTATTCTTCCCCAGCAGCAGTACACCGCTATCCGAGTAAAGGTCATCTGCTAGTTCTTGCCCAATCAGAGTGTGATCAACGGGGGCCGTAGGCATACAATCAACCTTTCCAGTCATGTCTTTTTCTAAATTATAGAAAGGAAGGAGGAGAGTTACAATCTTTTTTTCGACAATTGCCATGATTTCCTGAGCGGGACCTTCTGCCGCCTGCGCACATACGATATAGAGCGAATGCTAGCGGTGAACTCAAGGAGGGACCTCGTTTCATGACAACACTGTACATCACGCCAAAGGCATGGAGGCAGATCGAGCAGGCTGTACGAAAAAAACCCTCGGTGGAAACAGGAGGGGTAATGATGGGGTATCCGCTCGGTGATGAAAAGTGGGTCGTGACATTTGCCAGCGACCCTGGGCCACGAGCGATTCACCAGCCCAATTCGATCTTTTTCGACGATGACTATCTCAAACGGCTCGTTCGCAAAATGAGCAGAAACAGCCAGTCGCAATACATCGGGGATTGGCACAGCCACACGATCAAGCGCCTGTCTCCAAGCAAAGGAGACAAACGGACGATCTGGACAAAAGCTTCGCAATCCATGTACATGTCTTCCTCGCCGCTCATGCTGATTGTCGGGCTGGGCAAGCGCAACCAGCTTCAGGCGCGCGGCTTCATTCTCGGGAATACGCTCCAGGAAGTCGGGAAGATCGAGCTGTATAATCGGCAAGTTCATCGACCGCACGCCGAAAAAGCTCCAGTGCCTGGTTCTTCCCCCAGCTTGGCTGGTTCTCTGATACCACACAGATCGCAAAGCGCGGTTGTTCCAAAGGAGCGTAACCGACGAACCAAAGGTGATTTTTGGCATCGGTTGTACTCCCTGTCTGCGCGGTCCCGCTCTTCCCGGCCACCTGCCAGGAAGAGTTCAGCAGCATCTGGCCGGTCCCATCTGTGACGACCTTGCGCATCATTTTTCGCAGCTTGCTGGCTGTCACGTAGTCGATGCCGTCGGCCGCAAGCTTTTGCTCCGGAAACGAGTAAAAAGACTGACCGTTCCGGTAGGCGATTTCCTTGACCAGACGCGCCTGCGCGGGTTCACCTCCGCGCAGGATCGTCACCATCAAATTCGCTGCCTGCAACGGCGTTATCCGCACATCGCGCTGGCCGATGGCGCTTTGGATCAGCACGCCTTCGTCATTGTGGGACACGCCCTCGGCAAATACACGCCCGCTTTCTTCGCCGTCGAGCTGCTTGAAACCATCGAGCTTGAACAAGTGGGCCGTGGCGTGCCCAACCTCTGTCGTCAAGCCCAGCCGGCGGGCGTATTCTGCAAGCTTTTCCCCGCCGACCCTTTTCGCAACCTCGGCAAAAGCGATATTGCACGACTGCGCATACGCCTCTTCCAACGTGACGCTGCCGTGCCCCTCTTTTTTCCAGCAAGAAAAATGGTACTTGCCATACTCTCCGCTGCATGTAAACCGATCGGTCGGGGAAACGACGCCCTCTGCCAGAGCGGCGGCAGCGACTACCGTCTTGAAGACGGAACCTGGCGGCAACTGTTTGAACGCTCTGTTTTTCCACTCTGTCGCAAGCCCGCTCACATTCGTCTGGTCGTAGGCCGGGCGACTGACAGCCGCGATGATATCGGCATTTTGCGCATCGAGGACAATCAAGCTGCCTTCCCGAAGCCCGACCTGCTCAGCCGCTGCTTCCATGCGCCGCTGAATGTCCACATCGAGCGTAGTGGACAACGACAGCGGATAGTATTGATTGCTTGGCTTCGTATAGCGAATATCCAGACCACGCAGCGGCTTTCCTTGACCGTCCACATAGTAGGACAAGACAGATGGCTCCACGCCTTGCAAAAAGCGGTCGAAGCTCCGCTCCAGACCAGACGCGCCCACGGTCGATTCGGCGTTCATTTTGCCGTTTGCCCATTCATCGGGATACAGGGACTCGACCATGCCGGGGTTTTTATGAATAAAGCCGATGAGGTGCTTCGCTACTTCTTCCGTGCGATAGCGCTCTGTCACCGCCAGCGCCACCACGCCCGGTATCGCCAGCGCGTTGATCTCCTCTGCCTGCTGTTTGGTTAGCTCGATCAGCTTGCCTGCGTCATTGCGCAAAAGCTGCGGCACCTTCGCCTGCTCCATCGCCCGCGACAATCGCTCACTCGGCTGTCCGGTGATCTTCGCCAGTCTGACAAGCCCATCTGTGCCTTCCATGCTCCCACGAGCGAGCGGAAACAAGATCAGCGCCAAATGCTCCACGCCCGTGAACGCATAGCCTCCCCGATCCAAAATATCTCCGCGCCCGCTGTGCAGCACGATACTTTGCTGCCGCTGCTTCACCGAGGCTTTCACCAAGTCGATCCCGCGTCTGGAAAAGCGGTGAGGCGCTCCGAGCTGTATCCACCACAGACGGGCGATCAGCCCCAGCCAGACAAGCGACATCACCATCAGCACCAAAAAATGCCGTCTTTTGATTCGGCGATCCAGTTGCATGAAGCTTCCCCTCCTCGCCCTTTTCTTCCCAGTATTGCCAGAATAGCCGGGCGAAAAACGATCCGGTGCGAAAACTCGACACTCCAAGCGGCTTGTGCTGATGGTGCATTTGTTCCACAAAAATTCTAAGCACACTACCGTTTTCTCGTGCCCAATGTTTAAGGCTAGCATCATTTTCATTGGCAAATATCCAATTCATTACACGTGATAGGCAGCATTTCGGTTCGTGAACCAAATGAAAGATGGTTTTATTTAAATGAAAATATAAAGTGTTTAAAACTCAAATAATGTAAAAAAATGAAATTTTATCAATTAATATGAAATGAGGTTTTTCAACCTAAAAAATGTGATAATTTACCATTATCATACAAAGGAGGTAAGAACTAATGAAGAAACTAGGAGCGTCACTTTTGGTCGCAGCACTATTAGCTACCACAGTAACTACATTCTCAATTCCGGCAACGTCAACATTGGCAGCACAAAAACACAGCCCAGAGATACAGCAATATCTCGAGTCTAATGATGCACTCAAGGAAAGTGAAAGATTTAGAGAGGAAATAGGCTTGTCCTCCAATACTAAAAACTTAAAAGCATTGTCCAAAGACTCTCAAAATTTCTCAGAAAAATATGGGGTATTTCTCACGAAAAAAGAGGAAAAAGAGCTAGATGCAAGGCTAGAGGAACAAAAAAAGCTCATTCCGCCAATCAAGGACTTCATTGCAGAAAATCTGCAAGAAGAATTTGCTAGCATGTATATTGATCAAAAACTAGGGGGCATAGTTCGTATTGGATTTAAAACTGGATCTGAAGAAAAGGTCAAAAAATTTGAGGAAGAACTGAAGAACCTTTATTCAAAAGACATGCTTGAGTTATACTACACAGATTATACTGAACAGCAACTGGATGAAATTGCAGAGTCTGTATCCGAAAAAAGGGATGTATTAGCACAGCGGGGACTGGATATTTCTTCTGTCAGTGTTAATATTCCTGAACAAAAAATTGATATTGGAGTAAAGAAAAAGACTGCTGCTTCCAGAAGTCTTCTTTTAGATTCAGTCATTGTTAGTGATTTAGATCTAGGCGTTGATGGCAATCTCATTAATATATTTGAAGAAGATGTGCATGAAGTTCAAGCTAGCCCATCCAGTAAATTCAGGCCAATTCAAGCCGGTTTAAGGATTACTAATGTGGAGACGGGTGGTAACTGCACATCTGCATTCTCTGCTCAAATTGGAACAGATTCTTATGTGCTTACTGCTGGTCATTGTGTCGAGTCTACTGGAGATAAATTCTCTCAAGGCGGGGAGAGATTTGGTAGAGTTGAGGATTATAACTTCGGGGGAAATGTTGATGCTGCAATCATTAAGTTAGATGAAGGATCTGATGACGCCACTTATTATCTTTTTGGTAACGATAAGTCAAAATTAAATAACATTGATGAGGTTCAAAAAACAAAAAATGAAACAGTTGGAGATGCCGTATGCATTTCTGGTGCTACAACAAGAAGCGTCAAATGCGGGACATTAGAATCAAAGAATTGGAGTGGCTACCTAACCACCAGTGACGGTAAAGTTTACTTTACAGGCTTGAGACAAGCGTCATATTCAAGCCAGAGTGGGGATAGTGGCGCTCCAATCTTTCTAGGGGGTACAGCTATAGGCATTCATAACGCAGGGGATGGTATTTACACTCATATAACTAGAGCTGTTAATCATTTTGATATTGATGACATCTATATTGGAGACTAAGATATTTTTTATACGAGGGAGAATAGGTAAAATGAATAAATATCTAAAGTTCATTACCTTGTCTACCATGGTTCTCTTAACAGTAGGTTGCTCAGAGGAAAAACCTAAAAATGAACATAAAGGACTAACGGGATTTGTCATTGAGGCGAACTATGAAAAAAGAGCGCTACTTGTTGCAGAAAGTGACAAAACATCTGCTACAGAAGGAAAATATGGTGTTGAATGGTATTCGTTAAATGACGATGCTATTCTGCTTGATAGTAAGAATAGTAAGATTTTGTTTACAGATATTGAAGTGGGTTCAGAGGTAGAAACATGGTCAACTTCACCTTCGCTAGAGTCATAT
Source organism: Brevibacillus sp. 1238 (assembly GCF_029892995.1). Taxonomy (NCBI): domain Bacteria; kingdom Bacillati; phylum Bacillota; class Bacilli; order Caryophanales; family Paenibacillaceae; genus Brevibacillus; species Brevibacillus sp. 1238. Next base: position 441 of record NZ_JARXWC010000015.1, on the reverse strand, counting down.
CCAGCTAAAACAGACTTGAGTAAGCTAGTAGTTGCAGATGATGTGAAGCACCCTAATTCTGATATGTCACAAAAGAAAGCCATTCAAGCGGCTTTAAATTTTGCAAAAAATCTTTCTGACAAACCAGCAACACTAATCGTGCAAAAGATAGAAATGAAAAAAACTGAATGGCTCATTCATATATATAATTTTGATTTAGGGAAGAGTTATGAATTAAGAGTTAATCCAGAGACTGCTGAAGTCTCTTAAGCCCCAAACTGCAATTGAGTCACCCCCTTATCTTGCTAAATTAAAATCAGAAGAACAACTTATTGAATAAAAACATCCCGCTCCACTTTTGATAGTGGGGACTGACCCCCGTCCGTAGGACAGGGATCAAAACACCTTAGCTATTTAAGCAGCCAGTTGCCGAAATTGAATCGGTGACTGGTTGTTTAGTTT
>NZ_JARXWC010000014.1:0-135337 GCF_029892995.1 Brevibacillus sp. 1238 | reverse complement strand
AACTAAACAACCAGTCACCGATTCAATTTCGGCAACTGGCTGCTTAAATAGCTAAGGTGTTTTGATCCCTGTCCTACGGACGGGGGTCAGTCCCTGTTTTGCTGCACCGGGCGGCTGCTCCTATTTTTTCAAATACGCTTTCATCAACCTCGTTTTTGTTTCCCACATGTCTTCGCTAATATGCAAACGGTAATGCTCCGGGTTGAGCATCCGCAAATATTCCGGCCAGAACAGCTTGAGCTGTTCGCGATGGTACTCGCGGATTTCTGCAAGCGTCGGCAGTTGATACACCAGCTCCCCGGCGACAAACACCGGGATGAGCAAAGCTTCTGCCCGGTAACGGGTCAATTGCTTGTTCAAATACGGATGGCTTGGATTCAGCAACTGGACAGGTGCGCCTTGCGCAATCGTCGTTTCCTCCGGGAAGCACACGTAATCGGCAATCGCCTTGCCCGTGTCGGGGTCGATCAGTCTGTACATATCCTTGATGCCAGGGGTCGTCACTTTCTCCGGATTGCCGGAAATCTTGATCGTCGGCTGGAACACGCCATTGGCGTCCTCGCGCGCCACCAGCTTGTACACACCGCCGAGCGTCGGCTGATCTGCCGCCGTGATCAGCTGTGTACCTACGCCCCAGCTGTCGACTTTGGCTCCTTGCACTTTCAGGTTCATGATCGTATGTTCATCCAGATCGTTGGAGGCGACGATTTTTACATCGGTCAGCCCGGCTTTGTCCAGCATTTCCCGCGTCTTGGTGGACAGGTAAGCGAGGTCGCCGCTGTCCAGACGCACGGCTGTCAGCTTTTTGCCTTCCTGCGCCAGCTTTTTCCCGACCGATATCGCGTGCGGAACGCCGCTTTTCAACGTATCGTATGTATCCACCAACAGCGTCACCTGGTTCGGCAGAGCGTCGGCAAAGCGCTGGAATGCTTCTTCTTCATCCTCGAAGCTTTGCACCCAGGAGTGAGCGTGTGTTCCTTTTGTCGGGATGCCGAACATTTTTCCCGCAAGCATATTGGAGGTAGCGTCAAATCCGGCCAAATACGCCGCTCTCGTTCCCCACAGGGCAGCGTCTGCTTCCTGTGCCCGTCTCGTACCAAATTCCATCAGCACGTCGTCGCCCGCCACGTTTTTGATCCGGGAAGCTTTCGTCGCGATCAATGTCTGGTAGTTCATGTAGTTCAACAGGGCGGTTTCAACCAATTGCGCCTCCATGACGCGTCCTTCCACGCGGATCAGCGGCTCGTTCGGGAAAACCATCGTCCCTTCTTTGACGGAGTACAGCGAGCCTTGGAAACGCAAATTGCGCAATTCCTCCAAAAAGGCCGGGTTGTAGTTTTCTTCCTGTTCACGCAAATAGTCCAGGTCGCTTTCTTCAAAGCGCAAGTTTTTTATATAGTGTACGATTCGCTCCAGACCAGCGGAAACAGCGTAGCCATTTCCAAAAGGCAGCTTGCGGAAAAAAGCTTCAAAGACCACCTTCTGATTGTGCGTTCCGTTTACCCAGTGCGCGTACATCATGTTGATCTGATATTTATCTGTGTGCAATGCCACACCAAATGATTGCATATCGCGTAAGCCTCCTGTCAATTCCTTTCCATCATCATACCAGAACCTTCCCATAGTGCCCATCTGCCTTGGAGCCTAGAAAAAATATGATATAGTATGGAATAATGAAAAGAACCAAACGTGCGACCGGGAGTGGAAAAGAGCATGTCAGACCAAAAAATCGTTTCATTGTGTAAAGGGCTACCGAAAAATTTGAGCTACAACGGCAAGGACTTTCTCTCCGGAATCGGGAAAGACGAAGCCAGCGAGCTGGTTGTCCGCTTTGCAAAAATCGACGAAGACGACGTAGCGAATCACGCCTATCACGGCGGGCCTGATCGCGTCGTGTGCGCGTATCCTTTTGAACATTATGCCCATTGGGAAAAGAAATTCGGCCAACGCTTGACGCAATCGGCCTTCGGCGAGAATTTGACTATGTCCAACATGACAGAAGAACAGGTGTGCATCGGAGATATTTATCAAATCGGAGACACCATCCTGCAAGTGTCGCAGGGCAGATACCCTTGTGCCACCATCAACAAGCGCAACAACAACAATCTTTTGCTCAAGGCAGTCGTGGAGACGGGCTACACGGGCTACTTCTTCCGCGTTTTGCAGGAAGGCACGATCAAACCGGACTCAGCCATCACTCTATTGACTCCCCATCCCAAGCAAGTGACTGTCGCCTCCATTCACCATTTGTACTTCCACAACCAGTCGCTCTCGGAAGAAACGATTTCTACCATGCTGGAAATCGAGGAGCTGTCTTTGCCGTGGAAAAAGAAGCTCATAGAAAAACAACAGCAATTAGCGAAAGGAACTGTCCATGCGAATTAACAAGTTCATCAGTGAAACGGGCATCTGTTCGCGGCGGGAGGCCGACAAGCTGATCGATGCCAAACGAGTGACAATCAACGGCCTCGTTGCCGAGCTGGGGAGCACCGTCTCGCCTGGCGACGATGTGCGCATCGATGGCAATCCGCTCGGCGCGAAGAAAAAGCACGTCTATATCGCCCTGAACAAGCCTGTCGGCATCACGTGCACTACAGAGCTGCACGTCAAAGGAAACATCGTCGATTTCGTCAACCACCCGGAGCGCATTTTTCCCATTGGCAGACTGGACAAAGACTCGCAGGGACTCATCCTGCTTACCAATGACGGCGACATCGTCAACAAAATTTTGCGTGCGGAAAACAATCACGAAAAAGAATACATCGTCACTGTCGACAAGCCTGTGACCGCCACATTTTTGCATGGAATGGCAAACGGCGTGCGCATACTCGGCACGGTCACCAAGCCTTGCAAAGTCACCAAAGTAAACGAGCGCGTCTTCAATATCGTTCTCACCCAAGGCTTGAACCGACAAATCAGGCGCATGTGCCAGGCATTCGGCTATCAGGTGCGGCAGCTGCAACGCGTCCGCATCATGAACATCAGGCTGGGCAATTTGAAGATCGGGCAATGGCGCAACTTGACCAGCGAAGAGCTGAAGGAACTGAACAAAAACCTTTCCTGATTGCTGTTTGCCGAACGGCGAAAAAACCAAAAACAGACTCCGTTGCAGGGGTCTGTTTTTGGTCACGCTCTATTCTCCAGCCTGCGCCGTCAGGGAACGAACCTCGCTGACAAACCGCCTGATCCCCTCGCGCAGCTGCTGTTCATTCAGATAGGAAAAGCTGAGGCGAATCCACGAGGCAAGCTCCCTTTGCGGATCGCAAATGATGCCGGGCACAAACGTAATCGATTGCTCGATGCATTGGCCGAGCAGCTTTTCCATCGGCGTGGAATCCGGCAGCCTGATCCACAAGTTGAAGCCGCCTGTCGGACTGCTCCATTCCCAGTCTGTTGCGGCCAGCTCCTCCTCCATAATGTCTTTGCGCACAGCCAATGCCGTGCGCAGCTTCAGCAAATGCTGCTGCATCCGCTCCGAGAAGAAATAGTGCAAAAATATTTTTTGGTTCAAGAGCGGCGTCCCGCTGTCCGACAACGCTTTGGCGCTGAGCAGATACGCCATCAGCGAAGGACGGCAGGCGATCGTCCCGATGCCGAGTCCAGGAGCGACATATTTGCTAAAGCTGCGCAAATAGATGACATACCCGGACGTGTCGTAGGCAAACATCGGCAAAGGCGGCTCTTTCCCAAAGTAAAGATCGCGGCACGGATCATCCTCGATCAAGAGACACTGATACATCTCCGCCAGCTCTACCAGCCGCTTGCGCTGTGCAAGTGGAACCGTAAACCCCGTAGGATTGTGGAAAGTCGGATTGAGATAGAACAGACGCGGCTTGTGCGTCCGCATCAGTTGTTCGACCTGCTCCAGATCGTAGCCGTGCTGAGTGATCTCCACCGCCAGAATGTTCGCTCCCTGGCGCAAAAAGACGTCGATGGCCGGACTGTACGTGGGCCGCTCCAGCAAAACTACGTCTCTTGGCTTGACCAGCACACGCGCAATCAAATCAATCGCTTCCTGCGACCCGGACGTGACCATCAGCTCTTGCGGGGTCAAGTAAAAGCGAAACCGTTCCGTGTAATAGAGGCACAAAGCCTCCCGCAGTTCCTCGTCTCCTTGGGTAGTGGAATACGTGCCGAGCACTTTCGGATACAGGTCGAACACTTTTTTCACGTATTCCGAGAAGTACAGATTGGGCAGGAGATTCGGGTCAATCAGCGCTTTGGAAAACTGATAGGTCGCCTGGACCTGGTGAATTTCCGAAAGGTGGCTCCTCTGCACATAAGCAGACACAATCGGGTCATGCAGCGAGGCCGTCGCCAGCATGCCGCCCGGCTGAACGAAATAGCCGGATTTATCTTTGACGTAGACATAGCCTTTTTGCTTGAGCAGCTGATACGCCTTGAAAACCGTCAGGCGGTGCACATCCAGCTTCAGGGCCAATGCCCGCACAGAAGGGAGCTTTTCGTGTTCCTTCCAGTCTTTGCGTCTGATTCCGTCCAGCACGTAATCGTACACTTGTTCAAACAGCTTGTCGGCGTGCACGCTTGACAAACCTTCTCTTTTCATCCCGGCCAGCCCCCTCCCCTGCAATTGTAACGTCACTTTTCTTCAACTGTTCTATTCGATTTCATCTGTTCTATTCCTCTCCCTTTATGATGGGGAAAAGGAGGAATCACCATATGGTACTCGTCAATTATATCGTGATGTGCTTGATCTTCGGGACGACATTTTTAGCCATCAAAGTAGGGGTAGATGCCGGAGCGCCACCCTTTTTCTCGGCAGGCATCCGCTTTTTTCTCGCGGGACTGATCTTGTTTGCCTTCATGGTCTGGAAAAAGCAGGCCCGCGTCTCCCTTTTGTTGCGAAAAGAAATGCTGCTCACGGGATTGTGCCTGACCTTCGGCACGTTTGCCACCTTATACTGGGCAGAACAGCATATAAGCTCTGGCATCGCGGCAGTCTTGTCCGCTACCGCTCCATTGCTGGTCATGCTTTTGCAAACCCGGCTTTCGCGTCAAAAGCTGTCCGCCATCTCCTGGGCTGGCTGTCTGGCAGGCTTGGCAGGGGTCACGCTGCTGCTGTTGCCCGGTCTGACTTTTTCTTTCAGCGTGCTCTGGATCGCGGGCTGCATCGCCGTCCTGGTTGGACAGCTGTTTTATTCCGCAGGTGCGGTCTACTCCCGGCGCGTCTCCCAACAGTTCAAGGACGTCTCGCCCATTACGTTAAATGCCGCCCAGATGATGTACGGAGGTGTCCTGCTGCTTGTGATCTCCGCTTTTACCGAGCAAGTGCACACAGAGTTTCTGTTTTCGTCCCAGGCTGTGTTCTCGCTGCTTTACCTGATCTTCGTCGGCTCGATGATGGGACATTCGATCTTTTACTGGCTCGTGGCAAAAACCAATCCGCTCTTCCCATCCACTTGGCTGTATATATCGCCGCTGATTGCACTGACGCTTGGTGCCGTTCTTTACCAGGAGCCGCTTCACCTGTCTTCCTTGGCTGGAGGCTTGGCGATCATCGCCGGAATCGTCATGATTAATTTGAACGCGCTAAAGCAGCTTGTCAGCAAAAAAGCGCCGCTGGAACACGCAGAAAGCCCAACAAAGTAGCTTCACGGCCTTTGTTGGGCTTTTTTTTACTTATGCTCGTTCAATTGTTTGGCAAGCTTGATCAGCTCTTCCTTGGAAACCGTCGTGGCCTTGGCGCGAACGCTGTACTCCAGATCGCTCCCGTTTTTTATCCATACGATCCAGTGAAAATCGGGCTGGTTGTCCTCTTTGTACGTCATCAGAGCAGCTTCGTTTTTGCCAAGCATCACTTTTTCTACCCCAGTCGCATTGGAGCCAGTCTTTGCTCCAAGCTCTGCCTGGCGGACTTCGACGGTGATCCCGCCCTTTGCGCCTCTGTAGGCGACATGCACATAGTCAAACTTGTCAGAGGTCGGAATTTCCTTGACGACGTATTCTTTCTTGTTCTTGATCGCTTCTGCCTTCATCGCCGCCACATCGTACTTGTCGCTCGGCTTGTACTCGATTTCCCCTGATTCGAAGCGGAAAGCGCCGTTCAGCTCGGTCGGGAGTGCGAACCGTTTATCCGCGAGTTTTTGTTCCAGCTCCGCAAGCGCTGTGTAGGTGATCGCCTTGTAAAAGACATCTACGTTCGGATCGCGCAAGGAAATCACTTCTGCGTTTTCGTCCTTTTTCTCCTGTTTCGGCAGCCAGTAAATCGCGGCTGATGTTCCCGGCTTGAGCTGGTCAAGAATCTCGTTGATGATGTTGCTCCTGCGCTCGGCATCCGCTTCTGCTTGTGCCAATTCATTTTGCATCTCCACAGGAAGTCCTTCTGTCTTCGATGTAATCTCTGTTCCTTTCCCCGTATCCATTTCCATCACGACTTCGCCTTTTTCGTTCTTCAACTGGATGACTTCCATGCCCGCCCATACAGACGAGGCTCCCGCCAACAAGCCAATCGTCAGCAACACCCCGATTTTTTTCTTCACCTTTTTGTCCTCCTCGATTTTTTTCGCTGCGATGGCAGCCATCACTTTCTGTTTCACATCGACTTTCGGGACTGGCTTGGCGGCTAAAAGCTCGTGCAGTTGTTTATACGGATTGTCGCCCATCATTTGCCACCCCTCCCATCGCCGGAAAATAGCGCTTGCATTTTTTCAGCAGACGTTCGAATTGCTTGCGCAAAGCTGCCGGCTTTTTGTCCAGCAAGACAGCTATTTCCTCGTAATCTTTTTCCTCCAGCACCCGCAAATACAGAAGTGTCCGCTCTTCCGCCGTCAGCTTCGACCAAATACGCTCCAACGGCTCTCCCAAATAGTCGTGGTCGATTTTTTCCTCGACAAAATTTCGCCCCTGCTGCTCGCCGCTGTACAAAAAGGGCAGCACGCGAGCCAGCTTTCTGCGCTTGAGCACATTGGCGCAATGGTTAAATGAGATTTTATAAATCCACGCTGAAAAAGACAGCGAGTAAGTGTATTGCTCCAGCCGCTCATAGGCGCGAAACAAAATTTCTTGTACAGCATCTTCCGCATCCTGCCGATGGCCCAGCATGTGATAGCAGTAGGCAAAGATCGGCTGTTGATAATGATCGATAATGACTTCGAATTGCTCCATCGCACCCGCTTTGATCTCCTGGAGCAAATATTCGATTTGCGCTTTCTCCACACTCCTGCCTCCCTTCCCTATGAATAACAATCGGGATCTCTTGTTTGTGACATGAATTTTTTGAGAGTAGAAAAAAAGGGCGCTTCATCCGTCTCGTACTCTCGGATGAAGCGCCCTTTTGCAACTGTGTTTGCTCTTCTCTTGTCGAATCTGTCATTTCTTTCCCGGGAAATCGACAGCGGCTGTCAGCTTCCTAAAAATGCTCGCCGTTGGCATAGTAGCTTTCTTTTTGATAAGGGACAAAAGCCATCTCGACTTCCGGAATGCCGAGCGAGAGAACATGCCGGGTCACAATCCGGGCAAACTGGTCGCGCGTTTCTTGTCCGCGCTCAAACCAGCCAATTTCGATAAACGGAAAAGACTCTACTACTTTCCCGCCAAAAACGCCTGTCGTCTGCAAGCATTCGATTGTAAAATTGTCGGTACCGCATTGGCATAAAGCGGCAAGCTCCTCTGTCAGCGGCTCGCTGATCGTCGCCATTTGCTCGGCTTGTATGCCGCGAACGATAAGATGTGGCATGCTTGAACCTCCTGTTGGTCAAAAAGCGATTTCTTCTATCATACCGTTCGGCAAGGAAAATGAGTAGTCTGTCCCGAGTTTTTACAAAGCGGCAACAAACCTTTTCAAAAACGAAATGAAACGTTTACGATTTGTCGCAAAATGTTAATCAAGGCTCTTTGCACAAAGAATGTTGCTATTGACATCGCTGTTACATTATCGCCACAATAAGATAGGCATCTTGACCATGTCTATAAAAGCATAAACATAAAGCACGCCAATCAGAAAGGTGAGTACAGTACATATGGATTTTTGGAATATTTTCGTAGCCTTCGTGCTCGGGCTTGTCGAAGGCTTGACTGAATTTGCTCCTGTATCTTCTACCGGGCATATGATTATTGTGGACGATACGTTGCTTCACTCCAAAGAACTGTTTTCTTCGGAAGTAGCGAATACCTTTAAAGTCGTCATCCAGCTCGGCTCGATTTTGGCGGCTGTGATCGTGTTCAAAGACCGTTTTCTCAGTTTGCTCGGATTGAAAAAAATGTCGCCAGATGGCAACGGCCCCGGGCACAAGCTCCGTCTCTCGCAAGTCATTGTGGGGCTGCTGCCGGCAGCTGTACTCGGACTGATTTTTGAAGACTATATCGACGAGTACCTCTTTTCGATCAATACCGTGCTGATCGGGCTTGTCGCAGGCGCCCTCTTGATGATCGCAGCCGACTGGTTCAGACCGGGACGTCCGAAAGTAACCACTGTTGACCAAATGACGTACAAGCAAGCGTTCTTCATCGGACTGTTTCAATGCATCGCGCTCTGGCCCGGCTTCTCCCGCTCCGGATCGACGATTTCCGGCGGCGTGCTTCTCGGTCTCAGCCACAGAGCCGCATCCGACTTTACTTTCATCATGGCGGTTCCCGTCATGGCTGGCGCCAGCTTTTTGTCGCTGTTGAAGCACTGGCAATACATCACTGCCGACTCCTTGCCATTTTTCATCGTCGGATTCATCAGCGCCTTCTTGTTTGCCTTGCTTGCGATCCGCTTCTTCCTGAAGCTGATCAACCGGATCAAACTCGTGCCGTTTGCCCTGTATCGCATCGCACTGGCTGCTGTCATCTACTTCTTTATTATGTAGAGGTCGCCATCCAAATAAAAAAGCTGCCTTTGGCCGTTGAAGCGCCCCCTGAAAGCTGGACACAACAGGGGGGCTTCCGGCAAGGCAGCTTTTTCTTTTCCTCAAGCTGGCGAACTGTCCAAACGCGCAGCGTTGGCAACCAGCGGCTGCGTTTCCTTTTGACCGTGCTGCAACTGATACATCTGATAATACTTGCCGCGTTTCTCCATCAATTCATCGTGCCTGCCCCGCTCGACAATTCTGCCCCGATCCAGCACAAGAATCTGATCGGCGTTTTTGATCGTGGACAATCGGTGCGCGATGATAAAGGTCGTGCGTCCTTTTTTCAGCACTTCCAGGGCGTTTTGAATGATGCCTTCTGTCTCCGTGTCAATGCTCGCCGTCGCTTCATCCAGGACGAGAATCGCCGGGTCGAACGCCAACGCTCTGGCAAAAGAAATCAGCTGACGCTGCCCCAGCGAGAGCGTGCTCCCTTTTTCAATGACTGGCTCATCAAAACCGCGCGGCAATGTGCGCAGCAGTTGATCTGCTCCGACGTCCCGAAGCGCTTTCTCCACTTTTTCCGCAGTAATATCCGGATCATCGAGACTTACGTTGGAGCGGATTGTCCCGGTAAACAAAAACGGGTCCTGCAACACGATCGCCATATGCTGGCGAATTTGCTGCTTGGGCAAATCGCGGACGTTGCGCCCGTCGATCGAGATCGTTCCGCGGCTGGCGTCATAGAAGCGGAACAGCAAGTTGATGATCGAGCTTTTCCCCGAGCCTGTGTGGCCGACCAGTGCCACCGTTTCGCCCGGCCATGCCTCGAACGAGATGTTTTTCAGCACGTACTGGTCATCCTGGTAGGCAAAGGAGACGTCGTCGAACCGGACGCTGCCCTCATAGCACGGGATTGTGCCTGTATCGACCTCGATCCCTTTCTCATCCAGCAGCTCGAATACCCGCTGTGCCGCAACCAGCGATTGCTCGAAGTTCGCCAGTTGATTCACGATTTGAGTAATCGGCTGGAACAGGCGATTGAGGTAATCGACGAATGCGTAGAGGACGCCGAGCGAAAACAGCGTGCCCACGCCAAGAGACGCTCCGCCGAAGTACCAGATAAACAGCACAAACGCCGCATTGCGCACCAGTTGCACCAGGTTAAAGGAAGCCGTAGCGTTGAGTCGCAACATTTTGTTTTGATACGAAAACAGCTCCTCGTTCAATTCGCCAAATTCTTGCATCGTCTTTTTTTCTCTGCGAAACGCCTGGATGATCGGCATCCCTTGAATCGATTCGTTGATCATGCCGTTAATGTCGCTGATCCTCGCCCGGATCACATGGTTGAAGGCAGAGGCTCGTTTGCGATAATACACAATCCATACGGCCATAATCGGCAAAATCAGCAAACAGACGAGGGCGAGCCTGACATCGAGCAAAAACAGCGCCACGAATATTCCGATCAAGTAAATGCCGCTGGTGAAAAAGGACGCGAGCACGTTGGCAAACAACTCGCGAATCGCTTCCGTGTCATTCGTCACACGCGCCACGATTTTTCCCGCAGGCAAATTGTCAAAATACGTAATCGGTAGCCGCTGGATATGGGCAAATACATCGACTCGCAGCTTGCGGATGACCAGATTGGCCGATTTTTGCAGCAAGATTTTTTGCCCGTAATGGAACAGACCCGCGACCACCAGCAAACCGAGATAAGCAGCAGCCAAAACGAGCAGACCGCTCGTCTCCGGTCGAAAGAATCCGAACAGCTCCTGATTGCTGAGCGGCAACACCGGATAGACCGCTTGCCGGGAACCGCTCTGAATCGTCAGCTTTCCATCCGCTATCGTGCGCTGACCGTCAAAAGCAAGTGGCTGTTCGAGAAAGTAGTAGTCCCGCCCTACTTGCAACACCCGCACTTCCTGTCCTGTGCGCTCTCCTTCTGCCAGGTGATCTTGCCGTGTATACCATTTCTCCCGGTACAAAACGGAATCGGAGCGCTGCTCTGTCTCATACCAAGGAAACTCGATCCCCAAAATATGCGTGTCGATCATTTTTTTCGCCAAAAACGGCCCTGTCAGCTCTGCGCCTACGGCAACTGACAGCATCAAAAGTGCAAGCAAAATCGTCCTTTTAAACAGCAATGCATAGTGCAACAACCTTTTTCCCGTACTCATCCGTTCACCCGCCTTCTGTCAACTGCGCTTCGATTTGCTGCTTCTCAAACTGCTCTTTATACCAACCGCCCCGGGCCAAAAGCTGCTCATGCGTCCCTTCTTCGACGACTTTTCCCTCATCCATGACGAGAATCCAGTCGGCATGGGCAACAGCGGACAGGCGATGCGTGGCAATCAAGGTGGTCTTGCCTGCCCTCTCGCGGCGAATGTTGGCGATCATCTCGGCTTCTGTCTTGCCGTCTACGGCTGACATCGCATCATCGAGTATCAAAATCTCCGGGTCGGTCATCAACGCTCGCGCGATGGACACCCGCTGCTTTTGACCGCCGGACAGTGCCACGCCTTTTTCGCCTACCAGCGTGTCGAGTCCCTCCGGCAAAAACTGAACGTCTTTCGCGAACGCTGCCAGCTTCAGTGCTTCTTGCAGCTGATCTTCGGTGCCGTCCTGCTTGCCGAACATCACATTTTCCCGCACGGACCTGGAAAACAAGATCTGCTCCTGCGGCACGTAGCCGATCCAGCTTTTGATATTGTCCAGCTCAATCTGCGCCAGCGGAATTTGGTTGATGGTGATTGCGCCTTGCCCCAGCGGAAATTCCCGGAGCAGCTGCCGGAGCAGCGTCGATTTGCCGCTTCCGGTTCGCCCGACAATGCCGAGTGTCTGGGAACGGTTCAGAGTAAACGAAATGTTCTTCAACTGATCTTGCACCGTTCCCGGATAGCGAAAGCTCACTTGCTCAAAACGAATCGCCTCCGGTTTGGCAAGCCTTGCCGGCTGCGCGTGATCGGTCACATCCGCTTCGTACGCCAATGTCTCGTTCACGCGATCCAGCGAGGCGCTTCCCCGCTGCAAGACGTTGATCAGCTCGCCAATCGCAAACATCGGCCAAATCAGCATCCCCAGGTACACGTTGAACGAAACCAGCTCTCCCAGTGTCAGCTCCTGCCGGAAAACGAGATAGCCGCCGTAGATCAGCCCGATCATGTAGCTGATGCCAACCAGTATTTTCACAGTCGGCTCAATCAGCGAGTCGACTTTGGCGACCTCCATATTTTTTTGAAACACTTCCCGCGTTTTGTTCGAAAAGCGCTCCTGATCCGCCGTCTCCTGCACATAGGCCCGAACGACCCTGACGCCCGCGACTGATTCCAGCACCCGGTCATTCAGCTCGCCAAAAGAGTCTTGCGCCTTGGAAAAGCGCTCGTGAATTTTTTTGCCGTACTGATTGATCGCATACGCCATGATCGGCAAGGGCAAAATGGCAGCCAGCGTCAGCTTCCAGCTAATAAAAATGCCCATCGTCAAAATAATTACACCCGTGAAGCTGGCCGAATCAACCAAGGTGAGAATGCCGAAGCCCGTCGTCATCGAGACGGCCTTCAGATCGTTCGTCGCCCGTGCCATCAGGTCGCCTGTGCGATTGCGCTGATAAAAAGTCGGGGTCATGCGCAAAAAATGGGTCATCAGCTTGGAACGAAGCGTTCGCTCGGCCAGAAAAGCCCCGCCGAACAGCTTGCAAATCCACACGAAGTTGATGAGGTACGTCACGATAGCAAGAACGATATAAAACAGCAGGATGCTCCACAACCGCTCCCCCGTCAACGTGCCCAGCTGCATTTCGTCGATCGCCACTCCGATAATTTTTGGCGGAATAATTTCCAGGATGCCACCCAAAATCAGCAGCAGAATCGCTGCTGTGTAGCGTTTCCAATGCTCCTTGAAAAACCAGTCCAGCTTTGTTAAAACCGAAAACATCTGCCGCTCTCTCCTCTCGTCTCAACCGGGTTTTCTCCTTTTGGAGGCGAAAAAAGGCATATCGCCACAAGGGGCAACATGCCTTTTTATCCGACCAAAAAGAATCAAATAAAAAAGCGCAGGCTACAAAGACAGTAACCTGCGCCATTTGATGGAGTTAGGGAAAAACTACATAGCTTGCATCAAAGGAGGGGTTACGTCATGTATGCAGTTGTTCATTTGCTTCATTACACTGCGTTTCATGACAGACCCACCTTTCTTAACATTTTTCGATTTCCAATTAATACATTCTGAACTTTATCACCGATTTGCCTGAATTGTCAACAAATATTTTTGGATGGATAAAACCGTCTCCTCCGCAAAAATCATGAAAATGTCAACAACGGGCATTTTTGCTCGCAATCTTTTTTTGGTATGATTACCTTCATGAAGTTTATTCAGGAGGCCATTTATTTTGTTATCTTCCAATCAAAAACGCCGTTTGACTTCCGTACAAATCATCGTGTTTTCCTATGTCGCGCTGATTCTGGTCTCGTCGTTGCTGCTCTGCTTGCCGTTTTTCCATAACCCCGGAATCTCGCTCTCGTACATCGATTCGCTGTTTACGGCTGCGAGCGCCATCAGCGTGACCGGGTTGACCGTGATCACGATTCACGAGGTGTTCAACCAGTGGGGCATTTTGTTTTTGACCTTGCTGTTTCAGGTCGGCGGGATCGGGATCATGACGTTGGGCACGTTTTTCTGGATGTTGCTGGGCAAGCAAATCGGTCTGGAGCAGCGTATCTGGATCGCGACGGACCACAACCGCTCCACGTTGTCCGGGCTTGTCGACCTGATGCGCAACATTCTCGTCATGGCACTGATCATCGAGTTGATCGGCACGATCCTTTTGGGGAGCCACTTTATGATCGCCGGTTATTACACCGATTGGTACGACGCGTTTTACCACGGCTACTTTGCCTCCGTCAGCGCTTTTACCAACGCGGGCTTCGATCTGCACGGCAATTCCCTGCTCGGCTTTACGCACGACTACATCGTTCAGACCATCGTCATGCTGCTGATTATTTGCGGAGCGATCGGCTTCCCGGTACTCGTCGAGCTGCGCACGTATTTTTCTTATCGCCGTGCCAAAGCACGCTTCACCTTTTCCTTGTTTACGAAAATTACTACGCTGACCTTCTTTTCCTTGATTGTCATCGGCGCTGTGCTCATCTACGTTTTTGAACGGCAGCATTTTCTCGCCGACAAATCGTGGGATGAATCGCTGTTCTACTCTTTGTTCCACTCGGTTTCCTCGCGAAGCGGCGGCTTGTCTACTACGGAAATCAGCCTGTTTTCCACGCCGACGCTCATCATGCTGTCTGCGATGATGTTCATCGGTGCCTCGCCGAGCAGCGTGGGCGGCGGGATTCGGACGACGACGTTTTTCGTGCTGATCGCAACCGTTTTCGCAAACATGCGCGGCTACAAGGACGTGAAAGTATTCGGACGGGAACTGGTCGATGAAGACATCATGCGGTCGTTCGTCGTCTTTTTCATCGCCATCGTCCTGGTGTTTATGGCCGTCATCATGCTTGTCTGGCTGGAAGACTTGCCGTTCCAGCACATTTTGTTCGAGGTCTGCTCGGCGTTTGGTACGACCGGGCTGTCTACCGGAATCACGACCCAACTGGGAGCGCCGGGCAAGCTGATTCTGATTATCATCATGATGATCGGGCGGGTCGGCATTATCAACCTGCTGCTGTTCTTAAAGCGCGATGACCGCATCGCACGCTATCACCATCCAAAAGAACGGATCATCATCGGGCAGTAAACAAATCTCGTTTCAACCAGCAAGAGCCTGGCGCGTTTTTTGGCGCACAGGCTCTTCGGCTTTTTTCTACTTTTCCCACTGGCTGTTGTACAGGGCAACCCGATACGGATACAGCTCGGCTGTCATCACTTCCTGTTTGACAGCGGGATCGTTTGCCATGACAGAAGCAGCCGCTTCCTCCGATTCAGCCAGAAAAATCGCGATGCCAAATGTCGTCTCGTCCATGTTTTGCGTGCGCCCGGCGAGGATCAGCCGATTTTCTGCGAGCAACTGTTGCAAATAGCGGAAATGCTCTCCGACAATTTCATGCTCTCTGTCCGTCCAGTTCGCAGGCTCCAGCAGCCGGGGCACGAGCTTTAGCTTGTACAAAAACTGTTGCAGTGAATCCATCCTCTCATCCCTTTCCTATTTCTTCTTTGTCAGCCACTGCCTTGTTCAGCTTTTGCAGCATGAAGCCGATGCCTTTGCAATCCGCAAGCGGAAAATGGCTCCGCTCTTCGCCAAACACGGCATGCATAATCCCGGTGAACTTTTTCCCGCCGAGCATGACGACCTCGTCCACATCGTCTAGCTGCTTGTCCTGCGCTTGCCGGATCAGCTCGTCAATCGTCACGATCTCCTCGCTCTTCGTTCCGAAAGCCACGTCGTAGTTTTCCGGGACGATATCGCTCGGCAATAAAAAACCGTGCTTGGCCGACAGGATGGCCCATTCCTGAAAAAACGTCCGGGCGTATGCCTGGCTTGCTTTGTGAAACGCGCTTTGGTAGACGTGCTGCGCCTCTGTCGCTTTCGCCTCGGGCAGCACATCCCAGATTTTTTTCGCTCCGCAGGCGATGATGCACAACCGTCTCACTGTTGATGTTCTGTCCTTTCCTCCCGCCTGGCGCTCATCCGCCGTGCAGCGTGCTTTCTTTACTTAGTATAGCAAGAAACCGCCCATGCTGCGGCTGTTGGCTATTGTATCCAAATAAAAAAAGGCTTTGCCAAAACATGCTGGCGAAGCCGTCTGTCTATGAACTTTTTTAAATGGCTTGAACGTCATCTTCCCAGCGCGGGCTTTCCGTTGCCGGATGCGCCATGGGCCAAACAGGCAGTTCCAATACGTGACGATGCTTGCCCGGACCATAGTAATCTTGTTCGGCGCGCGCCAGGCGAAAACCGTGGGCAGACAAAGCGCGAACGGAAGAATGGTTCGTCTCGCTCACCGTAACCAGCACCGTCCGCAGCGTCGGGAAGCGGCGCAATGCTTGCAATCTGGCTTCAATCAGACGTTTGCCGATGCCTTGTCCTTGAAAATCTTTGCGAACATTGCTGAACAACAGCCAGCCTGTCGTCTGGTACATGTCGATGCCTGCACAGCTGAAACCGATCAGCTCGCCACCGCTTGTCGCTTTGAAGATCAGCTCGGGAAACAGCTCCATATATTTTTTCAGCTCATGCAAATTCATGCGATCTGGCAATGTCAGGTCGGCCAGCGTAATCATCTCGGCAAAATCTTCTTTTTTGGCGCATTCAATCCGTACTTCCATCCATTCTTCGCCCCCTGTCCAGTTGCCTTCGTCTATTCCACTCTAGCAAGCGGATATAAAGCAGGGATGGATAGCGTGTGAATGAAATGTAAATTCGTGTAAGTTGATCGTCTGTGCTGTTTTTAAAAGGAGAAGGCTTTAGGTCGTTCTTCTCTCCACGAGAATCGGGGCCAGCTCTCTTGACTCTTTTTTGCTCGACGGATGCAAAATTCTTTCGTACAGCATTTCAAAAGCGTAGTTTCCCATCAAGGTACTCGGACTGGAAACCGTCGTGATTTCCAACAGCTCGCCGACAGGCTGGTCGTCGCAGCCTACGATAGCGAGGTCAGACGGGATGCTGATCCCAAGACTGCCAGCCTCTTTCACAATCCCTGCGGCAATATGGTTGCAAGACACCAGCAGGGCAGACGGCGGCTCTTTCATTTGCTGGATATGGCGAGCGACGTCTTTTCCGTCCTGCACGATCAGACAATCTTCAAAAGCCCAGTCAGCCGATGGCTTCACACCTACTGAGCGAAGCATGTCGTGGTAAGCGCGCTTGCGATGAGCGCTGTTGAAGCTGTTTTTTCTGCCGATGCAATAGCCGATTTTCCGATGCCCTTTGCTGATCAAATACTCCATGCCGATTTGGAAGGTCAAATAGTGGTCGATGTGGACGCTGGACACGCTGGCTGTCTGGTTGGCTTCACACGTGATGATCGGCCCGTATTCGGCGTACTCGTCAAGCAGCTCGCAAGAAGTGGACCGCGAGCACATGATCAGCCCGTCCATTTTCTTGTTTTTCAACAGACGCAAAATGTTGTGTTCCTGTTCAGGTACATTGTTTGTTTGGCAAACCATCAGATTGTACTGATGACGGGCTGCCTCTGCGGCAATGCCTTCGATGATCGAGCTGTAGTATTGATTGTTGACGAGCGGAAGCGTGACGCCGATCACTTTCGTTTTTCCGGTCGACAAATGGACGGCATTGCTGTTTTGCACATAATTCAATTCCGCGATAATCCGCATGATTTCCGCGCGTTTTTGTTCATTGACGTACGGATGATTGTTCAGGACGCGCGACACCGTGGAGACCGATACTCCCGCCAGCCTTGCTATTTCTCGAATGTTAGCCACTCCCAATTACCCCTCTGTTCATTCGAACCGTTCTTCTCTCCATCATAACGAGAATCCCCTCCTTTGCACCAGTTGAAAAGCTTGCCGGATCGCTGTGAAAGTGCAGCCAACTTTTCCGGGCAAATTTTTTGCTTGCTCTGAAAAGCGTTCCACACCGTATTCTACTTCCAACGATCTTGAAAGGAGCTATGCCCTCGTGTTTCGCTTCAAATTTGAGTATCTGCTGTTTGTCGCAGGTTTGCTGATTCTTGCCCTCGGCATCAATATGATGACGACCATTACTTCGTTCGGTCTCAGCCCTTATGATTCCCTGTTTATTGCCCTGTTCCAAAACTTCGGAGTGTCGATTGGCTTCTGGATGTTTGTGATTAACTTTACGTTTGTATGCATCGTCTTTTTCATGGATCGGCGTTATATTACGATCGGGGCCGTCGTCGTCATGGTTTTGATTTCTGTCTTCGTAGACATGATCGGCTCGATCGATGCGCTGATGGACGGCATCCGCTCGCTTCCGCCGCTTCTGACCCTGATCCTGGGCAATCTGTGCATCGGCAGCGGCATCGGGCTGTATGTGTGCACACAAGTATGCACCGCGCCGCAAGAGGCTTTCGTGCTCGTCGTCTCGCAGCGAATGAAGTGGACGTTCAGACGGACAGAAATCTCGCTCGCCTGCCTGTTTTTGACGCTCAGCTTTTTGCTGGATGGACCGATTTATTACGGAACGATCGTGCTGTCGTTTACCACCGGCTACATCATCCAGGCAGCGATCAATGCCGGAAACAAGCTTCTGTCTTTCGTCAATCGCGGGAAAGAAGGGCAGGTGCAGCAAGGAATTAGTGAGTGAGCCAGCTAGAGAACGACAAAATGACATCAAAAAGCCGTCAGTCAGCTGACGGCTTTCTAGCGCCTGCGCAGGGCTGTTCATGTGCAGGTTTGTTTTGCTTTTTAACGCAACCTACTGTCCCATCATGCGAATAAAAATAAGTAGCCAGCCAATGATAGAACAGCCCAAAGGTGCCCTTGGGATCAATCAATTTCACAGGCCGAGAATCGGATTTTGAATAAAATTCCATTTTCGGCGTCAATTCTGTCATAATAAGATGGAAGCTGACACCTAGGTTATTGTGATCTAACTTTGCTCGGGGGTCTATCATGATGAAAACAATAAGCCCGTTCAAACTGATTCTTTTCTTAGTTCCTGTATTGCTTGTAGTTATCTTAATCATTTCAATCAATACTTCTTCGAAAGAAAAGTATGTGAAAATTTTCGAGTCAAACGATCCAGCTGTAATCAATGAACTATCCCAACACAAATTTCGCTATATAATTGAAAAAGATGGTTCAGTTTGGATACATGAAGAAGACCAATATAAATACGCTATGTGTTGCACTTAATAAAGCGATGATAGTTTCTCGCAAACAAAGCTTCCTCCTCAAAGCAGTCACAAATGACAATGTTCAATCTGACATTGTCATTTTTTGTTGGAACAGGATAAAGGCCATCCTTTTGACCAATGAAACTGAGAAAACAAGCTAGAGAGGCATTGCGACTCGTACTGAGACTGAGTCAACCATTCCTAGAAGTCCAAGGTTTCATCTGTTTCCGTCCTGCGTTGTAGCACCAATCAATCTCCCCTACCATTCAAACTTGATTATTTTTTGTTTTCACATCGTTTCGTTATATGAAAGAAACGTTGATTTTATGCGATTTTTAACGATTAACCTTTTATGCCATTTCGTTCTTTATCGTATAGAAATGGGCAAAATATGGGCACTATCCGAAATCCGGAGATGCCCTCTTTTTATGGATCACATCGGTCAAAAGCCTTCTTGCCTCAAATCTTTACTTCCACAGCACTTAGAGAAATGTTTATACCGTAGTTCCAACCAATCTGTCCCTTTGTCGGTCACCTTATTATTCAAGCTTGACAAAATCGAACATTATAATGCACATATTGACATTATATGCCACTATCAAATACTATAAAAATTGAATTATGAAAAAAAAGTAAATTAAGGAGTGAAATGGATAAAAAAGACTTTTTTATCATTAATGGCGTTTTCTTTACTTGCATTAAGTCCCATGGGCTCTGATGCAGCACACCCCAAAAAAAGTAGCCCAGCAACAATTGAAGAAAAATTAAGTAGTGGTACTGCAAAAATAGTTGCTTCTACTGTATTTACAATATCATCTGATGAAGTTAATGCACTTCGTTCATCTAAAACTAACGAGCAATTGCTCACTGAAGAAGAACTTCTTTCGAAAAGTAATGAAGCTTTGGACGCAGTAATGAATGAACTAGAAGAAAATGTAGACAAACTATATAATGAACGTCTTGAAGAATGGATGGAGGCAATTCAAGCCGGGAAAAATCCTTATAAAGGTGTGAATAAGCTTACAGACAATAAACTTCTAGCAAGAAAAGCATATGGGGTTGAAGTGGTTGCTAGTTTAGCGGCCGATGAAGCAAACCACGAACTAGTTGTGATTACCGAAATAACTGATATCGACGGAATTCCCCCCGCTATTGTTACCGGCACTGCAAAACTTGAATACGCTGATAAGCGCACAAAAAGTTTTCGTACAGAAGACTCATCTAAATTCACTTTCACAGCTGGTAAGAATTTATATGAGGGTAGTAAAATTTACAGTGATCCAGTAAGTGTTGATACTACACATTTTTGGAGAGTAGTTGGGGCAAGCGTTGGTACGTGGTCTGATGGTGTTACCAAATCATATTATGACGTAAGTCAGGCAGCCTTGCTTAACAAAAAAGCTGTAGTATATCCTGCCTATGAGGACGAAGATAGTGATCTTGTAATGTTTGAACCGGATCGTGCAGACCTCCCTTGGGTACCTGCTAATCAACGTGAGCCTAGAGATCCTGATGTGAGAGATAATTTTGTTGATTGGTATGAGAATGAGTATGGCAGACCAAGTTTTAGTTGGAGTAACGTAGATATCCATCATATTATCCCTCTTGCATATGGAGGAGACAATGGTTATGATAATTTAATACCATTGCCTAAGAACTTTCACCGCAAAGAGGTTACTCCTTGGTGGGCTAGTTACGGCAAATATGTACCTTCTGGTGATGACTATTAATTTTAAGGGTGATTTTCCTTGGCAACCAATTTAGCTCAATTGGTATTGGATGGATTAAAAAAGAGACTAGATAACAATAATCAAATAACCGTTCAAAAAAAGGGCGGGAAAATTTATACTGCTCAATTTACATTTAATCCACCTGCCACAGAGGAACTTGTTATAAAATTCTCAAGAGAAACTCACTGGCACTTACCACCCGACTTTAAAAATTTTCTGCTTCTCCATAATGGTGCTAGATTATTCGAAAATACAAAAACTGGTGGCGGGTATGAGTTACTCAGTCTGTATGAAATTCCAGACAACCATCTAGATTATATGCCGAAAAATTGGTATCCTATTTCAATCAACAATGGTGATTACATTTTTATTGACTCTGATAAAGCTAAAAATGGTCAAACCAACTATTTGGTGTGTTTTAATCATGATGATGTCTCAACTACTGAAGGTCATTATTTAAAAATGACCTTTGAAACGTGGCTAGATAAATTAATTATTACACAAGGTGCAGAGTTTTGGACCTGGTAAAAGATTGTTTCTCTGAATATCGAGAAACCCTGCAAATTGGTCATAACCCTGTCAAGTAGACTGCCTAAAAACATATAGTTACGCGGCGATCGCTTCCCGATACTCAATCGGGGAACGGTCGCCTAGTTTTTTCTGAAAACGATTCTGATTGTAGAAGACAGTGTATTTTTCAAAAGAGTGATTTAATTCCTCAAGTGATTTTGCCGAGCATCGATACATCATTTCTGCCTTCAGATGAGAAAAGAATGACTCGATACAGGCATTATCTGGGTCTGTACAATAAAATGTGTAACCTCTTAAACCAGTGAAAGATGGAAATACTAACATCATAGAATCGATCTGGTTGGAGGACAAATATATGAAGAATAATTTCTGGACCAAACAAGTGCTGCGTCAGTTTGTAAAGGAGCACAATTTTACATCCCCGGAGCAGAGCTCCAAGCGACATTAAAGGAACTCTTTAAAGATGTGTTGCAAGAAGCGTTGGAAGCCGAACTGGATACCCAATTGGGCTATGACCGACACGATGTGAAAAACAAGCAAACAAAGAACAGCCGTAACGGCTACACGAAGAAAACCGTAAGCTCCGAATATGGCGATGTGGGGATTCAGGTGCCGCGCGATCGACTTGGCGAATTCACCCCTGTTGTCGTCAAAAAGCACCAGACGAATGTGACAGGAATC
This sequence comes from Brevibacillus sp. 1238, assembly GCF_029892995.1. Lineage (NCBI taxonomy): Bacteria > Bacillati > Bacillota > Bacilli > Caryophanales > Paenibacillaceae > Brevibacillus > Brevibacillus sp. 1238. The sequence continues at coordinate 113,839 of NZ_JARXWC010000014.1, read as the reverse complement.
GAGGAGCAGATCATCGCCATGTATGCCAAAGGAGTAAGCACACGGGATATCCAGGATCACCTACGCTAATTTCCAATGTCACGAATAAAATTGTTCCCCTCATTAAGGACTGGCAAAACAGACCCTTGCAAAGTGTCTATGCAGTCGTTTTTCTTGACGCGATTCACTTCAAGGTCAAACAAGAAGGACATATTGTCAACAAGGCTGCCTATATGGTCATGGGTATTGATCTGGATGGGAACAAAGATGTTTTGGGCATATGGATTGGTGAAAATGAGTCGGCCAAATTCTGGCTTACTGTATTCAATGAGCTGAAAAATCGCGGTGTACAGGATATTCTTACAAGGCAGCAACCGAACAAGCTGCACAGCTAGAGCTTGACCGTTTTGAAGAATGATGGGGCGACAAATATCCGCTTATCGTACGTTCATGGCAGCAAAATTGGGAAGAATTAGCGACGTTATTCAAGTACCCGCCCGAACTGCGAAAATTGATTTATACGACGAACATGATCGAAAGCTACCACAGGCAACTACGCAAGGTGACAAAGGGCAAAAGCATCTTTCCGAAAGACGAGTCCCTGCTCAAGATGCTCTATCTTGCTACGATGGATGTACTTCGAAAGTGGACAGGACGTGTACAGAACTGGGGACAAATTTTGTTGCAGTTGACCGTGTATGATCCAGAGCGTGTCCAGATACGCTAAGAGCGGCTTTACTTGGAGGGTGGGCATGGTGGGGGCTGTCTGCCAATGCGAGAAGGAATTCACCAACTCGCCGTATCGCAAGGACAGTCATGCCCACAGAGGCTCCAAGTCAAGCTGCGGTGCGACGAGTTGCTAGTTTTGGTTTTACTAGGTTACATAAATTTCTTGACAGACTCTGAATGATAAAAAGACATCCAAAAAAGCCGTCAGCCAAATGACGGCTTTCTCGCGCCTGCGCAGGACTATCAATCGCGCGGGCGTGACTTTTTATTTGTGCCGCTCGCTACTGCTTGCACTGCTCAGGCAACGACCTCGTACTATCAGGCTTGTCATCAATCTATCCCTGCCCACCGAACGCTTTTTTCTTCAAAAACATGCCCTACCATGCAAATAAAAACACGTAGCCAGCGAGTACGAAAACAGCCCAGAGGGAGCCTTGCAGCAGTTCCATGACAAAATGCTCGAACTCGTCCATTTCTTCTGCCCTGCCGATGCTTTTCCACAGACTGACGACCGGAAGCAACAACGCCAAGAGCATCGCGGCAACGGACATCCGCTTGTTTTTCTTGCGCGCGAGGCAAAAGACGGCTGTCCCTGCTGGTATGAGGAAAAATAGGTAATAGATCGCCCAAAACCATCCGGGCAGGCTCTCCCAGTCATGTTGTCCCTCCTGTCTCCGTGTTTGTACACGCTTATTCTGAAAAAGCTACTCTACACTTTCCAATGATATTATATATTTTCCATTTGTATCCTTGTTGGTATGATATTGCACTCGCCATTTTCCCTTTATAGGCGTTACCTCGAGTTTTTCAGCATAAATCTGGTCTTTGGTCACCTCTCCAGACTGAACCAATCTGTTGTTTGGATCGAACAGTTCAAAAGTAAGGCTTCCACCATCCAAATTAATCTCATGTTTGACAAGCAGTGTATCGTATTTAGTTTTGTTAACGGTAATTTCCCTAATCACCTGTTTATATTTTTCCTCATATTCATTGGACAAAAAGACACCTTCTGCTGACCGCATAAAATGTTCTTGATAAAAAAAGGAATAGTAGCTGATTCCCACCGCCAAAGCGATAAAGACGGCAATTAAAACGATCCTCCATTTCCTTTTCATACCGTTATCTCTCCTTCTTTCGATCTTCTGTAATGACTCCATCTACAATGTTGATGATTCGTTTTGTATATCCGGCGATTTTTTCATCATGGGTAATGACAACAATACTTTTGCCTTCTTCATTCATTTGACAAAGAAGCTCCATTAACTGCGCTCCATTTTTTTGGTCCAACGCACCTGTTGGTTCATCAGCCAGGATCAGCTCTGCTTCAGCAGTCATAGCACGTGCAATGGCAACTCTTTGTTTTTGGCCACCCGACAGCTTGGATACATTTTTATCGCTCAAGTCAGCAATCCCGAGTTTGTGCAAATAATAGTCTACTTTTTCCTTCTTTTCCTTGAGGCTCATTTTTCGTTTAAACAAGGGCAGTGCCACATTTTCATATACGCTAAAATTGTGCATTAAGGCGAAGTTTTGAAAGACAAAGCTGACCGTTTTGTTTCTGATCTGGCTTAATTCTCTATCGTTTAATTTTTGGATCAAAGTGCCATTTAGCCTGTATTCTCCTTCACTCGGTATATCCATGCAACCCATAATGTTCAAAAGGGTCGATTTACCTGAGCCAGATGGACCCATGATAGAGACAAATTCGCCTTTATCCATGCGAATAGTCACTTGTTTTAAGGCTACAGTTGCATACTCTGCTTGCCCGAATACTTTCGAAACATTATCAAGTTCGATGAATGCCATTCAGTCTCTCCCCCCTACTAACTCTCGAAGTTGGAGTTTTTTTATCCGAAGCAACGGGATGAACACGGAAGAAAGAATAACCAGGATGGATACAAGCATGACTTTACCGTATAAAGGGAAAGCAAACATCTCCAGCTTTATATTCGCTACCGATGAATCTTCGAAAGCTTCCATCACGTAATTCAGCATAACCCCGGAAACTGCTGAAACCGTTACTATCCATACAAGTTCCATGAGAATAATCATGGAAATATCCCTTTTGGTTGCACCTGCCACCATCCTGACTCCCAGTTCATGCTTTCGGGCGTGAATCGACGAAAGCGTCACCGAAACGATTCCAATGATGGAGATCACTAAAAAGAACATCCCCATGAACAGGGAGAAATTGCTGACTTGCTTCCTGTTTTCCCTGTAAGCCTGCAACTCGTCACCAACTGTTGCCAGCGTTGGATTTATGCCTAATTCTCTCCCCTTTTCTAAAATGGCCGCCGAGACTTGATTGAACATTTCTACGGAATCCAGTTGGATGAAGGTGTTATGCATTCTCACCGCTACATCCATCGGCTCGCTTTCCCTGACAATCGGAAAAAACGGAGCAAGAAAAAAGTTGTCCAGGTTATCGTCCGGATCAGCAATGTAATCATTTCCAGATAACCATTCACTCCTCTGCTCAAGAACTCCAACAACTTCGTACACGATTTTCTTTTCATGGATGATGGTCTCAAACCGATCACCAAGATTGATGACATCCCGGTAGTTATATCCGATCAAAACCGGGATAACGTCACCGTCCTTTTTGGTGAAATCCGCTTCACCCAGTGGCCTTCCGTTAATGATCTTGAATTTTGCATATGAATAGATGCCTTTATCTAAAAAAACGATCTTGCTATTTTCAATCGCATTCTCCAACCTTGTTCCGGCATACTGTTTTTTGTTTTGTTCAAGAAAAGCACGTTGGTTCGGCAAATTTTCCGGTGTGATGGAGGTCGTATCAAAGGAGCCGTACCTCTGCACTCCAGGCGTTTGTTTGATAAAATTCTCCAAGTGACTAAATCGTTCTGCAAACCATTCTGTGTCATCCACATCCGCAAAAGACAACCGCAACGTTGTATCTTTATCCATCTGCATTACCGCAAATAGCTTTTTCTCTTGATAGTGCACGACGTCCATGGAAATAAACGCATGGTTCATCACCCAAAAGGAAAGCACAAGCTGTGTCATCATCAGAAAAACAGACAGCTTTCTTTTCCACATGGATGAAATAGCAATGGAAAGGTGCTCCATTTCTCTTCTCCTTATCCCCTGATAGCCTCAACTGGCTGTATTTTTACCGCCTTGCCGGAAGGGATGGCAGTAGTGAAAAATGCTGTTGCAAAAACAAACAAAATCGCGGCAAAGATAGTGGTGGAGGTAATCTCAACCGGATAATCGAGCCATTTGGAGAGCAAGCTTCTTATCATCCATTGAATAGAAAAACCTATGACAACCGCTATCAGGTTGATGACGCACATCTCCCAAAAAAGCATGGAGACGATATCCGCATTGCTGTAGCCAAAAGCTTTCCTGATACCAATTTCGTACTTTCTTTCATGAATCCAAAAGGCTGTAAGGTTAATCGCGTTGATGATCGCCAGAGCGTAGACCATTATGGATATGTAGATTTCGCCTCCCCTGTTGGGTGCAATAATCCCCTCTGTTTCTCCGTACGGGGAGGCTGTACATGTCACTTCCGGAAATAGACGCTTGGCATTTTGTTTAATCTGTTTTTCGTCTGCGTATGTATTTGTATAAATATTGTGGATCAAGAAAGGAATCGTTTTCGTGCTTTGCAATTTGCTCAAAAGCGTTGAGGAAAGCGACGTGGCCGGAATAACAATTTTGTAATCAATCGCTTTTGTTGTTTTTCCTTTCACGCCGATTATTCCGATCACTTCGTATTCTTCGTTATCCAGCAAAATGTACGGTTTTCCGTTTTTGCTGCGTACGTCTTTCTCTCTCGCTTTGCCAATCAGGGCTACTTTTTCTCCATGGATGATATCCGTTACATTCAGATATCTTCCTGTTTCTAACGGAAATCTTTGAACAACCTGTTTTGTCCAATATTCAGGCGTTACTGGAGCCATGAGACCATTGTGAAACATTTTTGCTCGGTCCAGAATAACTCCAGTTTGATCTGATATCCCGTCAAAAACCTTGAACAAAGCGTGTACATCTTGTTTGTCCGGAAGCTCCAATTCTATTTTAGTAGCATTCTGGGGTGCGTAATGAACCTGTTGCTGGATGAGTAAATGCGTATTCCTCACACTCGATATACCTATTGAAATGAGTACAATGGATATGGTCAGACCCAAGATAATCAAAGCGGTTGTGACAGGATGGGCTTTAAACTGTTTTTTTATCGAGCTTATCGTCATGTATAACCGTCTCCTGAGTTTTTCAGCATTGAATATGGTTTGCGGCAAGCTACCGTCGTAGCCAAACAGAAAATAAACCGGCTATTCAACCGGTTTATTTTCTGTTTGAATGTTACGGAATCCTAGTCATCGGAGAAAGTATCAACGACAAGTTCTTTTTTCCGATCAGAGCTGTCAATCGAGTGTCTACTTTTGAAATACTCAGCTCCCGCATAAGTATAGCGGCATTCAGCAAGGCTTTTATCTCGATCATATTTGCTGCCAGAAACTCCAGAGTCGTCTTTCCACATTTCAAGTCTGACTGCAACATAGTTACTATTGTTTGGATTAATGAAGTCTGTTTCGGCTTCTGCCTTATCTTCATCTAAAAGATTCCAATCGACATCCAGTTTGATATCAGCCCGCAAATCTTTATATTGAAGAGTGTCGGTTTGTGTCTCCGCATAAGCAGAATTAGCTGCCGTCAACAAAGCGAGTGTTGCAGCAATACCAAGAAATTTTTTTCCCAAGTTCCTTTCCTCCCAAACTTACTTTGTCTATATACCTTGGCCAAGGGTAATAAGGAGAAAACAACAACAAATTTAGTGGTTTTTCCTTATCGACTTTTATTATACTTATCATTTTTGTCATTTTTTGTAGAAATATGTAAAATATATAAATTTATATTTTATTAATTTTTTGTATTTTTTTGTAAATCGCATGCATGAGGCACGCTTCCATCTTCTTGCCTTGTTCCATGAAAAAAACCGACGACAGCCGCATTCAAGCGGTCTATCGTCGGTCTTGTCACGTAAAACCTTTACTTTTTCACCGAAGGCATAACCCCGTCAGGAATCGGGCACACATACTCTTTGCCTCCCAGACGCTCCTTCAGCTCCGCTTTTGCCTTCGCGATCAGCTCAGGGTTTTGCAGCATGTCCACCGCAGTAGCAGCCATGACCTTTCCGGCGTGCAGCATGCCTTTGTGCGCCATCGAAGTAGCTCCCAGCGCCACCCATGTTTACCACCGGCTACATCATCCAGGCAGCGATCAATGCCGGAAACAAGCTTCTGTCCTTCGTCAATCGCGGGAAAGAAGGGCAAGTGCAGCAAGGAATGAGTGAGCGAGCCAGCTAGAGAACGACAAAATGCCATCAAAAAAGCCGCCAGTCAGCTGACGGCTTTCTAGCGCCTGCGCAGGGCTGTTCATGTGCAGGTTTGTTTTGCTTTTTAACGCAACCTACTGTCCCATCATGCGAATAAAAATAAGTAGCCAAAACATTAGTTCCTGTATTGCTTGTAGTTATCTTAATCATTTCAATCAATACTTCTTCGAAAGAAAAGTATGTGAAAAATTTCGAGTCAAACGATCCAGCTGACATTGTCATTTTTTATTGTAACAGGATCAAAGCCATACTTTTGGCCAATGAAACTGAGAAAACAAGCCAGAGAGGTATTGCGACTCGTACTGAGACTGAGTCAGCCATTCCTAGAAGCCCATGTACCAGCCACATTTTCATCTGTTTCCGTCCTGCGTTGTAGCACCAATCAATCCCCCTACCATTCAAACTTGAATACTGGCTATTTTCATTCGGTTTCATATTATATTGGAAATGCTTATTTCATGCCATTTCATAATTTCTTAACTTGAATCGGCATGAAATCGGCACGTTAATTTACGCAGATTTTCCGAAATCCCTCGCAGTGTTTACGAGGAATTTTTCACATCAGTCAGACGTCTTCCTGCTCCCTTATGGCAGACAACCGAGAATTTCGAAATCCAATTTTCATGGAAGAGCAAAGCGCAATGGATCGCTTGGCAACGCACAGGCGTTCGTTGTCGAGCTGTTGAAAGCGTAGATGTCGATTACATGGACAGATAAAAACCCCGCTTTTACTGTGCGAGGCTTATAACTATGTTACTTTTGGTTTCCAACAAATTTCTCGATGTACTTCCTTCTTTCATCTTTGGTGAAAAACTTGTTCACGATTTCATTCCGCCACTTCTCTTTATACGTTCCAATTTCTTCTATATTAATTTTCAAATAGTCCTCAACCGTAGCCCGCAACCGAAATAGAGTTAGGTGTGAGACAAACGCATTACTCAATCAATTTATCTAGCTGCCTTGTAAGTTCTTCATAACAAGATCTCATATTTGTAATAGATATATGGCTATATCCATAATTGCACATAGTAGTGAAATAGTGTAATCCTTCATCCACTAAAGCATGAAGGAAGGAGTATTTTGGTAACTCAATTTCTAATTGAATTTTGTTCATCTTAACTACAGTAAATAATACCTTATCTTGATCGGTGTTTTCTAACGAAATAATTGCTTGGTAGTGCACAGTTTCTTCTGTTGCTTTTGAGTCTGTCGCCAAAAAATCTTCAATTAAAGAAGCAAAAGAGCTCCAAAGTGATAAGTCATAATAGGTAAAATCAAAAATAACTTCGTCATTGAACTTTATCAGGATTGCTTCCCGGAAAAATTTCTTATTTGGTTTAAAGTATTGCTTCACTGCGAGTTCGTTCCGAATATCTATAAAGGAGTGTTCAATATTTTCTAGGATAACACCTTTATGTACATGGTCAAGATTTAACTCTGAAGCTATTACACTGTTTCCTTTTAATAAATATGTATGAACGCTAAACATTATTTCTCCTCCAATATTATATATAGAATGAAATAGCCCTAGGAGGAAAACTAGGGCTATTTTAATTACTCAAATATTATTCTTCGACTTCATTCCAACCATATGGATAAAGAGTGGTGATACTTCCTCCACTTACTACTAACTTATATAAGTTACCATCGTGGTAACCAACATATCCTTTTGGCTTATAGTTGCCCTGATCAAGTCGCTCCTTCATCCATTGAGAGTTCTCTCTGTAATCAATTACACTTTGAATAATCTTTTCAATATCCCTCATGGAAGTACTGGGATTAAACATTGATAGAGGATCACGATCATAACCATTATAGTCACCCGTCCAATATTCTGGATGGTGTCTTGCAAGTATATGTGTCATTCCATAGTCATCTGGATCGCCGAATTCGAGGTGAATACCATCTGGATACCCTTTTAGTTTGAATACCTTTAGAGTTGTGTCACTTTTTACGTCGCCATCCCATTCTCTATCTCTATCTTCGATCTTATTGGAATAAAGTTCCTCGACTTCTTTTTTTACATAGGATTCTCTTACTTTTTCATAAGCTTCTTCCAATTTGTTTTTATACTTAATGTACATAACACCTGCTCTTACTATGATTAAAACAATTGGAATCAAAGGAGCAGCTCGTAATTCTGCTTCTTGTATTTCGTCTTCCTCTGTTACAGTTTCTTCTGTTAACTCGCCTTGTTGACTCTTCTTTGCTACCTTTGAAACTTCGACTCGTTCCTCTGCATAAGCGGCTGCAGTTGGCGACAGAATTGTTACGATAGCTAAGGATAAAGCTAATACTAAACTATTTGTCTTTTTAAAAAAACTCACAATTTCACCCCTAATATAACTAATGAAAGATATAGGTGAACACCATTTGCATGCATGCTTTTGTAATTATATTAAATAAAGGTATAATTGGAAATATAAGGATATAATTACATAATGATTTTATGATACCATCTGACAATCTGGCCAAGTCCCATAGCTTTACAAGCTCATTCCACTATCTGCTATTATTGAAGCCCATAGACAGGGCATACGTAATCGCCATGAACTTGCTATATATCTTGGCGTAACTGAAGATTTTCTCGATTCGGCCATTAATTGATACAAGGAAAAATACGGTGTTGGTGCTTCACTTGCCCCATACACCATTTGCTTTGAGCCTTTATGAGTTCTGGAATTTTTCGAGTAGCGCTTTCCAGCCATAAGACTGTTTATTGTACGCTCAAAAAGAACGTACGTTCTCAATGAGAAGGATTATTATGGCGACGTTTAGAAAACTACCTAGTGGTAGGTGGCAAGCAAGGGTGTCTCGCGACGGTGATGAATTTAGCATTGGTACATTCAAAACAAAAAAGGAAGGGGAGATCGAGGCAGCAAAAGTGGAGGAGAGGATTTATTGAATATCGCAATATGCTGTTTGATGAGGTGGTAGATAGCTGGAAAGCCCATAAAGTAATGAACTCAAAGACTCAACTTTTAGGCAAATTGAAATAATCATTCGCTTGCACATTAAGCCCGAATTTGAGAACAAACGAATCATGAAGATAAGGCGATCCGATATTAAGAAATGGATTCAAGCGTGCGTAGACAAAATTGATGAAAAGGGCAACCCAAAATACTCATTCGGATCATGCCTGAAATACTTATCAGTAATGAAAAGCATATTCCACTATACTGCTCGACTGACTACCTTTTCCTTACTTCGCATGCATCATACAAAACGTTGGTGCAACAACGTTTTGTAACCCCTATCCGATGGAGCCTTCCATCTCAAACTTGATTAGCCACCCCAACAAAAAAGGCACAGCCTCCTCACAATAAAATGAGAAGCTGCACCTTTCTTGCACCTATGAAACTTACCTATTGCCTCCCACAAGCCAACCATGAGGAGCGATAACAATCCTTTACTTTTTCACCGAAGGCATAACCCCGTCAGGAATCGGGCACACATACTCTTTGCCGCCCAGACGCTCCTTCAGCTCCGCTTTTGCCTTCGCGATCAGCTCAGGGTTTTGCAGCATGTCCACCGCCGTAGCAGCCATGACCTTTCCGGCGTGCAGCATGCCTTTGTGTGCCATCGAAGTAGCTCCCAGCGCCACCCATTGCCACGAGTGCAAAGTCGAACCATTGATAAAGCAAGCAGTCGTACACTGGGCGGTCGGAGTGATCCAGCTTACATCGCCAACGTCTGTCGAGCCGTTCAGCGGAATCGTCCCGCCGTTGTACGGGTTCAGCCATGTCACCATGTCCGGGTCAGGCGTACCCGGCGACTGTCTCTCCGCTGTTGCCTTTTCCTGTTCAGACAGCGTGGCACGCATCGCTTTGGCCAGTTGCAACTCCGCCTCGTCATGCACGGGAACACCCAGCTCCTGGTAGTTTTTGTACATGACCTCTTCCAGCGTCCGGTTTTGCACCAGATTGGAGCAAGCCTTGTCAAACACGATCTCGACTTCCGTTTCGGTCATCATCGCCGCGCCTTTGGCGATTTTGCACACGCGCTCGTAAATTTCTTGCACCTGATCGACTTTTGGCGCACGAACGAGGTAGAGCACCTCTGCGTATGGCTGCACGACGTTTGGCGACAACCCGCCAGAATTGGTGATCGCATAGTGCACACGCGCATCCGTGATGATGTGTTCGCGCAAGTAGTTTACGCCGACGTTCATCAGCTCGACTGCGTCCAGCGCGCTGCGGCCCAGATGCGGACTCGCTGCCGCGTGAGCGCTTTTGCCTTTGAACTTGAAATACACCTGGTAGTTCGCCAGCGACTCGACTGCCATGATGCTGTTGTAGCCCATCGGATGCCAGCAAAGGGCGAAGTCCACGTCGTCAAACAGCCCGGCTCTCGCCATGAACGACTTCCCTGAGCCGCCCTCTTCCCCTGGGCACCCGTAGTAACGAACCGTACCTGGCAAATTGTTTTCTTCCATATACTGCTTCACGGCTACTGCGGCCGCAAGCGAAGCGGTTCCCAGCAGATTGTGTCCGCAGCCGTGTCCGTTTGCCCCCGGCACCTCCGGCTCTTCCTTGGCCTGGCCTTTTTTCTGGCTCATTCCCGACAGCGCGTCAAACTCGCCCAGGATCGCCACAACCGGAGTTCCGCTGCCGAAGCTGCCGATGAAGGCCGTCTGAATCCCGCCCACTCCGCGCTCCACCTGGAAGCCTTCTGACTCAAGCGTCTGCGCCAACAGCTCAGCCGATTGGTACTCCTGAAAGCGCGTCTCCGCGAACTCCCAGATGCGGTCGCTCACTTTGATAAAAGAATCCCGTTTACTTTCGATCATTTCTGCAATTCGTTTGGTATCCATCAAGAAACATCCTCTCCAGGTCGTAGTTGATCAAAGCATGAGAGCGATAGAGGGTTTCTTTTACGTAAGAAGCCGTCTTGCAATCCGATTCAGCAGCTCGACGCTGCGCGGCAAAATTTCTTCCTGAATATCGAATTTCGGATGATGGTGTGGAGCCGGAATGTCGGTTCCGATCGCCATGTACGTTCCTTTTCCGCCGCGATCCTGAACGCGCTTGATCATGAAGCTCGCGTCCTCGCTGCCCATCGAGTTGTACTCGCCCATTTTAAAAGAAGTAAAGCCCTCGACTTGCTTGGCTTCCTCCAAAGCCAACACAGCCATTTCCTCGTCGTAGTTGATCGGGATCGCTCCCCCCACTACTTCGATTTTGTGCTCCAGCTCATGCATGGCTGCACTGTGCGCGATAATCGTGCGAACGCGCTGTTCCACCTCGGCGTTGACCTCCTCAGACACCGAACGGGTTTCGACAATCATCTTCGCATAAGCCGGAATGATATTTGCCGCTGTTCCCCCTTCCAGCACGCCCACATTCACGCGAGTCGCCCCTGTGCTAAAACGCGGAATCGCATGAATGTTGAGCAAAGCTGTAGCCGCGCCGAGCAGCGCATTTTTCCCCTGCTCCGGCGATGCGCCCGCATGGGAAGAAACGCCGTAAAAATGAGCGAGCATTTTGGTCGTAGCCAAAAACCCGTAAGAGCCGCCGTGCACTTCGCCAAGCGGGACGTTAACCCCCAGATGGTGGCAGAAAATGTAGTCCACGTCGTCCAGCATCCCTTTTTGCACGATGGAGTACGCGCCACGGACGCCTTCCTCCGCAGGTTGGAAAATCAGCTTCAACGTCCCGGCGAAATCCCCTGCTGCCAGCGCGGATGCTACGCCAAGCCCAATCGTCGTATGCCCGTCATGGGCACATGCGTGCATGTTGCCTTCATAGCGGGAGCGGAAATCGTGCGCTTGCGGAAAATGGTCTGCATCGGTGCTCTCCAAAACTGGCAAAGCATCCATGTCGAAGCGAAAAGCCACCGTCGGCCCGGGCTTGCTGCCCTTTTTGACGCCGATCACCGCCGTGTAGCCGCCGCGCATTTTCGCAACGATCTCCGGGTTGGCGCCGTCCCGCAACGCTCTTTCGTATGCGGCTTCCAGCACTTCCTCGGACGGCAATCCCCTGCGGGAATCGCCATCCATCGCGTCTTGTCCGTAAATGACGTCATAACCCATGGAAGTCAACAACTCTACCACTTTGGAAGCGGTGCGAAACTCTGTGAAGCCCACTTCCGGATGCATATGAAAATCTCTTCGAAGGGAAACCAGATCCAACATATCAATTCCTCCTGTTCATTCTGGAGTCATCTCTACTTCATGATCGGATAAACTCCAGGGCCGATTGGCAGACCCAAGAAATACCAAACAACTAAGAGCAATGTCCACAAAATAAAGATCGCGATCGGATACGGCATGATCAAGGCGTAATAGGTGCCCAGCTTCGCATCCTTTTTATATTCCTGCAAAAAGCCGAGGAACAGCGGGATAAACGGTGAGACGATCGCAAACGGAATGACCGAAGAGTCGGCAACCCGGAACGCCACCTGCGCGAATGCCGGATGGAAGCCAAGCGCCATGAACATCGGTACAAACACCGGGGCAAGCAACGACCAGATGGCGGAACCGCTGGCGATAAACATGCAGAGAAACGCGGACAAAAACATCAAGCCGATAAACACAGGTGCTCCGCTCATGTTCATTTGCTCCAGCAAATCGGTAATCGAGAGCGCCAGGAAGCTGCCCATGTTGCTCCAGTTGAACATCGCCACGAATTGGGACAGCGGGAAAATCATGATGATGAATCCTGCCATGCCTTTGATCGGGTCAGTCAAGAGAGCCGGGATGTCATTTTGCTTTTTGATCACTCCGACTTTGATTCCGTACGTAATCGCTACGGTGAAGAAAAAGAGCAAGATGATCGGAACAATCCCTGAAATGAATGGAGAAGGTACGACTGTTCCCAGCTTCGGATCACGCAAGAGCGCATTTTCCGGCACGACCAGCACAGCCATGACGGCAATGAACGCCAGCGCTGCGATACCAGCGGCACGCAAGCCTTTCTTTTGGATATCGGACAAATCTTCCAGTTTTCTTTCGTTTTTGCCTTCGCTTTTGTAAACACCCAGGCGCGGTTCCACAAATTTGTCCGTGATAAAACCAATCGCAGCGGAAAGCAGCAGGACGGACGCGGACATGAAGAACCAGTTGTCGAGCACACTCACAGTGATGTTCGGATCGACCGACTTGGAAATTTCCGAGCTGATCCCGGACAACAATACGTCTGTCGTCACGATCAGGATATTGGCGGAAAAGCCTGATCCAACACCTGCAATCGCGGCGAGCAACCCTGCCACCGGATGACGTCCGACAGCCAAAAAGATCAACGCGCCAAGCGGCGGCATAATCACGAACGCAGCGTCAGAAGACACGTGGCTGAAAAACGCGATGAAAGCAACGAGATAGCTGGCATAGCGCGCACTGACGCGCAGCGACATTTTGCGAATGACTGCTTCCAGCAGACCGACCTTCTCTGCCAGCCCTACGCCAAGCATCAGCGTCAAGATCGAACCGAGCGGCAAGAACCCGGAGAAGTTTTTAATGATGTTGGGCAAAAGCCACTGCAAGCCTTCCTGGCTGAGCAGATTTTTTACCTGGACTTGCTCATTCTTGATCGGGTCGATTGCTGTGACGTGGAAAATAGACAAAACAGCAGTGATGATCATCAAAGCAGCAATCAAATAAAGGAACAGCATGAACGGGTTCGGCAGCTTGTTTCCCACTCGCTCTACCCATTTCACCAGGCCGATTCCTTGCGAATATTGCTCATTCCGATCGATTTGTACGTTGTTTGCACTCATTGAGCATTCCCCCTAGGCCGTTTCTTTCTGTTGGTAACCATCATTCTCGTTTATTTCGTTGGCGAAACAACGACGTTCTGAATGAGTGATCAGTCTGGATGCTGGCATTAAAGTGAAAGCCCTTTCATTTTAATCTCAACGCAATCCATTCATTCAAAAACGCAGTAAAGCTTGTCGTCGTGCCGATACTCCTTTCCTGGTCTTTGTTTCAGTCACCATTCACAATATGCGAATACAAAAAGACAATTTCGTTTAATTGAATTATATAACCTGAGTAACTTTTTTTCAATAGAGTTGTTTGACTTCTTGAAAAATAGAAAAGCTTCCATGATTTATCCAGGACTCCAGACCTGACCACATCAGCACTTTAGACCTAAGTTGTTTTTCCTTCCAACGGCACTTCCCACTGGTTTTTTGCCATAAGAAAATGATTTCGTCTGCTTTTTTACATACAAAAAAGCAACCACCCGTTGAGTGGTTGCCTCTTTGCCATGCTATATTGTTTAGTTCACGCCTACCGCGCTATACGCTGCATTCACAGCAGCTACTTGCGGAGAATTTGCACCGAACAAGTCAGTGGCCGAATGAACAGCAGCTTGGCGCATCGCAGAGAAGTTGGAGTACGGCGTCAGGTAATGAGTCAGCGCGTGGTAGTAGATTTTCGCTGTGTCTTGGCGACCGATCCCGTTCACGGTTACCCCGTGATGCGTGCCCCCTTCTGCCAGCAAATACGCAGCTTTGTTGTTGATTCCGCTGTTGATATGAACACCGCCGTTATCCTGGGAGCCGGTATAGCGGTTGCTGTAGTGATCCGGGTCGCCATACTCTGTTGGGTCTTCCAGGGAACGCAGCGCATCTCCATTTGTTCCTGGGGTGTAGATGTCTTCTCCCATCAGCCAATCGTCGTCGTCGATCATCGCACCGAAAATATCGGAGAGGGACTCGTTCAAAGCTCCCGATTCGTATTGGTACACCAGCCCCGCTGTCTTTTCGGTTACAGCGTGGGTCAATTCGTGAGCGACTACATCCAGACCTCCGGACAACGATATGAATGTGCTGCCGTCGCCATCTCCATACACCATTTGCGAGCCGTTCCAGAATGCATTGTTGTAATTGTTGCCGTAGTGGACAGTAGAGCGGATCAAGGCGCCTTTGTTGTCATAGCTGTTGCGATTGTGGACGTCTTTGTAGTAGTCGTACACTTGCTGCGCATAGGCGTGCGCATCGACTGCCGCTCCGTCCGTCCAATTGTTGTCGCTGTCTGACATAAGCGTGCCAGGAAGCGTGGAGCGGTTTTTGGCAGTATACGTCTCGATACCTTTTCCGCGCGTCGTGTCTTTCATCACATATTTGCCGCTTTGCAGCGAAGTCTCGAACTGCTTGCTGTCGCCGAGCACGCCTGTTCCGATTCCTGTTGCGTGGTCGATCGTATTGTACTTGTTGATCACGTCTCCGCTATGCGCATCGATGAAATACATCCAACGACCTGGTTCCGGGTCCAGGAAGCTCAGCTCAACCGCATACGCCAGGTAAGCTTCGTTTTCATGTACGTAAATATACAGCTCTGCCTCCGGATCATTTACGAAGTCCGGCTTTTCGCCCACTTCGTCTTCCACATCACTGATCGCTTTCTTCAACGCTTTTTGTGCGTTAAGCTTCGGTTTCTTTGTCAGATCATCATTGTTATCGAGATTGGGAATGAACTGCCCCAGGTAAGACGTGACAGAGCCATCAGCGTCTATGTGAACGGTTTGCTGGAAACCGTAAATCGGAATCCCGTTATAGACCTCCTGCAAACGGTAGTGCTTTGTGTCCGTTTCCTTGTTGCGAACCTCATTCACAATTTGAAAATGATCGGCGACATCTCCTTGAATCTGGAATTGATCTTTGTAATTTTCGAGGTAGGACCAGACGATATCGTCGCCTTTTTCTCCATCCGGTTCCCACTTCTCCCCGATGTACTGCGGTGTTTCCCACTCCTTGCTGTAGTCGATGTCTTTGGATTTGGCCAGCGCCGGAACCGATGCGAAGCCAGACACGCCCACGGCAATACTAAGAGTCAAGCTGGTTGCAACATAAGACTTTTTCATTCTAAAAAACTCCCCCAATCAAAATATTATGAATGTATGAAACATTTTATCTTATTTGCTTTTTCTGGAAAAAATCCCTTTTTTTCTCTTTTCTTTTTTCTCGACAACTTCTTACTTGCTTCTACATGATTTGACGAAACCTCGCAGCCAAAAACGCTGCCCTCCGAACTCTCGCCACGAAATGACACTAAAGTCGCTTCCCATCGACAAAAAAACACCCGAAATGTCGGGTGTTGTCTACTTTTTCAGCGTATATATTTTCTTCGGCCTGCCGCGCATAGCCTGTTGCTCCTCGCCTTTGTATTCCGCGAGATCCACTTCGCACAGACTGCCCATGATTCGCTGGGCATTTCGCACCGTCATGGACAAATACGCCGCGATGTCTGTTGTCGTGAATGATTTCCAGCCCATGCGCTGGACAAGCGCCCTCAGCTTGTAATACGTTTTGACGCTGACGTTGGCCTTGTTCAGTTTTTCCAAAAGCTCGCGGTCGTTCGAACGGTAGGCGTACTCCAGCTCCTCCGCTTCGCCCACCGATTCCATCATCACGCCGTTATCCTGCACGACCACAATCCCAAACTGCGGCCGTTCTTTGGCATGCTGGACCGCTTTTCGCGCATTGTTCTCCGCTGAAAAGGCCGTGTCTCCGAAGCCTACGCCGACTGCCACGGGCACATCCGCTTCCAGCGAAAGCTGCTCTACCGTATGCCGAAGCATCTCAATTTCCCGCTGGATCGCGCCGCGCGAACTGAAAATTTGATAGCGCCCGTTGCCGTTTGCCATCAGGGAGCCATCGAGCCGTTCGCAAAGCAGCAGCAAGATTTCCCTGATTTTCAGCTCCAGATGCTGGAGATGGAACCGCGTCTTCGCCCGCTCGGCAATTTTGTCAAACTGCTCCAGCTCAATGATTTCCACGCCGATTTGGGTATGCTTGAAATACGAACTTTTCGCTTTTTCGATGACGATCTTCATCGCCTGGCGAATTTCCATCTTCGTCATCAACACGCGATAGACCGGGATGCCTGCATCGCGCAAAGCCCGTTCGACGGAAAACAAGGTCGTGAAAGCTCCCTGCGTCTTCCCTTCCCGCCACAGCGAGAGGTGGAACTGCGTAATGGCCTCCGGGTCGTAATGCTCGTCGTAGGTCATGACGTGCATTTCTTCCGCGGGAATATCCAGCTCCGACATGGCCTCGCGCAAATACGTCCCTTCCGAATCGATCATATCGACGGAGACACGCTTCACAACCTCGTCATGGTCGATCGACATCTGAATGAAGCAACGGTACAGATTGGAGCCGGTTGGCGGGCAGTAGACGATATTCGCATCCGGGCTCAGCACATTTTTGGCGATCGTAAAAGGAATCGGGCCAGAGAAAAACCATCCGTTAAACTCCGGATTATGCTCCTGCACAATCTGGCTAACTTCTCTCGCATCTTCATAGGTAAAAGGAACAAACTCGATTTCGTGCTCAAACTCATTGGCAACAGCCAGTATCCGCTCTACTGAAGGGGGCGGACCCACCACACCGATTTTATACATAAGGGCGTTTACTCCTACCTGGTTTGATAGCTGCTAAAATGATTAATTACCTCATTCTTATCATTTGCCGTGTGCTTTGTCTACTGCTGTCATCATTCTGCCCGCTAAATTAGTTAACTGCCTCATTGCTTGCACGAACATGAGTGTCTTCTACTATTAGCAGCAAATACTTTGTTAATCAGCTAAACGAAAAAATTTTTTACCGGGAAATATAAAAATTACCTTTGCTAAAAAAAACGCCAACAAATATTCTGAATATATGTTTCTATCATTTTCAAGGGGGATTTACATGAAAAAGGGCATTGCGCTTGCAACCTGTCTTACCTTGCTTTTCGGGGTAATCACAGGCTGTTCCAACTCTTCGACGCCTTCCCAGCCTGCGGGCCAAACCTCGCAACCCTCCGCCACACCGACTGAGGCTACAAAGACAGAGCCGATGGTGCTGCGGTGGAGCATCAACAGCGAGCCGCCTTCCATGGACCCTGGCATCGCCGTCGACGCCGACTCTTTCGACATGATTTACGCCGCTTTTGAAGGCTTGACCAGCTACGACCTGAACGGACAGCTGACCAATGCTACGGCGGAGAGCTTTACCAATACACCGGACTATATGAACTACACCTTCAAGATTCGCAAGGACGCCAAATGGAGCAACGGCGATCCGGTCACTGCCCACGATTTCGTGTACGCGATCAAACGCAATCTCGATCCCAAGACGGCATCCGAGTACGCCTATCAGCTTTACTACATTAAAGGAGGAGAGGAATACAATACGGGTAAAGGAAAAGCCGACGACGTAGGTGTAAAAGCGATCGACGATTACACCGTTGAGTTCAACCTGAAATCGCCTACTCCATTTTTCCGTGAGTTGACCTTCTTCCCGACGCTCTTCCCGCTCCATCAAAAAACAGTCGAGAGCAGCCCGAACTGGGCGGCAGAAGCGAAGACGATCGTGGGCAACGGCCCATTCATCATGGATACATGGGAACACAAAAGCAAAATCGTCTTCACCAAAAACCCGAACTACTGGGACAAATCAAACGTGAAGCTGGATCGCCTGGAAATCTCCATGATCGAAGACAACAATACAGCTTTCTCCATGTTTGAAAATGGCGATATCGACTGGGGCGGCTATCCTGCTTCCACGCTGCCGACAGACGCGATCCCTTCCCTGAAGGACGCGGGCAAGCTGATGGTCGCTGACAACCCTGGCACACAGTCTGTCGTCTTCAATACGACCAAGCCGCCTTTCAACAACAAAAAAATCAGACAAGCCTTCGCTTACGCCATCAACCGTCAGGAAATCATCGACAACATCCTGCAAACCGGCGTTCCTGCCGCCTACGGATGGGTGCCGACCTCGATGGGCCTGAAACCGGACGGCTACTTCAAAGAAGACAACGAAAAAGCGAAGCAGCTTCTGGCCGAAGGAATGAAAGAGCTTGGCCTGACAGCCTTCCCGACCGTGACTTACACGTACGACACTACCGACACGAACAAGAAAGTGGCAGAAGCTTTGCAAGACCAGTGGAAAAAAGTGCTCGGCGTAAACGTCAAGCTGTACAACGCAGAGTTGAAAGTATACCGGGACATGCGCTCGCAAGCCAACTTCGACCTGATCCGCTTCCAATGGGGCGCCGATTTCAACGATCCGATCAACTTCCTGGAGATGTTCCGCGACAAAACAGGCGGCAACAACCATCCAGACTGGGAAAACGCCAAGTTCAAGGAGCTGATCGACAAGAGCTACAACGAGCCTGACCTCGACAAGCGCAAGCGAATTTTGCTGGACGCCGAAACGATTTTGATGGACGAAATGCCGCTCGCTCCGCTCAACTTCCGGGGAAGCCCGTATGTGAAGAACGACAAGGTGAAAGATTTCATCATCTTCCCGCTCGGCGGGGCGTACTTCAAGTACACATCCGTCACCCGCTAGCCGATTGCTCTTGCGTAAACAAACAGGCTGTACCTGTCTCTTCGACATGGCACAGCCTGTTTGCTTTGGCTTTTAGACGGTCACAGACGATTGTTGCTCTGTGCCGTTGTATACTTTTGTATCCAGCTCTTTGGTCGCCCTGCTCGTCAAAAGACCTGCTGTCATGCTTCCGCTCACGTTGAGCGCTGTGCGTCCCATGTCGATCAAAGGCTCGACAGAAATGAGCAAGCCCACAATCGCTACAGGCAGGTTCAGCGTAGACAGAACAAGCAGTGCGGCAAAAGTAGCTCCGCCCCCTACTCCGGCAACCCCGAAGGAGCTGAGAGCCACGACCACGATCAAGGTCAGGATGAAAGAAGGCGTCAGCGGATCGATACCCGCGATAGGCGCAACCATGATCGCCAGCATGGCTGGGTATGTTCCTGCGCAGCCGTTTTGCCCGATCGACAGACCGAACGAGCCGGCAAAGTTGGCGATTCCTTCAGGTACGCCCAGGTCTTGCGTTTGCGTTTTCACGTTCAGCGGCAATGCCCCTGCACTCGTGCGGGACGTAAAGGCAAAGGTCAGGACAGGGAACGCTTTTTTCACGTAAGTGACCGGATTCAGCCCGGCGAACGCCAGCATCAGCAAGTGCACGATAAACATGAGAATCAGCGCCGCGTACGAAGCGATGACGAATTTTCCAAGCTGCCAGATGGCATTGTAGTCGCTCGTCGCAGTCACCCGCGTCATGATCGCCAGCACACCGTATGGGGTCAGGCGCAAAATCAGCGTCACGACGCGCATGATGATCGCGTGAATCGCATCGACGATTTTGGAGAACAGTTCGGCCTGCTCCGGATTTTTCTTTTTCACACCCAAATAGGCGATGCCGATAATCGCGGCGAAAATAACGACGGCAATCGTCGAAGTCGCTCTGTCACCTGTCAAGTCCAGAAACGGATTGGCCGGGAGCAGCTCCAAAATTTTCGCGGGCAACGTCATGTTCTGGATGTCGCCAAGGCGTTGCTCTACTTGCTCGATGCGGGCGGATTCTGCATCTCCTTGCTGGAACTGCGCTCCGTCCAGATTGAAGGCAAAAGTGGAGGCAATCCCGATCGCTGCGGCAATCGCGGTCGTTCCCACCAGCAGCCCGATGATCAGCGAGCTGATTTTGCCGATGTTGTTGGACAATTTCATTTTCGTAAACGCAGCCAGGATCGAGATGAACACCAGCGGCATGACGATCATTTGCAGCAGCTTCACGTAGCCTTTTCCTACGATATTGAACCAGTCAATCGAGTCTTTCAAAATGTCCGATTTGACTCCGTAAACAAATTGCAGCACAAGACCGAAGACAATCCCGAGTCCCAGACCGACAAATACCCTTTTGGAAAAAGAAATATGTTTCTTTTGCAAAGCGTACAAACCGCCAATGAATAAAAGCATAAGGACAATGTTGACAATCGTAAGTATCGTTGACATGTTTTCCCCTCCTGTTGCATCAAATACTCTCTCTGTCATAAGTATCGGCCTAGATATAGTTATATTACCAACAATTCCTACTGGTCAAGTAAGATTTTTGCGAAAATAGCCCAAATGTACACTTTCGTTCGTGCCGCTGATTTTGATTGTACCCACGAAAAAAAGGAACCGCCACAGGGACGATTCCTTCCTGCTTTTATGCTACTTCGCCTGTTTGCTGAGCAAGTTCCACAGCCAGGTGAGGACGACCGCCCCGATGACCCCGGCAATGACGTTGAAGCCAGCCCACAGCCACAGCCAATCTCCCAACACCAAATCCCCAAGCCAGCTGCCCAGAAGCGCAGCGATGAGCGAAGCCCACCAGCTTGTTCCTGCCGCTTTACCTGTCATGATACTGTTCATTGCCCACCAGACAACGACACCGACGACAGCCCATACGAACCAGAACATTCGCACACACTTCCTTTCGCATGATGGTAACGCTTGCATAAGGGCTCTAAAAATGAAGAATATCTACTATAATCCTATGAAGGAAAAACGAAAATGTGCCTGACCACTTTTCTTTTCCCAAACAAAAAAACAATCAGCCCCCACGTTGCCCTGTGGTGCGACTGACTGTTCTTTTACAGAAATCCCATGTATTTAATTGGTGTACAGCTCTGCGCGGCGGTTTGCTACACTCGGCAGCTTTCCTCGCACGCGTTGAATCCGATCCATATCCAATTCTGTGATCAACAAAGTTTCTTCTTCTCCGGCGCTGGCGATGACCACTCCCATCGGATCGACGAACATGCTGCGTCCCGCGAAGATGTTGCCTACCTGGTCGGCTGCGCATATGAACATCGTGTTTTCGATCGCCCGCGCACGCACCAGCGTCTCCCAATGATCCTCTTTCATCGCACCCGCTACCCAGCCAGCCGGCACAAACAAAATATCGGCTCCCTGCAAGGCAAACTGGCGGGCGATCTCCGGAAAGCGCACCTCGTAGCATACCATCAGCCCGATTTTGCCAAACTCCGTCTCCACCACCTGATACGGATTGTCGCCCGGCGCGATAAAATCGGATTCGATATAGGAAAATGCATCGTACAGATGCGTCTTGCGATACGCGTGAATCAGCTCGCCCTCGCGATTGAGGAAGACTGTCGTGTTGTAAGCGCGATTTTCGTCGCCCTCGATCGATTCGAACACACCGCACACGACGTAAATCCCGTGCTGTCTCGCTGCTGCTGAAAGCCCCGAAACGAACGGTCCGTCCAGCTTCTCCGCCACCTCGGCTGGCGTCACACCCGACTTGGGCGTCGCTGGAGCGCTGTACATCTCAGGCAAAATGACAAAGTCAGCCCCCGCCTTTTTGGCCTTCTCGATATACGCTTGTGCTTTTTGCAGATTGACCGCTTTGTCCATCGTCGCGGTAAGCTGTGCTATGGCTACTTTCATCGGTATCGTATCCCCCTGTCTCATCCCGTTCTTCTACTGCTAGTATAACGGATATTCGCCCAGTTCCAAGCAATAATGCTTTACCGACTGTCTTCCTTGTATATAATGGACTTGTCATCTTTTGTACACCCCAGCCACCAGGAGAGGTGAGTCTTATGTCCATCCGCGTCAAGCTGCTGCTCTCCTACACGGGGATGCTGGTCATCAGTTTGCTCATGTTTTTTCTCGCAGCCAGCCTGTTTACGATTGCAGCGACAGGCGACATTCACAGCTTTCGCGATTTTTATAAAGTGCACTATCAGCTCAACCCGCTCACCGAACAAGAAGAGTCGATTTTTCTCGAACTGAAATACTTCGCCAAAAACGAGCCGGATAAGCTGCTCGACAAGTCGTTGCTGCAAGACTACGACTTCAAGCTCAAAACGGTACGCGCTGGCCTGTATGTGCGCAGGGAGAGCAACCAAGTGTTCGAATCGCTCACGTTCAACCAGCCGGAGCTGGAAAAAAGCCTGCCTCCCTACGACCTGAACAACAGCCAGATTCGCAACACGTTCAACATCGGGGAGCGCTTTTACGCCTACGCCAAGTTCGATTTTCTCTACTCGGACGGGGCAAAAGGCAGCGTGTTCGTCATTCGCGAGCGCAGTCCGTTCAGCGAAGTAACCCGCAGGCTGCTGCCGATTCTCGTCTGTCTGCTGCTCGGAGTGCTCATCGTCGCCAACGTGCTGCTGTACCGCTGGATTACCCGCAGCGTCGTCAAGCCGCTGGACAGACTGCGCCACTCTGCGGAGAACATCAAGGAAGGCAACCTCGACTTCGCCCTCCCGGAGAGCAGCAAGGACGAAATCGGTCAGTTGAACGAAGCGTTCGAGAACATGCGCAGACGGTTGCAAGAGTCCGTACAGCTTCGCTTGCAGGATGAGGAGAGCCGCAAAGAGCTGATCTCCAACATCTCGCACGACCTGCGAACGCCGATTACAAACATCAAAGGCTACATCGAGGGCATTCGGGACGGCGTCGCAGATACACCGGAAAAAATGGATAAGTACGTCAACATCATTTACGCCAAAGCAGTCGATCTCGACAAGCTCGTAGACGAGCTGTTCCTCTACTCCAAGCTCGATCTGAAACAGGTGCCGTTTACGTTTGAGCCTGTTGATATTACCAGCTTCCTGGACGACTGCATCGACGAGCTGCACTACGACCTGGAGGAGAAAGGCATCCGCCTGCAATGGGAACAACGCCCGCAGGAAAGCGTCGCGGTTATCGCCGATCTGGAAAAAATCAAGCGAACCGTGCTCAACATCATCGAAAACGCCCAGAAGTTCATGGACAAACCGGATAAACACATTCTCGTTTCGGTAATGGCTGACCCGAACTGGGCGACCGTTGAAATCAAAGACAACGGAATCGGCATTCCCGAAGAAGCCATTCCTCACCTTTTCGAACGGTTTTACCGAGCCGAGCAATCGCGCAATTCCTCGACGGGCGGCAGCGGCCTCGGTCTTTCCATCGCGCGCCAGATCATCGAAGGACACGGCGGCGAGATTTGGGTGAAAAGCAAGCAAGGCAGCGGCACGAGCCTGTTTTTCAGCTTGCCGCGAATGAATCAGCAAGGAGGAGCCGACACATATGACGACGCGCATCCTCATCATTGAAGATGAGACGACAATCGCCCAGTTGGAACGCGATTATTTTGAACTGAACGGGTTTCAGGTCGACTTGTGCCACACCGGAAACGAAGGCTTGCAGCTCGCCTTGCACGACGACTACAGCCTGATTATCGTCGATTTGCAGTTGCCCGGCATGGACGGCTTCGAACTGTGCAGCCGAATCAGACAGGCGAAAGAAGTGCCGATTTTGATCGTCTCTGCCAAAAAAGAAGAAATCGATAAAATCCGCGCTTTCAACCTTGGAGCCGACGATTACATCACCAAGCCATTCAGTCCAAGCGAGCTGGTGGCCCGCGCCAAAGCTCACCTGACGCGCTACGAACGGCTGACATCCCACAAGGAGCCTGCAGCCAAGTCCGAGATTCACATCCGCGGGCTGGTCATCGACAAAGCATCGCGCCGGGTGTTCGTGCGCAACGAAGAAGTCATTTTTACTACACGAGAGTTTAATTTGCTTGAATTTTTGACTACACATCCGAACCGGGTGTTCAGCAAAAACGAGCTGTTTGAACGCATATGGGGGATGGATTCCAGCGGAGATATCGCAACCGTCACCGTGCATATTCGCAAGCTGCGGGAAAAAATCGAGGTCGATCCGTCCAATCCGCAATATATCGAAACCGTCTGGGGTGCCGGGTACCGTTTTACCGTCTGAGCATTTCAGGCGGTTTTTTTATCTTTTTTTAAGAACCTTTTTAGAAACTGTTAATCTCGCGTTTCTCGGGAGTTTAGACCCCTCGTCTATCATACAGGTAAGCCAAACAGAAACACCTAACCTGATCTTGACCGAGGAGGACTATACATGAAAAAGGTATCCAATAAACTGGCAGCTGTGCTGCTCGCTACTACTCTCGGAGCGACATCCCTTCCCTTCGCCGCTTTGCATGCACAGGCAGCAGCCGCTCCGCTCAGCGCCGGGGAAATCCAGCAAGCCGTCAGCAAAATGACCCAGCTTCGCGTCATGCAAGGCTATCAAGATCGCTCGATGGGCATCCACCAGCAAGTCACCCGCGCCGAGCTGGCGAAAATGATCGCACTCACATTCGGCTTGCAAGGCAAGGCAGAGCAAACCGTCAGCTTTTCCGATGTGAACCCGGGCGCATGGTATTACAACTACGCTGCCGCACTGGTTGGCAAAGAAATCATGCAGGCGAAAGATGGACGTTTTGACCCACAAGGAACGGTGACAAGCGCCGAACTGGTCCAGATCGTCTCCAAGGCGCTCGGACGCGATACGAAATCCGTTCAACATTGGGCAGAACGCCTCTCCTCCGCCAACGGAAGCGTCACCCGCGGCGAAGTTGCCTTCCTTTTGCAAACCGCTCACAAAGCGATCCCTTCCGCCAATGCGAAAGTGACCAGCGCACGCGCGCTGAATGCCATCACCCTGATCGTCACCTTTGACGCGCCACTGACGGCGCAGGATGAAGTATTCGCAAAAGCCAAGGAAGACTTTGCTTTCAACGACGGTCTGACCTTGACCAACATGCCGCGTCTGAAAACTGGCTCTGTCGCAACCTATATCGTGCCGACTTCCGTACAAAAGCCTGGGACAGTTTACACGTTGACCTACAAAGGGAACAAGGCAGGAACTTTTGCTGGCAACGCAACGAAGCTTGACATGACCCAGGCAAGACAGGTGACAAACGACACATTTGAAGTCGAAGCACTGAAAGCAAACGGGGTCGTCGACTACGGATACATCATCTCCGCTTACAGTGCAGGACGTGGCGCAAACGCCTTTGTGCTTGACGACAGCAACAGCGCAGACGGCAAAACGTATCAAGTCATTTCGTCCATGCAGGCAAGACAAGTGACGATTACCCCTGCTGGCGGCGAGCCGATTATCGCGAAATACGTGCCATTCACACAATCGACTGACGGAGTCCAGGAGCCAAAATTCCGTCTGCCGGAAGGTCAAGTATTGAAACCGGGCGTCACGTACACCGTCACATCTGACTGGGCCAATATCGCCAACCCGACTTTTGTCGCCCAGGAAGTCGCTCCGCTTGCGTTGAGCGAAGCAGAAGCGCTCAGTGACACATCGATTTCCGTTACCTTGACTGCCGATCCAAAAGACGAGCTGTTCTCCGGCCGCAGTGTAGAACTGACTTCGGCAGATGGCGAAAAGCTGCTCGCCACCTACAAATATTCCAGCCGCAAAGGGGCAACAGGCGTGTTTGACCTTCAGCAAGATGGTAAACTGAAAGCAGACACAACCTATACGGTAACACCTGTCGGCGATTGGGCTGGCAAATCCCAGGCCAAGCTGACAGTCGAATAAGCCGCTGGATATGCTGGCAATGAAAACGAAAGAAAGGGGCGGGTTCGCCATGCTGCAAGCAAGCTTTTTGACTATCGCCCTGTTCCTGTCAGGCTGTGCGGCCAACATGGACACCCTGCTTGCGAGCGGCGAGCAGCAAGCGACCCAGGTGGTGAAAGAAGAAATGGACAAGCGAAACCAGGCACTGCTTGCAGCAGTCAAGCAAGGAGACAAGGAAACGATCCAAAAGCTGCTTGCTGACGGAGCTGACATCAATGCAACAGATGAGCGCGGCCGCACTTCAGCCATGATCGCCGTGCACACGGATCAACTGGAAGTATTCAACCTGCTGGTGGAACATGGCGCCAACATCAACATTCGCGATGACCGCTCCGACAATCCGCTGCTGTATGCCGGGGCAGAAGGCAAGCTGGACTTCGTGCGGGCAAGCATTGCCGCAGGGGCCGATACGACGATCACCAACCGCTTTGGCGGCACCGCCCTCATCCCTGCGGCTGATCGCGGTCATGTAGAAATCGTCCGCGAGCTTTTAACCACCTCTGACGTCAACATCGACCACGTCAACAACCTCGGGTGGACGGCCTTGCTGGAAGCAGTCATCCTCGGAGATGGCGGCAAAAAGCATCAGGAAATCGTCCAGCTTTTGATCGAGCACGGCGCGAACGTGAATCTGGCGGATTCCGACGGGGTCACCCCTCTGTCGCACGCGAAAAAACGCGGCTTCCGCGAGATGGTCGACATGCTCGCAAAAGCGGGCGGAAAGTAAGCGACCTCCTCTGCGCTTCATCCAGCCAAAAAGGACAGGAACGTCAGTCACGCTGGCGCTCCCGTCCTTTTTTTCTTGCTGCTTCCCTAGTCCAAAAGACTTGCTTTCTCCCAAAACTTTTTCCCCACTCGCGCGTCTTATACTAATAATATCCAATATTCAAGTGCCCCTGGCCTTGCATTCCCTACATATGATTGAATCTTTCGAATAGGAGTCGGCGTAACATGAATACTCTCGCAAACGTATCCATGCTGGAAACAGACAAGCCCATTCGCAAAGCGTCACCAGACATCGATCCTCACATCGAAATGTACAAGCTTTTCCTCACTTCCAAAGAGGCCATCGAAATCCATATCAGCAATGTGACGCACCCGTCCTCCGGTATTGAAGTGTACGATATGCACGGAACGAAACTGTGCGAAGTCCGCTACACGCCGGGAGGCAGCCTCATCCTGCCTTTTTTTCCTCCGGAAGACGGCTTTTATTACATTAAGCTGACCATTGGGCCAGACCCTGACCCGCAGCATTCCTGCCAGCTTCACGTGGACAAGTACGTCCGCCTGTGCGGAACTATGGAAGATGATCGCGAATTTACTGCCGCTGGCGGGCCGTACATGATTGGTCCGACAGACGTTACGATTCCCGCAGGCGTCTGCGTCAGCTTCGAAGCTGGCGCCTCCATCAATGTCCGCTGCCAGCACAAAATCATCGTCGAGGATTACGGCTCCATCGCGTTCAACGGACAAAAAGATACGCCTGTCGTCATCATCGGAGCCATCGACAACGGCACGGCTCATCACTGGGGCCAGCTCGTCTTGTCTTCCCAAGCCAAGAGCAGCTTCACGCATATTCTTGTGCAGTACGACAACGATGAAGACGGCGTCGATTTTCTCGCCTCCTCTTCGCCGTTTGTCGCCCGTTCCACCTCGATCGAGCAGTTTCAGGCAGACATCGCCAAAACCAGCTACCTGGAAAGAGCCATCGTCGTTCCCCCGTCCTCCCGGCTCGCTTTCATCAAAACCTGGTTTCAGCAGTCCAGCCCTTACCGCTTCCATTTGCTTGGCGATCTGCTGCCTTTCGAGCTGTACTTCGGGATTGACGTCACGACTTTTGCCCACTGGGAAACGGAGACGAAGCGGGTCAACGAGCACCGCTCCCAGGCCGGAGACGTGAATTACTGGGACTTCGTCAATGGCAACTTTACGGCTGACCTGCTGGAAGCGACACATCTTTTTTCCAACAACCAGCAAAGCTCGGAGCCGCGCATCCAGCGGCTGATCGACTTCTTGCTGCTTGCCCAAAGCTGGCGACAAAAGCACGGCTATTTCAAATGGTACGACTTGATCGACCCGTTCAGCGAGCACGATCAGGATTTTTTCAAGACGTTCGAGGAAATGTCGTCCTCGTTCTGGTTGGCGCACAACACGTCGATCATTTACTGGGATACGATTGCCCGCGACTTGGGAATCTGGCAAAAAGAAGACTTTTTTGAACAGCAGTTCATCAATTCCGTCATCGTGCGCCTGCATTTCGCAGCCGATTTGCCGTTCTCGCTCACCGGGTACGGGAACAACATTCCGCCTGTCGGCTTTCTCGGCATCTCCATTCATTACGGGCCGTTCCGTTACCCAGAGCAATATCCGGCTCCCGGGCCGGAATTTGATGTGAACTACGGCCAGCTTTCGACAGCGGAGTATTTGAAGTTCATGCTGGAATCGTTGCTCAAAGGCCAGACCAATCCTGTCTATACGTGGTGGATTCCTACTCAGGCAGACAGAGACTTGTTCCACATCCTCAACGAAAAAGGCATATCGCTCGAATCCCCTCCCGAAGACTGGGATCGGGAATTTATCCAGCCCGCCCAGAAGACGCTGGACGAGATCCGGGCGCATTATCTCGGTCATTTCCAACTGGAGCATGTGCGAAGCTCCACGGCATACGTGCAAGCCCAGCAAGTGTTGGCTACCTCCTGAAACGGAGTGGGCAGCAAAACAAAAAAGATGAGCAGACATACAGGCGGTGCAGCACCTGTTGTCACGCTCATCTTTTCTTATTGCCCATGCTTGTTACACGCTTTGCAAAAACCAGCGCACAGCACGACTGATCAGTACAGGCAAAACAGAGATATGGTTTTCCCGGGCAAACTGTTCAAAAGACACGTTCAGCCCGCAATCGCCAAACACTCCCAGTCGCTCGGCCACACCTCGCGCATGCTCGTTGATTCGCGTCGGGTGAGTCTCTTCCTCTTCGCCAACTCCGATGAACAATTGTTTTGGCTGGCCGCCGCGCTGCAAGCGGGAGACAAACTCCTGCTCCTCCGCCAAAATCAGCCGCTTGTACCAATCAATCGATGGACTTCCGGCTATGTAGGCGAAAAATGCATCCGGGCGCGTGTACAAAGTATGCAGGGCGAACAATCCTCCCAGCGAATGACCGAATATGGCCTGGCGCTCGCGATTGATTGCGACCATGCTCTCCACCACGGGCCGAACCTCTTCCAATACGAAGCGCAAAAAGTCGTCCGCTCCGCCCTGCCGCGGCCACTCTCCCCCTCGGGAAAAAGGCGGAAGCTCGTCAATCGGCATAGGCAAGGAGTAATCGGTAAACCGTGCAGTGGCAAAAGGAATCTCCTCGTCGTAACCGAGCCCTACGACGACGGCTGGACTGCCTTGGCCATTCCGGCTTCTGCCTTGCAGACGAACCGCCTCCACTACCGTTCCGATCACCGAATTGGCATCCAGCACATACATGACCGGAAACCCTGCTTCTGGCGCCTCTCCTGGCGGCACTGCCAAATAGATGCGATATGCCTGCCCGCTGCCAGTCGCTGTCATCGTCAACTGCTTCGTCCAGGGAATGCCCGCTGTTTTCCACTCCAGCTCACTCATTGGTTCAACGTCTGCTCAAGCGTATCGAGCAGAAGCTCCTTGCCGATCGGCATGTAAGCCTGGTTGTAGTACGGATTTGCTGGCAGGTAGTAAATTTTCCCGTTTTTGTATGCTTTCAGCCCTTGCCATACAGCGGAATCTTTGTAAGCTTGCTCGCCGCCTTCCGGGTGCAGGAGCACGATGCGGTCCGGGTTGATCGTCGTGATGCCTTCCAGCGTCAGGAGCACCATCGTCTTTTCCTTCGTGTCAGGCGACGTCGCTGGCTTCGGCAGTCCCAGATCATCGTAAAGCACCGAGCCTGCCCCTTCGCTCCCCAACAAATACGGCCCTTTTTTGTGCGCCAGGAAGATGGAGAACGACTCATTACCTGATTTCGCCTTGATTTGCTCGCCGATTTTTTTCGCTTTGGCATCGTAGTCAGCCAGCCATTTTTGGACGTCCTGTTCTTGTCCGAGAATCGTGCCGACCTCTGTAAACCGCTCCCGCCACTGCTCCAGGCTGTTTTTCAGCACGACGACAGGCGCGATTTTTTTCAACTGCTCGTAAATTTTTTCCTGTCTGGCATTCATGATGATCAAATCAGGCTCAGCCGACATCACTGCCTCGATATTGATCGTGTCCATCATGTAAAAACCGACGATCTTGGAATCTTTCAGCTTGTCCCGCACATAGAGCGACGGCTTCTCATGGTCGTATGAATCCGTGTTGGCAGTAGCGACAGGCGTATGCCCCAAAATCAGCAATTCCTCGGAAGCGCCGGAAATATCCGCAATCCGTTTGGGATGAGCCGGAATCTCCACTTCCCCTTTTGCATCCTGGACTTTTCTGGTCTGGCTCGCTTCCGCTTGCGCAGGCTCCTCTTTTGGCGCTGCTGCCTGGCCGCATCCGACAACTGTCGTGGCGAGCAAGATGAGCATAAATGTATGCATAAGTGCCCGTTTCATTTGTATCCTCCCTGCAATTCATCGTTGATAATGATTTTCACTAGGAGGATTATAAACGGTTTGCTCCACGCCCGACCATAGACAATCCTGCCATCTAATTTGGATGATACTGCGCGAACAGCCGCAAGCTCTCCTCCATGATCCGTTCATGGCCGATCGCGGAATATTCCAGCC
The DNA here is from genome assembly GCF_029892995.1 of Brevibacillus sp. 1238. NCBI lineage: Bacteria > Bacillati > Bacillota > Bacilli > Caryophanales > Paenibacillaceae > Brevibacillus > Brevibacillus sp. 1238. The sequence continues at coordinate 82,852 of NZ_JARXWC010000014.1, read as the reverse complement.
ACGGATCAGGCGTCACCTCGTATACGTGCCTGTTTTGCACGGCTTTCAAGGAAAACCATTGCTCTGTTTTTTGCAGCTCGCTCCAAAAATCCCGCGATGGCTGATCCTTTTTCACGATCACGATCAAGCGGTCGGCATGATAGTGACATAATTCATCCAAGGTGATTTGCTCGTAGGCAAAAAGCGACTCCACTTGGGCAACAGGCCGAAGCTGCAAATCGCTGTACAGTACCGACCCGGTGCGCTGGCTGCCGCATGCATACAGCGTAGACTGGTTCACGTAGAGCATAAGCAGGGAGTCGTCGCCAATCGCCCGCCGGAGCGTCTCCCGTGCGGCTGCCGATTTTTTGTCGTAAGCCAAAAGCCACTGCTCGGCCTCCTTGTCCCTGCCGAGATACTCGCCGATCATTTGCAAGTGCACGCGCCAGTCTTTTTCCTTCCACGGAATAAACAGGGCATTCGCCATATGTCCCAGCTCTTGCTTCACAGTCTGATCGAGATAGTCGCTCGTAATGATCAGGTCAGGGCTGAAATGGCGAATCGCCTCGCGATTAACCGCCCAGTTTTCTGCCACAAACGGATCGCGCAAATGAACGGGGATATCGATGGCGTACTTTTGCCGATAGTACGCGGACCACTTGGGATCAAGCGGCGCGGCGCCGGGAATCGTCTGCAAAGCCAAAAGCTGTCCGGTAATCGCCGTATGGTACGTCGCGACTCTGTGCCGCCTGCTTTTCATGTAGACAGTGGGCGCCACTCCTTGCTGCTGCTTGAATTTCCGGCTGAAATAATACTCGTCGCTGAAGCCGACCTGTTTGGCGATTTCCCGTACCCGCTCCCTGCCTTCGCCCATCAACTGCTTTGCCTTGTTGATCCGCAACTGGTTCACGTAATCCATCGCGCTTTTTCCGTAAGTCTTTTTAAAAAGATGCATGTAATAGTAAGGGCTTAAACCAGCCATGGCGGCCAATTTCCCAATCGTCCAGCTTTCCTGGTAGTGGTTGTCCAAATACAGCCGCGTCTGCTCCAATGTCTCCAGCGAATCCTCTACGGGTGCGCTGTCTGCACGGACTGCCAGCTCGTACATAAGCTCCTGAAACCACGCCTGCGCCCGAAAGCGACTCCGCTCGTCCGCCTGCTGCCACGCATCCTCCATCGCACGACAGCGGGTGAACATGGATGACGGAGCTGTGCATGCCATGCGACCAGCCAACGGCCAGATCGCACGCCGCAGCGTGATCGTCTCATCGTCTTCGCCCTCCTGCTCGCGATACGCATCAAAAGCGAACACATGCAGGCTTAACTGCCGGAAAGATTCTATATAGAAAGAACACCGCTGCCCCGGGAGAAGCACCCACACGTCTCCTTCCTTGACGGGCTGACATTCGTCGTCTGTCTCCATCGAGCCTTTGCCTTCCAGGACGACGATCAGTCGGTGCTTGTTGTCCAGTTCTTGACCCGCGTGAGGGACATCCTGTTTGATTCTGATCTCTTCACAATGCCGCAGCTTCATCCACAAGCCTTGAAATGACTCGCCCCTGCTGTTCCCGTTGCTTCGCTTGCTCTGCATAGCTGGCTGCCACCGTCCTTTAGCTCTTATGCTCCCATTATGTTTGATAATGATTATCACCGTCAATGCAAGAAAAAAGCCCTCACTGCTCAGCGAGGGCTTCCTGCAAAAGACTTGCTAAAAAATACAGCCTTAGTGGCGAATAATATTTTTTCCGTAGTAAATCTCGTCCATCTCCAATTGCAGCCGCTCGGTTATTTCCAGCTGTTCTGCTGGCGTCAGCTTGTCTTTCGTATAGCCGAACAAGTAGTTGTTGAGATCGAACTGCCTGCGTTTGCATTTTGTATGGAAAATATTGTCCTGATAAACGTTGACATCGATCATGTGGAACAGTTCTTTGATTTCCTCGGGAATATAATTTTGAATCGAGCTGATGTCGTGATCGATGAACAGCTTGTAGCCGTGAATGTCCCGAGTAAAGCCGCGCACCCGATAATCGATCGTCATCAAATCCGTATCAAAAGAACGAATCAAGTAATTGAGCGCCTTCAATGGTGAAATCTCGCCACAGGTGGAGACGTCGATGTCTGCGCGAAATGTGCTGATTTCTTCATCTGGATGGTATTCCGGATAAGTATGGACGGTGATATGGCTTTTATCCAGCTGCAACACAACGTTCTCAGGCAACGGGCCTGGCGATTCCTCGTACGATTCCGTCGGCACCTCCACCACAGGGCCTTCGGAAACCAAAAACGTCACGCTCGCCCCTTGCGGCACATAATCTTGCTGCGCCACATTCAAGACGTGCGCGCCAATGATTTCCGAAACATTTTTCAAGATGCTGGTCAGTCGCTCGGCATTGTACTGTTCATCTATGTACTCGATATACGCTTCCCGCTCGGCCTTCGTTTTCGTATAGCAGATGTCGTACATGTTGAAGCTGAGCGATTTCGTCAAATTGTTGAAGCCGTGCAGCGTAATATGCTGATCGTTCGTTTGTTCCAAGTGTCGTGTCCTCCCCTGCGATGAGCGAATTTCCGCCATGATTTCCTTTTTTCAGCTTGCCCATTCCTTCCCATAAAAATCATCGGATGCAGCACGATATGCTGTTCATAAATAAGGAACGTTACTTTCTGCCTAACCTCACCTGATACCATCGAACCAATTGGAAAAATTTTGACTAACTCCCTATCTTTCGCCTGGAAAATGATGCTAAAATAATGATGTGTGTAAAAATTTTCAAAGAAATGGAGAAAAAGGCCATGGATTGGTATCTTAAAGTTTTAAAGAATTATGTAGGCTTCAGTGGGCGCGCAAGACGCACAGAGTATTGGATGTTTACCTTGTTCAGTGTAATCATTTCTTTGGTACTCATGCTCATCGAATACCTCGTCGGCTTGCCGCAATCTTTGTCTTCGCTGTACTCACTGGCTGTTTTGCTCCCTAGTTTGGGAGTAAGCGTTCGTCGCCTGCACGATGTTGGCAAAAGTGGCTGGTGGCTCCTTCTCGGGTTGATTCCGCTTATCGGAGCCATTATTTTGCTCGTATTCTTCTGCCAAGACAGTGAATCCGACAACAATTACGGTCCAAACCCGAAAGCAGAAGGAAGAGCATTGGTTTAATGCAAAAAGCCTCTCCTCAACTTGCGGGAGAGGCCCTTCTTTTTCCTCTGCTGATCACGCTTCTTCCCAGAACCGCCGCAGATTGTCCATGCCAATCCGCGAGCCTTCGCGACAATCCTCCATGCCCTCGAACTCCACTGTGATGTAACCGTCGTAGCCAGACTGCTTCACCAGCTTGACCACCTCGCGAATATTGATATCCCCTTGACCGACGATGGCACCGCGCAAGAAATTGCCGTTGACCGTCTTGAACCACTTGCCTGCCCCCGGGTCCTGGTAGTACGGACGGAAGTAAAAGTCTTTGAAATGCACCAGTGACGCATACGGAAGATTTTTCTTCACGCCCACCAATGAAGCTTCGTCGACGCACATGAAGTTGCCGACATCAAGTGTCGTCTTGAAATTCGGACGGTTGACCGCCTGCACGACGCGTTGTACGCGATCGCTTGCCTGTACGAGCCACCCGTGATTTTCAATCGTCGTCGTAATTCCGAATTGCGCCGCATAATCAGCGATTTGCCGGCTGCCTTCAACCATCGCGTCCAGATGGCTTTCAAAATAGGCAATCGTCGTCTGCTCAACAGGTACGGTAAACGTGGAGACATCGTGGCGCATGTGGCGAATCCCCATGCGATCCAGCAAATCTACGTGCGTTTTCAAACGCGCGACCTCTGCTTCAAACGCTTCCTGGCTGTCGTGAATGAAGTTGGCTGGCATCGAATAGTTGGACAGCTCGATCCCCAGTGCTTTCGCCTTGTCTCGTACGGCATCCGCCAGCTCGTAATTGTCCACCAGCGTAAATCCGTACGGCACGATCTCCATATGCTCGCCTCCGTTGTCGGCAATCCATTGCACAACATCCAGCACATCCATTTCCCCAGCGCGAATCGCAGTCAACAAACTGTACGTGCTCAATCCGATTTTCATTTGTTCTCCACCTCATCATTTTTGGTATGTGCTCTCATTTTTGAAAAGTAAGCTAGGCAAGCAATGCTCGGTCGATGAAAACGGTTTGCTGCAATCGGTTGGATTCGTAAGCGGCTTTGACCACTTCCAAAGTCCGCAGCCCATCCAGCCCTGAAATGGATGGCGTCCGTTTTTCCTTGACCGCTTGTACAAAATCGGCAATCAGCCGCGCGTCCATATCCACAGCCCACGGAAGCTGATTCAGCTTTCCTGCCTGGTCGTTGTAGTGGAGCAAGTGCTGACGGAAGACGTCTACTTCGACCGTTCCTTGCGTGCCCACGATCCGCATCGTCACATCGCCCCACGTGGGGAATGTTTTGGGACGCGACCAGCTTGGATCGATCCCGACGATCACGCCGGATTCCAATACCAGTGAAACCATGCCGCAGTCTTCTACCGCCAACTGATGGAACCGCGTATCCAGCTCGGCGTAGACGCTTTTCACCTCATCCGCAAGCATCCAGCGTACGAGATCCATCAGGTGGACGATATGGTCGGTTGCCGCCCCGCCGCCTGACTGCTCTTCTTCCACAAACCAGCCGCCCGGCATCTGCCCGTGATTCGTGCTGTTGATAGCGAGAATTTCCCCGAGCGCTCCCGATTGCACCAGCTCTTTTACACGCTCGATCGCGGGCGCAAAGCGAACCGGATACGCCACTTGCAGGATCACCGCTTCCGCTGCGCACACCCGAATCATTTCCTCGGCATCCGGGACGGTCGTTGCGATTGGCTTCTCGCATAACACATGCTTTTTAGCTTTGGCGCAGGCGAGCACGTGCGCTTTGTGTCTCGCGTTTTCCGAGCAGACTACGACTGCTTCGATCGGAGACTGCAAAAACGCGGCCAGATCGCGGTAATATTTTGCTCCATAAGCAGCGGCCATCGCTTCACCGCGAACGGGATCGTCGTCCCAAATCGCATGCAGCTCCGCATCTGGATGATTTCGCAGGTGTGCGGCATAGCTTTGCGCGTGCATATGAGCAAAGCTCAATATTCCTACCTTCATTGGGCAACCTCTCCTTTTGCCAGACTGACAGGCTTTCCGGCCTTCGCTGACTCGCTGGCTGCCTGAGCGATTTCTTTTGCCAGCAACCAATCGCGTACGGTCATGCCAGCAGCCGCTTCGCCTAAAAGGTGTCGGACGAGCTGCTCCCGCTGCTTCTGTAAAGGATCAATCCCGGCGTGACTTCCTTGTTCCGTCTGACCTGCAACCGCCTGTCCGTCCGCGCCACCCCTGCTCCAGCGGATCGGCAAACTGTCGCGGCTGTCGTGCAGCAGCATCCCTGCGTCACCCGTCAGCTCGAAAAACGTGTGCTCGGACGACTCAGCCTGAGACAGCTCCACCTGTGCGATCGCACCATCACGCATCCTCAGGATGATTAGCGCATACTGGAGCAGCTGCCCTGTTGCCACCTCGCGCGCCACCTTGTTTGCCTGCACGCGCTCCACCTCGCCGAACGTCCAGCGCAGCCAGTCAAACTCGCGCATGCCCAGACTGGAAAAGATGCAACCATCCGCGCTTGCATGGGTTCCTCGCCGCAGCCGCAATACGCCTGGCTTGCCAATTGCCCCGCTTACAACCTGTTCACGCGCCTGCGCGTACTCCGGCGAAAAACGCAAGGAGTCCGTCAAGTACATCACGCAGCCATTTTGCTCGCACAAGTCTGCTGCCGCCACAAGCTGCTGATCGGACATCCCGGCGTGCTCGTCCAGGAGTATGTTTACGCCTGACTGAGCGGCATGCGTGACCCATGTTCCTTCCACTGTTCCGGCAAATTCCACAAGCTCCACTTTTTCCTCCGCCAATAAACAACGCAGCTCCTGCAAGCTTTGCGCATGGCCAGCCACCTCTACTCCGTAAATTTGCGACCAGCTTGCCTGCCGCTCTTTCGCAGAGTCATCGGCACCGGCCACTGCTACCTTCACCATGACGCCAGACCTCCTTTTCCCCTGATCCGCTAAAGCGAAAATTGGAACACATCCTGCAACAAAATGGCGGCTGCCCCTACGACCTCGACATCCTCTCCAAGCGAATTTGGCCGGATTTCCAACTCTTCCGTCAATATGCCGTGGGCGTACTCACACACGTATTCGCGCACCTTTTCGATCAACAGCCCGTTTTCAAAAGCGATCTCGCCGCCCAAAATAATGACCTCCGGGTTGAACAAATGAATCAGGTTCACCATGCCAGCAGCCAAATAAGATGCCGTTTCCTCCAGGATGCTGACAGCGAGCGCGTCTTTTTCAGCCAATGCTTGCCGGAACATTTTCGCGTTGATTTCGTTGAGATCATCGTGAGCCAGCGCCATGATGCTGCTCGCTTTCCCTTTGGCGAGAGCGGAAAGCAGCTTCGAGTAGATCGCGGGCCAGCTGACGTAATTTTCCAGGCAGCCGATGTTGCCGCAATCGCAGCGCATGCCTGCCCGATCAATCGTCGTATGCCCAAACTCTCCGGCACCGCCCTTGTAGCCGCGATAAATCGCTCCGTCCATCAACAAGCTCGCGCCCAGCCCGTCGCCAATCGTCACGTACAGCATGTTTTGATAATGCCGGAAATGTCCGAGAGTCTTTTCCGCGAGCAAATAAGCATTCGTATCATTGTCCACCCACGTGTCTACCCCGAACCGCTGCTCAACCATTTCCTTCACAGGAGCGTCCCGCAATCGCAGCTTTGGATTGTAGCGAATCACGCCCTTTGCCGAGTCCACGATTCCTTGCGTCACAATCGAGATGCCCATGCAGTTGTCCAGGCTGCCTGCCCGGGACAAAAACCGCTCTATGACGTCCATTAAAAATGCCAGCACGCTGTCGCCTTGATTCAGCTTGATCGGATAAGCTTCCTTTTTCCTGATCCGCGCCTCCAAATTCATCTGGGCAATCGTCAGCCTGGAGCCGGAAATCGAGATTCCGATCAAAAAGCGGCTGTCCGGTGAAAACTGAACCAAAATCGGCTTTCTTCCCCCGTTCGATTCACCGACTCCAACCTCGCTCACCAAAGCGTCGCGGATCAGGTCGCTGACAGCCGAAGTGACCGTTGTCGGGCTTAGCTTGTTCCGCTTCGCGATTTCACTTCGGGAAATGGGGCCGTATTGACGGATGGTGTCCAAAATAATCGATCGATTCAACTCCTGGATCAGCTTCAAGTCGCCCGTCCTTCGCTTGACTCCATCCCTTTTATTCATCGCTATCTCCCCTGCCGCGCATGCCGCTCACAGATGGCACGCGACCAGATGATCGTCTTCGGCCGCCTTTCGCAAATCTGGCGGAGTTGTCCGGCAAATCTCCATCGCGTATGGACAGCGCGTATGAAACAGACAGCCGGACGGCGGATTGACCGGGCTTGGCACATCCCCTTGCAAAATGATGCGCTCCCGCTTGGCACGCGGATCGGGGATCGGCACGGAAGACAGCAACGCTTTCGTGTACGGGTGCTGCGGGTTGGCAAAAAGCGTTTCTTTGGGCGCGGACTCCACGAGGCTGCCCAAATACATCACGCCGATTTTGTCGCTAATATGCTCCACGACACTCAGGTCGTGCGAAATGAACAAATACGTCAGTTGGAACTCTTCCTGCAAATCTTTCAGCAGATTGAGGATTTGCGACTGAATGGACACGTCCAGCGCGGATACAGGCTCATCCGCCACGATCAGCTTCGGTTTCAAGATGAGGGCGCGGGCAATCCCGATGCGCTGGCGCTGTCCCCCGCTGAACTCATGGGCGAACTTTTCCGCGTGGTAGCTGTTCAAACCGACGACTTCCAGCATCTCGGCGACAGTCCGCTCCCGTTCCTTGACAGACAGCTTCGAATGAATGATCAGCGGCTCCGCCACGACATCGCGGATTTTCATCCGTGGGTTCAGTGACGCGTACGGGTCTTGAAACACCATTTGCACTTGCTTGCGCACCTCGCGCAGCTTCGTCTCGTTCATCTGCGAAATCTCTTCGCCGTTGATCCAAATTTTGCCCTCATCCGGGGTCAACAGTCGCGTAACCAGCCGCCCTGTCGTCGACTTGCCGCAGCCGCTTTCGCCGACGAGACTGAACGTCTCGCCCTCCTTGATTTCAAAAGAAACGCGGTTGACCGCCTTCACGCTTTTCTTGCTGGAGAACAGGCCGCTGTCAATCGGAAACGTCTTTTTGATCCCGTCTACCACAACCAGTGGCTTACGCATTCGCCCCCCTCCCTTCCTCGTCGTAGAGCCAGCAACGGCAAAAGCGGTTCTCGCCCACGCCGGCAATCGCAGGCTCCTGCTCCCAGCAGATCGACATGGCCTCCTTGCAGCGCGGGGCAAATTTGCAGCCTTTGGGCATGTTGTTCGGCGTCGGTACGTTGCCTGGAACGGAATCCAGCCTGTCGCGCTTTTGCCCGATTTTCGGCACAGAGCCAATCAACCCTTTTGTGTATGGATGCTTTGGCTCGTCAAAAAGGTCGTAAACGGACGCTTCCTCCACCACCCGCCCGGCGTACATGACGACGACGCGATTGCACATCTCCGCCACCACGCCCAGATCGTGTGTGATCAGCAGCATCGACATATGCTCATCTGCCTGGAGCTGCTTCATGACGTCCAAAATTTGCGCCTGGATCGTCACGTCGAGCGCCGTCGTCGGCTCGTCGGCAATCAGCAGGTTGGGGCGGCAGGACATCGCCATCGCGATCATGATGCGCTGCCGCATCCCCCCTGACAACTGGTGCGGATACTCTGCCAAAATTTCTTGGGGGCGGGGAATCCCTACTTTGGTCAACATGCTGACCGCGTGCTCCCGCGCCAGCTTATCCGAATAGCCGAGGTGCAGCCGGATCGCTTCTGCCAGCTGCTCGCCGATTTTCATCACCGGATTGAGCGAAGTCATCGGCTCCTGAAAAATCATCGAGATTTCTTTTCCGCGAATTTGCCGCATGTCGTTCTCTGACATGGACAACAGGTTGGTGCCGTTATAAACAATCTCGCCTTGGGTGATTTCGCCCGTCGTATCCTTGAACAAACGCATGATCGAAAGCGAAGTCACACTTTTGCCGCAGCCCGATTCTCCGACCAGACCGAGCACTTCGCCCTTTTTTATATGAAAGCTGACGTTGTCGAGTACGACCGTCTTGCGGTCATCCCTCGTGAACTGTGTTTGCAGATGCTTAACCTCGATGATGTTTTCACTCATCTGCCCCAACTCCCTCGTTTAGTTCTTCGTTTTCGGGTCCAGAATGTCGCGCAGGCCATCCCCTACCAGGTTGAACGCCAGTACAGACAGGAAAATCGCCAGACCGGGAATCATCACCACGTGGGGAGAAGTCGCGAGGTAATCGCGGCCCATGCTGAGCATCGCTCCCCAGTCGGGACTTTCCGGCTTTGCGCCCAGACCGAGAAAACTGAGACTGGAAGCAGCCAGGATAGACGTGCCGATCCTGAGCGAAAAGAAGACGATCATGCTGGATACCGTCTCCGGAAAAATGTGGCGGAAAATGATCCGGCTGCTTTTGGCCCCCATGGAGCGCGCCGCTTCCACAAAGACGGCTTCTTTGGCTGCCAGCGTATTGCCGCGGATCAGCCGGGCAAAAGACGGTATGCTGAACACAGCCACGGCCACCACGACGTTTGTCAAACCGGGGCCGAGAATCGCGACGATGGCAATAGCCAGGAGCAAGTCAGGAAAAGCGAACATGACATCGCTGCCGCGCATGATCAGCCGATCGATCCAGCCGCCATAGTAGCCGCTGCACAAGCCCAAAATCGTCCCGATGACAGCCCCGACAAACACAGAGGTAAAGCTGACGCCGAGCGAAAGGCCCGCCCCGACAATAATCCGGCTCAAAATATCGCGCCCGTACTCATCCGTTCCCGCCCAGTGCGCCAGGGAAGGCGTCTGGAGCGTTGCATCGTAGTTTGGCTCGTACGGATCGTAAGGAGCGATCACTGGTCCGAAAATCGCGACCAGCACTAAAAACAGGATAAAAAATCCGGCCCAGAACGCCGTCTTTTGCTTTTTCCACTTTTTCCAAAACTCGCGCGCCCTGGAGCTTTGCTTGTCCAGCGTGACAACAGTCGTCTGGCCGACTTCATTTACTACCTCCATTTCCTTCGCTCCCTTCGCTTAGCTTTCATAACGGATTTTCGGATTGAGCGCCTTGTACAGGATGTCTACCAGCAAGTTCACGAGGATAAACTCCAGCGAGAACAGCAAGATGACAGCCTGCACAACCGGATAGTCGCGAAAAGCGATGGAATCGACCAGTAGCCGCCCCATGCCCGGAATGCTGAACACCGTCTCGACCACGACCGAACCGCCCAACAAAAATCCGAATTGCAAGCCAGCAATCGTCACGACGGGAATCATCGAGTTTTTCAGCGCATGCTTGCGAACGACGACCGACTCCTTCAAGCCTTTCGCCCGACCTGTACGGATAAAATCTTCTTTCAATGTTTCAAGGAGAGACGAGCGGGTAAACCGGGCCAGCATCGACATGATTCCCGCCCCCAGCGTCAGCGAAGGGAGAACGTAGCTTTTCCAGCCATCCACTCCCCCTGTCGGAAACCAGCCGAGCGTGACGGAAAAAATTTGTATGAGAATGAGCCCCAGCCAGAAGCCGGGCAAGGAAATGCCGGAAATCGCGGTCAGCATTCCGACGTAGTCCGGCCATTTGTTGCGAAAGACTGCGGAGACGGTTCCGATGAGCAGCCCCAGAACGAGCGCCCAGCCTAGGCTCATAAATGTCAAATTCATCGTGATGGAAAAACGGTTGGCGAACATGTCGCTGATCGGCAGACCTGTTTTCAAGGAGTGGCCCAGATTGCCCGTGAGCAAGTTCTGCATATAGGTGGCGTACTGGGAAAGGAGCGGCTTGTCCAGCCCAAGCTCCTGACGGACGCGGGTGATCTCCTCCAGCGTAGCGTCTTTTCCAGCCGCCAGACGCACAGGGTCGCCCGGAACGAGATGGATGAAGAAGAAAATCAAGAGAGACACGACGAAAATGATCGGGATGATCTCGATGAGCCTTTTTACGATGTAACGGAACATTGAGCGGTTCCTCCTAATGGATGGGAAAGCCACGCGACATGCAGCGTCATGGCATTCCTTCTCCCCAAGACTTTTCTTGCAACCAGGACGTAATAGGAAAGCAGCGTTGGGCTGTGAGCAGCGACCCAACGCTGCCAGAAAAACCTTATTGGAATGCCGCTTCCCTCACATAGATGCCGCCGCTTGGCGTAATGTAGACGCCGTTTACGTTGGCGCGTTTGCCGTACAAAATCTCGTCGACAGCCAGGAAGATCCATGGCGCATCTTTGAATACATTTTCCTGAACGGCTCCGTACAGCTCTTTTTGCTTGTTCTGGTCAGACGATTGGGTCGCTTCCTTGATGCTCTTGTCTACGATGTCACTCTTGTAAAAAGCGGTGTTCGCTCCTGCTGGCGGGAAGTTTTCGCTGCTGAACAGAGAGCGCATCGCGTTGTCCGGATCAGCGGAAGACCAGCTTACGTACCACATATTCATCTTCGCTTCTTCCGGAGACTTGATGCCGTAGATTTCATCCGAGAGCGTCGCTTCCTCCATCGACTTCACCTCGACGGTTACGCCGATTTTTTGCAGCTGTTGCTGAATGAATTGCATGCCTTTCATCGTATCGGAGTTCGTGTTGCCCCAGATTTCCGTGGTGAAGCCATTTTCGTAGCCTGCTTCCTTGAGCAGTTGCTTCGCCTTTTCGATGTTGTACTCATAAACACCCTGCTTGGCGTAATGTGCAATCGTCGGCGACATGATCGATTCGAGCTGCGTGCCGTATCCGGCTTTGACGACTTTGATGAACGCGTCCTTGTCGACGGCGTAGTTGATGGCTTGACGCACACGCAAATCATCGAACGGCTTTTTCAGCATGTTGATCGAAACGTAACGGGTGATCGTGGAAGGCGTGCGCTCTACCTTGACGCCCTCTGCTCCGCCCAGCGTCTCCGCTTGCTGTTCAGGCAACGGATAGATGACGTCTGCTTCGCCCGTTTTCAGCATCGCTACGCGCGAGCCGTTTTCCGGTACGGGCTTGTAGACGATTTTTCCTACTTTGGCTGCCCCTTTGTTCCAGTGATCCTGGTTCAGCTCGACTGTCAGATGGTCGCCCTGCACCCATTCCACGAATTTGTAAGGGCCGGTCCCGACCGGATTTTTGGAAATTTCCTTGCCGTACTTCTCCAACGCTGCCGGGCTGATGATCCCTGTCGTGAACTTGTTGATCATCGCGGAAAATGGCTGGTTCAGCGTCACTTTTACCGTGTAGTCGTCCACCACTTCTGTGCTCTTGATGTATTTGTAGTTGCGGTAAGCCCGCAGGTTGTTGTCTTGGTTGCTCATGCGGTCAAAGTTGATTTTGACAGCTTGCGCATTGAACGGCGTGCCGTCATGGAACTTGACGTTTTGACGAAGCTTGAACGTATACTCGGTGGAATCTTCGTTCACGGAATATTCAGTCGACAAACCCGGTATAAGCTTCAAGTCTTTGTCGTAAATCAGGAGTCCTTCAAACATGGCCGACTGCACACCGCTGGACAAAGCGTCTCCGGTGTTTTGCGGGTCCATCGTGATGAAGTTTTCGTTTACGGCGATCACCATCTGATCTTTCTGCGGTGCTCCCGTACTCGCCCCTGAGTCGGGCGACGATGCTGCCGGAGTCCCTCCCCCTCCTGAACTGGAACATCCAAAAAGTAATGCCACTGAAAAAAGTAAGACAGATGCTGCTCGCAAATACGCTGCTTTTTTCATTTCCCTTTTCCCCCTTACAAGGTTCTCCTTATGGTAGCAATCTGGATGTCCGTCATTGGGTACAGCATGGATGCGGTTTCACGATTTACGGCGTGAAAACGACTTCGCGGCCGGTCTGTGCCGACTCGTAAATGCCGCAGAGAATTTTCATCATCTCTACGCCGTCTGCGACTGGGCTGAGCGTCTCTTTTTCGCCCAAAATGTATGCGATAAAATGATCGATTTCATTTTGAAAGCCTTGCTTGAAGTCAAAAGACAGCTTATCCATTTGCGGAGTGACATTGAGGATGGTGTTGTGTTTTTCCGCAATGATGGACAGCTCCGGCTCTACCTCTGCTCCGCCCTTGTCGCCGTACAGCTTGACGGACAGCTCTTCTTTTTTGGCGTGCAGCGTGTAGCTCACATCGACGAACAGGGACGCGCCGTTTTCAAAGCGGATCAAGGCGTTCGCCATGTCTTCCACCGTGTTTTTGCCGGGATCGTAGTCGGCCGCCTTGTAAAAAGACAAATGCTTGACGTTGGCCCGGTTGCCGAGCTTGTTGTATGTATTGCCGCTCACGGTCGCAACTTTTGGGCAGCCCATCATGTACCAGCACAGATCAATTACGTGGACACCGAGGTCAATCAGCGGCCCGCCGCCCGATCTTTCCTTGTCCGCGAACCAGCCGCCGGGATTGCCCAATCGGCGCAGGCAAGACGCTTTGGCGTAATAAATCTCGCCCAAATCTCCTGCATCGATGAACTGTTTGAGCAGTTGAGCGTTCGTATCGTATCTTCTGACGAAGCCCACCTGGAGCAGCTTGCCGCTTCGTTTGACCGCTTCTTCAATTCGCAAAGCAGATTCAACCGAGGTGCTGAGCGGCTTTTCCAGCAGTACGTGCTTGCCAGCGTCCAGCGCAGAGATGGCGAGGTCTGCGTGTGTGTTGTTCCAGGTGCAGATGCTTACTGCGTCGATTTGCGGATCGGCGAGCGCTGCCTCGATGTTGCTGTAGTAAGTCGCTGCCTGGTACTTTTCCGCTTTTTCCTTGGCGCGCGCTTCGTTGAAGTCGACAACCGCGTGAAGCTGCACGCGTTCATTTTGCTGATACGATTGCAAATGCATGTCCGAAATGGAGCCTGCCCCGATCACCGCAACCTTTACTTTTTCCATGCGGATGTATGCCTCCTTGCGTTAGCAAATTGCTAATTTATTTTTTCAGTGGAGTTATTAATTGAATGATACGAAATAATCTTAATTTTGGCAATACATATTCTGCTAGTAAGCAGGAAGTTTTCCCGCGGACTGTTTCTCTGCAAACAACAGACCTGCTGCCCCGATTGCTCCAGCCTGAATCCCGACTTGCTGCCGCTCGATTCGCACCTGCCGCGCCATGGACTGGATGCTCCGCTCCCTGACGCTGCGCTTGACCTCCCGGAGCAAAATATCCGAAGCGTTCATCACGCCGCCGCCAAAAACAACCACTTCCGGATTGAACAAATGAATCAGACTGGTCGTGCCGATCCCCAGACAATACCCGGCACGCTCGATAATCTCCACGCTGTAGCGATCTCCCGCCAGCGCCGCTTCCCCGATTTCTTTTGCCGTCGGAAAAGCGCCCGCCGCAAGTGAACCGCCTGTCCACTCGCGTTGCTCCTGCTCCAGCTGGTGTTTGACCAGATGTTCGAGCGCCGTACCGGAGGCATACAGTTCGAGACAGCCCCGATTGCCGCAGCTGCACAACGGACCGTTCCAATCGATCGAGATGTGTCCGAACTCCCCGGCGCTGCCGTCTTTCCCCTGCACCAGTTGGCCGTCACTGATGATCCCTGCACCAACGCCTGTGCTGACTGTGACGTAAATCATGTTTTGCGCGCCCCGGCCCGCTCCCCACATCCACTCCGCTACTGCCGCGGCGTTGGCGTCATTGATCAGTTGCGCCGGAAGAGCGAATTTGTCTTCGATCAGCTTGCCGATCGGAACGTGCTCCCAACCGAGATTGCCGGCGAAAATGACCTCCGCAGCCTTGCTGTCGATGACTCCGGCGGAAGCTATGCCGACTCCGCGCACCTTTTGCCGATCGGCATTCGCTGTCCCAAGCACGCCGTCGATCGCCGCCAACACTCTGTCGATCACGGCCCGCTCGCCGTCTTGCGAGGAAGTGGGCAGCACTGTGCTGTTGATCATTTGCCCGCTCTTGTGCACCAAGCCCGCCAATATTTTCGTCCCGCCCAAATCAAGCCCAACCGCATACTCGTCCTGTTCCACGCGAGTCCACTCCTTTTTGTTGCTGCGTCTGTTGCAAGATGATTGCTGGCACTTTATTATTTTCTCCATTGGCTTTATAAAGTTACTCACCTCTAGTTGTATCACAAGCGAAAAAGAAAATAAAGGATTCGCACTTTTTAAAATATTTTTTTGTGCGCAAAAAAACCCTTCCTGCCAGACCGCAGAAAGGGCTTCCTTCGTTGCTGTTTACTTGAACCAGCCTTTTTCCTTGAAGTGCATGATCGCTTCAATCCGGTTGCTCACGCCGAGCTTGTCGAGAATCACGGAAATGTAGTTGCGCACCGTTCCCGTCGTAATGAACAGCTGGCTGGCGATTTCCTTCGTGTTTTTGCCGTCCGCAATCAGCAAAAGCACTTCCTTTTCCCGCTCTGTCAGCGGGTTTTCCTGCCCATACGCTTCATCGACCAATTCCGGGGCATAAATTCGTCTGCCCGCCATGACGCTGCGGATCGAGCTTGCCAGCTCTTCGCTGGGGCTGTCCTTGAGCAAATAGCCGTTCGCTCCCGCCTTCAAGGCACGCTCGAAGTATCCCGGACGGGCAAAGGTCGTCAAAATCATCACTTTGCAGCCGCTGCCCTTCAGCTCCTCAGCAGCGTCCAAACCGCTTTTCACAGGCATTTCGATATCCATGATGCAAATATCCGGCTTATGCAGGTGGACGAGCTTGACGGCATCCTCACCGTTGCTCGCCCTGCCGACGACCTGCATATCCTCTTCCAGATCGAGCAGAGAAGCCAGAGCACCAAGCAGCATGCGCTGATCCTCTGCAATGACGATGCGAATCATGCTCACGCCTCCTTTTCCGGTTGTTTGAAGCTGTTGGGCACCCGCAGTACGACTTGTGTCCCGGCTTCCGATGATAAAATGTCCATGCTGCCGTTCACAAATTCCAGCCGCTCACGCATCCCGCGCAGTCCGTTTCCGCGGCAAGCCGCTTGCTCCACCATCCCGCTGCCGTTGTCCGCCACACGCACAATCAGATCCGTACGAGACGGCTCGATGGTGATGGAACACCGGCTGGCGTTGCTGTGCTTGATAACATTTGTCACAGCTTCCTTCAAACACATGCTGAGCACCGTTTCCGTCATCAAGGACGTATTGTTCAAATCCGGGTCGCCTTCCAGCGCAAACTCGATTTCAGCCGCCTTGAGAATTTGCCTGATCCGAAACATTTCCTCGGTCAGCCGCGTCCCGCGCATTTGCGTAACCATTTCCCGCACTTCTTTCAACGCAATTCGCGCCGTCTGCCTGATTTCCTCCAGCTCAGTCTGTGCCCGAGCCGGATTTTTGTAGATCAGCTTGCTGGCGAGATCGCTTTTCAGCCCGATCAAAGACAGCTTTTGTCCCAGCGTATCGTGCAAGTCGCGGGCAATCCGCTGGCGTTCCTCCAGCTTGACCAGTTCGGAAATCCGCTTGTTGGCGTGATTCAGCTCGCCTTGCAGCTTCTCCCGCTTGTTCCAGTTGTACGTGGTCACTGGCAGCAAAATGACAGCGATCAGGCTGACGAGCACAAACGGAAGCTGGTTGAAAAGCTGCGCATTTTTCGAAAGGAAGCCCATGTTGATCGTCGCAAAGGTGCTGATCAGATGGATCGTATACAGCGTGATGAACCCGATCTTGTTCTGGATGTTCCCGATGAAAAAGGCCAGGAACAGCGCGAAGTAGACGTAGCCGAACATGACGGTCATCGCGATCGAGATCACGATCTGCAAACTGGTCCAAAAGTAGATCAGCCACCCTTTGGAGAGAAACGACAGGACGTAGCAGACGAAAAACAAAAGAATCATCACGATTCCGCTTGCGACCTCGTACGTAGACGACGAGCGGAAAATGAAGTAAAACGGCAGGATGTAGAAGACAACCCACACATAAGGGCTAAGGCCCGTGTTTTTTTGCAGAATGTGATACCACTTTTGCATGTATGCCCACCTTTTTCTTCGCCACTACTTATCAGTGTATCGGAATGAAGGAGTTTCGGGCAGGCTTATTTTCCTTCCAGACTCGTTTTTTGGCTGTGCAACGCGTCCATAATCGCCCCGGTCGAAGCTTGAATCTGCTTGATTTCCTTGAAGCTCACAAACTGCTTTCTCTCTTCGTCCCACAGGCGGAAGCTCAACGATTTCAGGCTGGAAGACAATGTAATCGTCGTCGCCATTTGCAGCGGCGGCGTCCCGTTATGTGCCTTTTCCAAATTGTAGTTTGGCACCTTTGGACTCAAGTGATGCACATGGTGAAAGCCGATGTTCCCCGTAATCCACTGCAAGACGCGCGGCAGTTTGTAGTACGAGCTGCCTTCCACAGCAGCTTTGACGTAGCTCCACTCTTCTTCGTTTTCAAAATACGAATCCTCGAACTGGTGCTGCACATAGAACAGCCAGATTCCGAGCAACCCCGAGATAAAAAAGACAGGAACCTGTATGAGCAAAAACGCTTGCCAACCGATCGCCCAAGCGAGAAGCGCATACAAGCCGACCAAGAGCACGTTGGTCAAGTACGTGTTCAGCCGCTCTTTGCGGCGTGCCCCTTTGCGATTGAAGCGATATTGCAGCGCGAAGACAAAGAACGGGCCGATCCCGAACATGACGAGCGGATTGCGGTAGATGCGGTAAGCGATTTTGCGCCAGAGCGGAGCCGCGAGGTATTCGTCCACGGTCAAAATCCAGATGTCGCCGACACCGCGCTTGTCGAGGTTGCTGCTCGTGGCGTGGTGAATCGAATGGCTTTGCTTCCACTGTTCGTACGGCACGCAAGTAATCACGCCCGTAATCGTGCCGAGAATGTCATTGGCCCGCCGGCTTTTGAAAAAAGACTGATGGCAGCAATCGTGAAAAATGATGAAGGTGCGAATGACAAAACCAGCTGTGATGATGACCAGCGGCAACGTCAGCCAGTACGAGACTGACAGGCTGAGATAGGCACCGTACCAAAGAAAAAGCAAGGGAACAATCGTGTTGATCATTTGGCGAATACTCGATTTCGTATCCGTTTTTTCAAAGGGAGCCACATTCTTTTTCAACTGGGCGATGTTCGATTGATGCATCAATTGGTTCCTCCTCGATATGAAGCGCGTATGACTGGATGACCAGACGCAATTTTCTATCTTTATTGTAGAAAATGCGCTCGGTTCGCTGTAGTCATAAACGTCAAGTCGAGGGTATGACAAATGTCATGGTTGAACAAATCAACTGGAAATTTTAGGATATGTGAACACTCACGAAAAATACTCCAACAAATAAACCGTCTGCTCTTCCGGCTTGAGCAAAGCAAACACCGTTCCGCCGCCGATGACCGACATGAAGCGGAAGCGCTCTGTCGCGCCGCATACCATGCTCTCCTCGATCCCGTAATCGTGGGTGACATTCCACTGCAAGTTCATGAAAAACTCTCCGCTCATCTCCCGGGCTGTCTCCTGATCGATCAGGACGTCGGAATCGTCGTGCCCCCAGTCCTCCGTCAGCTCCGTGATGTGCCGAAACTCGCCAGTCAGCTCGTAATGGTACTTCGTAAACTCATAGCTGTAGAAGCCTTCGACATAATAGTCCACGTCAAAATCAGCCAGCTCGGCCAGCCCGTCCATGATTCGTTCCTTGTACGCCTTGAGCGTTACTTTATCCTTCAAATATTCCTGCTTGTTTTGGGCAAAATCAGCCTGCAAATAGGCGTGGACTTCCTCCACATTTCCCCCGCCGAAGACGTCCAGGTCGCCGAGAAATTCGTACTTGCCCGCCACGTAACGGAAGCCGAAAAAGTTGTTCTCGGCGTGTTTGTACTCTTTCTCGCAGTAAAGACCATCTGTGCCGAGCAGATGAAGCTGGTAGACACTTCCCTCGTGCAGATGAGAAAACGTGAGCAACGGCCGGAAATAGCAAGCGAGCCGCTCATCCACAAAAACCTCGCTCGCTTTCGGATACATGATCACTTTTTGTTCCTGCTGATTTTTCTCCATGTTTCTCTCCTCCACTTCTCTCTTTGGCAATTTTTGTCTCTATCTACATCCACGTACCGAAAAGGTCTTGTACTGCCTGCCTGGAATAGCCATCCTCGCCCCGCCAGTTGACTACCGCGAAAAAGTCGTTTTTTCCGCCGCGGCCCGGCCTGTCTTTGGTCGTCGCCAAAATGCCTGCCGACGCGAGAATTTCCATGAATGCGTCCCGCTCATTTTTGCTGGACGGAAAAAGCCCGGCAAGCCGCTTCTCCAGTTGACGTGCAGCATCTGTAGGCTCGCAGCTTTCAATCGCAGCAAGCACCTGGCGCCAGATCGCCACGTCTGCCACTGTGACTTCCAGCTCCAGCTCCGGCTCCTTGCTCATGAGCTGCAAATCTTGCAACACATACGGAAGGTAATTCAAACGAACGCCGCCCCACTTGTGTCTTTCAAAATTCAGCACGTTCATATCTTCGTCCGTGTACGATTCCAGACCTGCGATATGATAGCTGTCGCATACATAGCAATCTCCGTACATGGCGTAGGCAACCCCGTTTGCTGGAGCGGTGTAGCGGCCTGCATTGCTTTCAAACGAATGCTGCACAAACTGACGGGTCAATACCCAGCTTGCGAGTGCGCTGCGCAAGTGAATTTTTCGGGTGGACAAGCTGTGCAAAAAGGCTTTCGCCACCTTCTCCTTCGTCACTTGTTCGTGCAATTCCACGATTTGCCGCACCGCCTCATCGTGGTGAATCGTGAGCGGATCGAACATCATCCCTTTGCTTTTTGCATAAACAAAATCTTCCCCCTCGTATACATAAGGACGGTCTTTCCAGCCTTGGCTGCTCCAGAATGTCTTCAGCAAAATTTGCTTCGCTTTTTTATCCATAGAAGGTTTCCTCCGATTTCTTTTTCCCTTCCATATTTTAGCGCATAATTTGTTCCTGACTATCAGACTATAAGCCTCATTTTCCAAAATTTATCGTCTGGAACTGCCATCCCCAAATAACAACAAGACCCCATCCAGCTGACGGATGAGGTCTTGTGTT
This sequence comes from Brevibacillus sp. 1238, assembly GCF_029892995.1. NCBI lineage: Bacteria > Bacillati > Bacillota > Bacilli > Caryophanales > Paenibacillaceae > Brevibacillus > Brevibacillus sp. 1238. The sequence goes on along the minus strand of NZ_JARXWC010000014.1, from coordinate 62,771 downwards.
TTTGTTTTGGCTTTAAGCCGCTATTATTTTACGTCGAGGCGCTTCATGATGTCGTCGAGCAACAAGTTGGCTGCTTTGACGCCGCCTGCTGTGTTCCAGATCGTTTCGCTTACTTGGAATACTTGATTGTTTTTCGCCACGTTCAACGATTTGAATACCGGGCTGTCCATCCATTTTTTCGACATTTCGGTGATCGCTGTGTCGCCTTTCGCTTCCGATACCCAGTAGAACAGGACATCCCCATCCATTACAGACATGCCTTCTTCGGAAACAAATTCCGCGAAGTTGTCTACATTTTGCGAGTCTGGACGCGCTACACCCAACTGGTCGAGCAAAACGCCGCTGAACGTATCTTTTTGATAAATTTGCACGCCTTTTTTCGAGTATTTCACTACAGATACTTTCGTTCCGATCTTGGAACCGAGCTTCTCTTTCGCAGCTGCTACGCGATCGTCGAACTCTTTGAGCACTTTCTCGCCTTCTGCTTGCTTGTTCAATGCTTCTGCATACAGCTTGAAGTTGGTTTTCCATCTGCCGGACAGCTCTTCGGAGAACACGGTTGGCGCAATTTTGGACAGTTGATCGTACACTTTCTCGTGACGAACTTTGTTACCGATGATCAGATCAGGGTTCAGTCCGACGATGGCTTCGAGGTTCGGTTCATTTTCAAAGCCCAAAGCCTCTACTCCTGCCATCTCATCCTTGATGTGATCGTACCAAGGCTCGCCATCCCACGATTGCACAGCAGCAACTGGTTTCACTCCCAGCGCCAGCAAAGCTTCTGTACCTTCGTTGGTCAGGATGACAACGCGTTGCGGTGTCCCTTTGATTTTGGTAGTACCCATGGCGTGCTTGACTTCGCGCTCAGCGTTGGCATCTGCTGCCGGAGCGGTTTGAGCTGGCGCTGTGCTTGTTTCTGTCGTCGCCGCTGGCTGGGTTTGCGTTTGTTGCGCCTGGTTGGCTCCGCCTCCGCAACCTGCCAGAACAACCAACATGCAAAACGCGAACAAGCTGGTCATAATATGGCGCATGGAACGTGCGCTAGTCTGTCTTTTCATAACGAGATATGCCCCCACTTCTATCGTTCACTTGATTGATAACAATTATCAATTGATAGTATATAGAGACTGCTCGCGCTTTTCCATGCACGCCATTGTCCGTTTTATATGGACGGGATTGCCTTCAAAAAATACGACATGCAATTGTGGATCATGTACTCCCTGCCGAGCGGTCCCCACGGGTCCCAATCTCTTGTTTCCGGATAGTAGACCTGTTTCTCGCGCACGGCGCGCAAGCTTCTCCACAACGGATTGTGCCAGAGACGCTCCACGTGTTCTTTTTCGCTCCAGAACAGGATGATTCTCTCCGGGTCCAGCTCAAGCAGCGTCAGCAGGGCATCGGGTTTGTACGAAGCGTGCGTCACGCGAGGATCGGGCTGGAAGCCGAGCTTGTAGTAAAACAGGTCAGTCAACGCATGGCCTTCCGTTCCGTACAGCCGCACCTCGTCTTCCAGCACTCTCACGATCGTCCAATGACCTTTTCGCGTAACCGGGAGCAGCGCGTCTTTTGCCTGTTTTTCCACTTTGTCTACATGGTGGATCACCCGTTCGGCCTGGCTCTCCTTGTTGAAGACGGTCGCAAGCTGAAGCTGGTACTCGTACCATTTCAAATAGCCGTTGAAAATGACTGCCTCGCCCAGCTTCGACCACTGCCGCTGCTCCTTCTCCGCGCCCGTGTCAATCTGCACGATCACATCCGGCGACAAGGACAAAATATCTTGCGGCGTAATGTTCTGCTCCGCATTGAGCGCCTTCGTGCCGCGCAGACGCTGCTGCAAATAAATCGGGAATCCGGTTCTCGTCGAAAAATAATTTGGAAAAGAAGGAGCCGCAATCGGCTGGATGCCAATCGCCAGAAAATGATCCTGCAAAAACAGCTTGCTCGCCACAGCAACTCGCTGTCCTGCCTGCTTCATGTAGATTTGCGGCGACAAGCCTTCGCGCTTTTTGAACAGGCGGCTGAAATACAGCTCATCCGAGAAGCCGACGCTGCGCGCTACATCCTTGACCCGATTGGCGGAGGAAGATTCGCAGAGCATCGCTTTCGCCTCGTCCATTCTCAGCTGCGTCAAATACTCTCCCGGCGTCATTCCCACCGCCCGTTTGAACGCGCGGCAGTACGAGCTTGGCGTAAGACCAGCCAGCTTTGGCAAAGCGCCAAGATCCAGTGCTTCGCGAAAATGCTTTTTCATATAGTCAATCGTCGCGGCAACAGAGGTGTCGCCTCCCTGCTGGCGAGCTTTTTGCTCCTCGCAGGCGGTTGCAAGCAAATCGCAGAACAGCGCCTGCGCACGCAAATACGAGACGCAATCTTCTTCCGCTTCCTGTCCCAGCCGGAACAGCTCCTCCAGCTTCGCCGCGAACGACACTGCCGAAGAGACAGGAAATACTTCCGCTCCTGACCACTGTTCGGCTGGATGCGGCTCTGTGTGCATCTCCGCTTCCTCATCCCTGCCAGTGCTCGTGGCAGCTCCCAGCGCTCCCGTCCGTGCGTACTGCAATCGGTACATGTGAACCGGCCCCGCGTGGAAAACCAGCTCGTCTACGTGCATCGCAGGAGTCAGCATGATGAGCTTGCCTGCTTCCAGCACATGCTTTTTCGCGTTGACGGTAATTTCCCCGCTTCCCTCCGCCACGTAGCACAGGACGTAATCACTCACTCGCAGCTGCTCCAGACAAAACCCTTTTTTCAACCGATGCTTGCGAAAAGCTGTCCATACATATGCATGACAATTCCGGCCATTCCTCATCAGACTCACATCCCTGCTTTCGTCCCAACATCGGTCCTATACAAGAAAAAAGTAGACAAGCATGATTGAAAATCTTTTGCCTGTACTACTTTTTCCCGTTGGATCATGTTGGGTTTCTATTAGCGTATCTTTGCTGCACGAAACATCAAGATGAACAAATACGGCGCTCCCAATAGCGCAACGACGATGCCGGAAGGGATGTCTTTGGGGATCATCACGACTCTCCCCAACAGATCAGATGCAGCCAGCAATACCGCACCCAATAATGCGGAAACGACGACGGCTTTGCGATGGTGGGCACCAACCAAAAGCCGCGCCGCATGAGGGGCGAGCAGGCCGATAAAGCCGACGGCCCCCACGCTGGCGACTGCCGCAGAAGCGAGCAATACCGCAATCGTTGCTACGGCCAGCCTCGTCTGACGCACTTTCAGCCCCAAGCCGACTGAACTCTCGTCGTTAAAAGCGAGCAAATCGACACGTCGTCCCAGCCACCACGCGAGCGGCGTCAGGATGACGATTGCGGGGAGCAGCCGACTGATTTCTGTCCAGCCGCGGCCGTATGTACTGCCTGCCATCCAGGCGAGCGCCGGAGCCGCCAAAAGCTGCGCTTTGACAATCAAAATATTAATGAAGGCCGCGCCAGCAGCGGCTACCGCGATACCTACCAATGTAAGAATAACCGGGTTTAACCCTCTGCGCCACGATACTGCGTACACAATCACTGCGGCGGCGATCCCGCCGAGCATGGCTCCAAGCGGCATCCAGGAAGAAAACTGCGGGAACACAAGTAGCAGCAAAATCGCCCCTACACCCGCACCGCTCGTCACCCCGACGATTTGCGGGTCTGCCAGCGGGTTGCGCACAGCGCTCTGCATGAGACTGCCGCTGATCGCCAAGGCTACGCCCGCAAGCATCGCTGTCAATAACCGCGGCATTCTCAACTCAAACAACAGCTGGCTGTACATCTCGTTGCCTTGCCCCATGAACACGGCGATAATCTCGGACCACGGCAAATACAGATTGCCGATCGCCAAACCGGACATCCAGACGATAGCAAGCAGCACACAGAGCAAAATTACAATTAGCGGATATGGAACAGAGCGCTGCCAGCCACCTACGCTCATGGATGTCTGCGCCCCGGAGCCAGTGCTGCCGCTCAGCTTGCGAGATACTCGCATAGCCAGCCAAATCAGCCACGGCCCGCCAATCGCTGCCGTCACAGCGCCAGCTGGCAATTCCCCATAGGCGTTGATAAAAGTACGCGAGATCGTATCGGAAGCAACGAGAAGCGCTGCCCCCCAAATCGCGCTGATCGGCAACAGCCAAATGTGCCGTGTCAGTCCGCTCAGCCGCACCAAATGCGGAGCTACCAGGCCGATAAAGCCGATCGGCCCGACCACGCTGACGCTGACACACGTAATCAAGATCGCGATGAGCATGGCGAAAAGACGCGTTTTGCCTACTTTTTGCCCAAGCGATTGAGCCGTTTCTTCGTTGAAGCTGAGGACGTCGAGTTGTCTTGCCATCAGACAGCTTAACATAATTCCAAGCATAATCAGCGGCCAGCTGAACTGTACCCCTGACCAGTCGTTTTGCTTCAAAGAGCCTGATCCCCAGATGAAGATGCCTTGTGTCGTTTCTTCATTAAATAAAATGATGGCGCTGGTCAACGATGAAAACACGAGAGTCACGATCATCCCGGATAACGCCACGCGTATCGGTGTTCCTTTTCGCCCGCCCGCCATGTAGTACACAGCGGCGGCAGCCAGTATTCCCCCTGCCATGGCAAAAGGCAACGGATACTGGTGCAAAATCGCGGGCCAGAAAACCAGTCCGCAAACGACAAACATGTAGGCACCCGCATTGACGCCCAAAGTCGTTTCCGAAGCAAGCGAGTTTCGCGTCACGGTTTGCATCATCGCTCCGGCGACCGCCAAAGCTGCGCCTGACAAAAGCCCCATCACCGTTCTGGGCAGTCGTACGCCCTGAATCATCTGATGGTCCGCAATATCCTTGGGAGCAGTGATCGCCTCAATGACGGTGCGCACCGAAATATCCGCCAAGCCTTGCGTCAGGCTGACAAACGTGAGCAGCACCAACAGAACGAGGCCGCCAAGCAGCATCCATAACGGCCTCAAGCCTCCTCTTGAAGAAGAAGGGGCTTGATGGACGCCGCTTTGGGCATAGCTTTCACGCTTGGCGAGACTCATTTCGCCAGCAAATCAGCAGCTTTTTTCGCCATGATCTGTGCGGACAACGGACCGCCGTATGGCCACATGTCTCCGCCCAATGCGTAAATGCGGTTTTCTTTTACAAATTTGAGACCGTTCCAGACGGGATTGTTTTTCAGCTGGTTCTCGATGACGTTATCATCATCTTGAATGATGTGCAGGAAGTTCGCATCCTGGAGCGCAGGCAGAGCCTCGACATCCGTCGTGGTCATTCCGTTCATTTCGAATTTCTTAGCCTTGTAAGCGTTGGTCAGACCGACGCGGTTCAAGATTTGAATCGCTGTGGAGTTGTCTGTGGATAGACGAAATTCTACGGCATTCTGGTTGCTGTAGCCCATCGCCAGTACGATTGGCGTTTTGTCCATGCCTGCTTTGACGATGCGCTCTTTTGCTTCGGCATACGTCTTGTCGAGGTCTTGCAATACTTTTTCTGCTTCGGCGTTTTTGCCCAAAATATCCGCGATTTCTTTGAAAGTGTCGATCATGCGGGTATACTGATCGCCCTGGCCTTCAGCCGGATTGGAATCAAACGCGATCGTCGGAGCGATTTTGCTCAATTCGTCGTAGTTGGCTTCCACATTTCGTTTCATCCCGATGATCAGGTCAGGCTTCGCCAGCATGATCGATTCCAGATTTGGTGCGACGCGGCTGCCGACATCGACTACCTCTGGGGCAATTTCTACAGGGAGTTTCACCCATTTTTTCATATTCGGAATGTCTGCAATCCCTACAGGTTGTACGCCGAGAGCCAGCACGTGCTCAGCGCTGCTCCATTCCAGTGCGACAACGCGTTTAGGAACACCTTTGATTGCTGTTTCTCCCATCAAGTGCTTTACCGTACGTACTTGCTCGGCAGATTTGTCTGCTTCCGGCTGCGGCGTTGCCGCGTTTGGCTGTGCCTGTCCGGAACCGGATTGCGTATTTTGGTTAGCGGCTCCTCCGTTCCCGCACGCTGCCAGCAAAAGCATAGCCGACAAAAAGACGAGCAGGATCGGCAATTTCATGAAACGCATGTAATGACTCCCCCTTTTTCTTTGCAAGCATTCTAAAGATGATTACTGGTGATGGTCATGTCTTCCACTATGCATGATAATGATTATCATTTTCCTTGTCAATATTAGAATATGCAAATAAATCAATAGCCTGAGTCATTTACTACATGAAAAAAAGACACCTGCTCAGTCAAGAGACAAATGCCCTTTTTCTTAGAATTGAAGACACTTTTTTAATGCCTGCATGAAGGTAAGTTGATCCTGATTACTTTGTAAGACCTTTTATTCTTCGACAACTTTTCTAATAAGTACCTTCCATTCGCCATTAATTTTTTTGACTTTCATGGTTTTCTTTTGCTCAACATTTTTATAGTTCATAACGAATTGAATTTCTGCTAGATCCTTATTTTTATAATTTACTTCCTTTATGTGATAGTCAATTAAGCCCCCGCTTTTTACTGAATCGATAAACTTCTCCCTGTCAGGATATTGTCCAGGATTGCTTTGATCAATTAAATCATACGCACTTTCTGCTTGTCCTGTTCGAACCATTTCCAGGTACTTATCAAGTGTTCCTTCTGCTGTAGCATGCCATCCAAAGTATTGAAAATAAATAAATGCTGCGAAAATGATTGCAACAATGAGTGTTACATATTTAAGAATTTTTTGTTTCAACACAAAAACCACCTTCCATTTTTATCCTTAAATGTGTTATAAATAGATTGTAGCATAATTTCATAAAATTAGGAGGATTTTGATATTATGCAGTTTAGTCATAAACTAAAAACTTTACTTTTAACATCTTTAGCTATACTTACACTTGCAACTCCTATGGCTTTAGCCAAGCCTGGGGATGTTATCAAAACACCCGAGTCAGGAAATGCTAAAGTCCATGAGTCAACGATTACCCCACTGATGGAGGAAAAACTATTATTTAGTGCTGATTTCGATGTGACCACGCACTATCAAATTAAAAAAAGTTTCAGTATTCCCACAGGTAAGTATGGACTTAAGATCGCATCTACCGCAAAAACCAGAGGTCTAGGCTCTAGCTATGACATTGTTCTTGAAGAAGAACAGGCGTGGGCAGATGGTTGGGCCGAAGTTGAAACAAATACGTTCAAATCAGGTACTTCAACTAAAACCTATTATGACGCTGGGCAAGGTCATACTTATCGATTGAGGGTTGTGGGAAATGTCTCAGGTACGTTGTTTACATACGCGTTTTAATAATCCTACCTTGTCAGGGAGAGGTAGACTATGATAAAGCGCTTCGTTAAACTTGAGACCACTAAAAAAGTCATTTAACCAAAGAAGGTACTGACACCCAAAATGAGATGGGGAGCAGTACCTTCTTTGGTGTATCACGAAAGTATCTAGGCAATAAAAGTAACGTCCATTGTTACTGTCTCCAAACAAGGAGGGAGGATTTTTCCGGATTTTACGCTTCTTTCGGCAACACAATTCCCCGGTAAAGGCGAACCGTAATCAAATAGTACAACGCGTAGATCACAACGAAGATAGATGTCGGAATCCAGATGTTTTTATACGGCTCAAGCAAAATGATCGAAAACATCTCCATCCCGATCAGCACATGCAGCAAACCGATGACAGCCGGGAAGATGAACACGATGAACAGCTCTTTGTAAATGGAGCCGACGAGCATTTCCTTGCGAACGCCGATCTTCCGCAGCATGCTGTAGCGGTCTTTGTCACGAGTCGCCCCGGACAAAATCTTGAACATCAGGCAGCTTGCCATCATCGACAAGAAGGCTACGCCGAGGAAGAAGCCCATGAACAGCGTTCCGCTTGTGAATGCATACGCTTGCTCATAGACGCTGTATTTAGTCTCAAGCGAAAATTCCTCGTCCTTGTCTGCATCCTTGTCCATATACTCAGGCTTGAGCAGTTCCTTTTGCCGGGCATCCATGGCCTTCAGTTGCTCTTTGTACTTGACAAATTCGTCCAGCTTCACCAAAACAACTTTGTGCTCGCTGCCCTTGACTTGGTTATAAATCGAAGGGTCTACAACTTGCACATCGTGCGACCTTTCCATTTTATAGCTGCTCATAAATTCTCGCGAGATTGCCTGGCTCCACTCTTCTGGAAGCTCTTTAGGCTGTTGCTTGTCGTCCTCATCGCGGTACATGATATATGCTTTTTCCGTCAAAGGCTGACTTGCCCGTTTCAAGCTATTTTCCGGCGAGTAGCTCTCCATCGTGTTGGCAGAAATCAGCGGAGGGTGCTCCAGCAAATCATCCTTGAGGTAATAGATGGTTTTTCCGTCTTTTTTGTAGCGGTACTCGTTTTGCTCCAGGACTTGCATGGTAGCAAGCGCCTGAAAATCTTCATGGCCCGGGTCTTGCAGTGTAACGTCGTAGCCGCGTCCGATGCTGGCAACCAGCTCTACGTTTTGCTGGAAAGCCATACCGCCCGCCATCGCTCCGACCCCGAGTGCGATCAGCATGGCGACCGTACCCAAAATTTTCGTCAAATTGTTCACGCGAAAACGCAGTTGGGCAAACGTGAAAGCATTCAACTGACGGTCGTTCAGCTTTTTGTTGTTTTTCAAAATTTGCACGAATACCGGAAGCAACGAGATGAAGACGAGATAAGTTCCAATCGTCGTCACGACCGCCCCGACAATGAAGCCTGGAGCGACATAATCTCTGAGATGCGTCAGCAAATAGTAGCCGAAAGTGACCAGCAAAATGCCGAGGATCGCAACTACAATCGTCCCGATGCCTTTTGCCTTGACCTGGTCGTTTTGCTGATCGGCGCGAATCAAGTCCAGCTCGGTCGCCCGCGCCAGCCGAATGGCGTTGATCGTCGAGGTGAGCAGAAACAGCACGAGGAAAAAGCCCCATGTCATCAGCAAAGACGGTACGTAAAATGGAAAGTACCCTTCTGTGGAAATATCGAGCAAGCTCATCAGCAATTGCCCGATTCCGCTGGACAGCGCGATGCCGACGAGGCTGCCGATCACCAGGGAGACTATGCCCATCAGCAATGTTTCTCCAAACAACATCTGGCTGATCTTGGCTTTTTTCGCCCCGAGCACCATGTACATCCCCAGTTCTTTACGCCTTAGCGCAAGCAAAAACGAGTTCGCGTAAAAGATGTAGAAGATCGTAATGAACGCCAACAGAAAGGCCCCTACATTGAAAACGATGCCGATAGAGCGGATCATCGAGTTCGCTTTCACATAATCGGAGTTCATGGCTAGCGTCTGAAACATGTAAAAAATCGAGATGGAAACGACCAGACCTACCAGGAGCACCAGGTAGTCTTTCATCATTTTCCGCATACTGGATAACGATAACTTCAACAACATGGATGTTCCCTCCTAGCGCACATCATGAGATGCACCCAGCTCGGCCAGTACATCCAAAATTTGTTTAAAAAATTGCTGACGGTCCCCTGTGCGATGAATCTCGGTGTACAAGCTGCCATCCTGGATGAAGAGGATGCGTTTGCAGTAACTGGCACTGAAAGCATCGTGTGTGACCATCATGATCGATACTTGGTGTTTTTCATTCAGATCGGTCATCGTCTCCAGCAGGCTTTTGGCGTTTTTGGAGTCAAGGGCACCTGTCGGCTCGTCGGCAAGCAAAATCGCAGGCTCATGCACGAGCGCGCGGGCAGCGGCAGCACGCTGTTTTTGGCCTCCAGAGATTTGCACCGGGTACTTTTGCAAAATTTCGCTGATACCCAGCGTTTGAGCCACTTTGTCTACTTTTGCGCGGATTTCTTTAGATGCCACTCCTTGCAGCGATAGCGGCAATGCAATATTTTCGTATACACTCAAATTTTCCAGCAGGTTGAAATCCTGAAAAATGAACCCGAGCTTCTGCGAGCGAAAATCGGCAAGCTGGTTTTGTTTCATTTGTGTAATGTTGGTTCCGGCGATCTGGATAAAACCTGACGATGGCCGATCAAGCGTGGAGATCACGTTCAGGAGCGTCGTTTTTCCCGATCCGGACGGCCCCATGATTCCTACAAATTCTCCCTTTTCTATCGTCAGCGATACTCCTTTTAGCGCATGCGATTGACTCTCGCCTTTTGATCCGTATACTTTTTCAACGTCTTTGACTTCCAATACAGCTGCACTCACGCGTTGTTCCTCCATTCGTTTTTCCGCGCCAAGCGGTCTTCCGTGTTGCTCTTCCCTATTAACTGTAACCAGTTTCCAGTTTGAGAGCTATTGAACTACCTTACAGTTTGCTTTCGTTTTTGTAAGGTGGGGGGAAATCGCCAAGGCACACGGTATAATCTGAATGCCTTTTTCTGTGAAAGACGTCTCGCCGTTTTTCATGAAATGGGATGTGACTGCTTGCGGTCAGCAAAGCTGTCATGACCATTTTGTGAAACAATGAAAGTGAATGCCATATAGATGTTAGAAAAACATTTACCAATAATTGACATACACAACGATCGAATGTTATTTTTTTACAAAAGGGGAGGGGAGACTCGATGAAAAGAAGGAACATACTAAAATTTTCGACATGCATTGTTCTACTCCTGACTTTAGTTGCAGGGAGCTTTGGTATCGAAGCTCAAGAAGTAGATATTACTACCTCGAAGATAAGGCAAGGCCCTTTTAAAATTGGTGTAATCGGCTATAAAGAAAAAAGTGCTGTAGGCAGAACAATCGAAGAAGCTATCAATGAACAGAAGGGGCTTGTTACAGAAGAGGAATCCATACAAATATTAGAAGAGGATATTCAAGAAATTCCAGATGATATCGATGCACTTTGGATATCTGAATCGAATATAGCGGACACGAAGGTAAAAAACCTGTATATACAGGCTAAAAAAGAAAGCAAACCTTTTTATGTTTTTGGCGAAAAACTAGATGCGGAGGACATCACCAATCATTTTGAACCGGATTTTGGTTTTACCCCTGAGTACCCTAAAAACTCAACATACTCACTTGATATGTTTGGCTATAAATTTGAAAATAACCAAGTCAAACTGTCAGCAGTTATCTCGCTTAATAGAGGAAATCAAGATTATCATTTGGAAGATCTCGTAGATATTACGAAGAGATACAATATCAAAATCAACAAGAGCACTAAATCTCAGTTCGGTTTTCTAAGTCCAAATATAGCCAAGGCTGCTGGAATAGATGTGAGTCTGCCAGATTCATTTTCAAATATATACACTTGGGAAACTGAAATTAATAACTTTATTGATATTAATTCAACCCAACAGAGACTAGCAAAGTCATATCATGTGTGGGAAGTTTATAAAGATGAAACTCCTGATAACCCGGATACAAAAAGCTATGTCTATTTTCGTGCTGACCAACCGCTTAGTGAGATTGAAGTTTTTGAATCAAGGGAATTTGTGGACAGACTTGACGCAGACAAATCAAGTAATATCATTACAAAAGGATGGCTGCCCGATGATTCCAGTATTTCCGGTAGTGTAGATTTTGATCTTACATGGCCGCCTGGAGCGAGTGTATCCTGGGATACATCTGGAGACATAGAAATTTTCGATTCAAATGGAAGCCTTTCCGGTGATTGGCACGAATTTAAGGTAGAAGATAATGAATACTTTGATGATGTTCTACGAGAATCTGACGTTTGGGTCTCTTCACAATCGTACACGATTAGCCAGAATGCAAAGGGACACAAAATAGGTCATGACTTCGAGGCAACAATTGATGGTCATTCTGGTCGGGCGGAGCCGACTGAGGTTGATAACTGGGACACTTCCGGCAACTTGTACTTTTATTGGGTTGTAAGAAGGTAAAATCTTTTACACTCTCCGGCAGAGTGAAAAACAAAAAGCCAAAAGCACCTATAGCTACAGATGACTTTTTGGCTTCTTGATTCACTTGTCTCTTATTTCTTGCTTTTGTTCTCCTGCTCCCTTTTCACGATCATGTCGACGAACAGGTCGATTTGCGCCTTGATCGCGATTGGGTCGTAGCGATAGAAAGTATCGAAATCGTTGTAGAAAATCCGGTTGTTTTTCGCTGCCGGAACGGCTTTCCAGACAGCCGAGTTTTGCAAGTTTTTCAGCGCCTCGCTATTTTTCTCCGGGTCGTAGAAAGTCAGGAACATGTAATCAGCCGCGTACTCTGGCAGTGTCTCCATGGACAACTGGAGAGTCTGGTTTTTAGTGGTGTCCGGGTGCGGCATTTTCAGCTTCAATGCGTTATAGACCGCTTGTCCGCCACGTCCGGCGTTGTCGCCAAATACCCACAAGTCGCCTTTGTTGGTCAGCTCGTACAGACCGACAGTGGCGTTCTCATCCACGATGCCCTTGATCTTCTCACGGCCTTCGGCAGCCTTTTTGTCAAAGTCGGCAATGAACGCCTCTGCCTTTTCCTTTTCACCCACGAGGTCGCCAAACAGCTTCACTGTGTCGTAAATGTTCGTCGTCGTGCCGTAAGGGAGAAAAACGGTCGGCGCGATTTTGGACAGGGCTTCGTAGTTGTCGTCATACATGACGACGATCAGGTCAGGTTGCAGTTCCAAAGCTTTTTCCGGGTTGACCCGCTCGCCTACATCCTGGGCACTTTTCAACTGCTCGATGATGAACGGGTTCTTGAACGCCATCGTTTCCGCTCCGATGACGTTTCCGCCTACTGCCAGCAGTTCGCCTGCATAGTAGTCCGTTACGATTCGTTGCGGCTTTTCAGGAATCTGGATAGCTCCTTTGGATGTACCAAAGCTGCGCGTTTTTTTCTCTGCCGCTTTGTCCGCAGCTTGCTCTCCTGCGGGTTGATTGGCAGCCCCGCTGTTGTTCGAGCTGCCAGTTCCTCCGCATGCTGTCAGCAGCAGCGAGAGCATGAAAACCATGGAGAGGACGGCAATGACCATGTTGTTTTTTCTCACGATGAAACCTCCATTATGTAAGAATAAGCTCGATATTCTGGTATTGATTCTCATTATCACCAAAAATCATAGCAAGTGTAACTTTGACTGTCAATCGTTGCGTACGCCCAACACAAAACAACAACGCACAGGTTCGCCCCATGCGTTGTTTGTTAAGCTTTGCTCAGCAGCTTTCCAATAGAATCAGAATCAGAACCGACAAACAACTCCTTCAAAAACCAGCCGTCACAAGCAGGGACGGGGCCTGCCAGTTCCATTCATGCCGAAGTCGTTTCGGCCAGCTCGGCAAGCCTTCCTTTTATATCTTTCGTACAGACGCCGCCATGATAGGCAATTACGCTCCCGATATCCAGCTTGGCAAGCTTCGCGATTGATTGCACCGCGGCTGCCCGGTCCGGGGTAAAATCCGGATTGAATGACAGGAGGACGCCATCCTCTGCTGTCAAAGCATCGCCTGAAATCAGCGTTTTGCTCGGGATGTGGTACAAAGAAATGTGGTCCGGGGAGTGGCCAGGTGTGTAAATCACTTGAATCCCGCCTGCATACGGAAGAATATCTCCATCATGAAGAGCTTGATCCACTTTTACCGGAGTAGCAAAAGCACCGCTTTTCAACAGAGCAGTTTCCCCTGCCAGATAAGGAATCGCCACTTCATGGGCAAGCACCTGGATTCTTCCCTCGCCGTATGAGACAAGCTCGGACAGACTGCCGATATGGTCGCGATCCTGGTGGGTAATGATGATCTTCGTCAGCTTTTCCAGAGGGATATCTGCCTTGGCGAGCGTGTCCCGAATGAGCGGCAGCTGACCTGCAAGCCCTGTATCTATGAGCACCACTTCTTGCTCATCCCACAACACAGCCGTGTGGACGACGAATGGGCTTCCTCCTGCATCCATCTCCAGTTTGATTGTTTGTATTCCTTCGCGTGCAGCCACATCAAACACCTCCCGCATCTAGTCAAATGGAAAAATCTCCTCTTTTATGTTCCCTGACCGCCAGCAAGAATCCTTTTGGCCGCGAGAGTCGGGACGGACATGCTACTTGCATCGGGCGTCAACTGACTAAAAGAAAAATGACCGTCGCTTCATGGACGGCCATTTCTTTTCCTTATTATTTCCCTGCCTTTTGGCTGTACACTTCTTTTCCTTCTACTAACGTCAAAATGACCTTCGCATTCTTGATTTCAGTGGCCGGAATTTCGAACAAGTTTTTGTCCAGAACGATGAGGTCGGCTTTTTTGCCCACTTCGAGCGAGCCTGTAATGTCGTCTACGTGGTTGGCGTAAGCCCCGTCAATCGTAAAGCTGGCGATCATGTCAGGCAAAGTGGCGCGTTCATTCGGGTTGGCGATTTTCGCCGGGTCTGTCACGCCGTCTTCGATCCGGGTGATGCCTTGCTGGATGCCGTGAAGCGGGTTGAACTCCGGCGTCACGATATAGTCGGAAGAAGAAGCGATATGCACGCCTTGATTCAGGAAGCTTTTCATCGGGTATTCTTGCTCTGCGCGCTCATGACCGAGGTATGGCACTTCGATCTCATCGTAGTAGCCTTCCTCTTGCATGAACCAGAACGGTTGAACGATGCCGACAGCACCGAGCTTTTTAAAGCGGGCGATATCATCGCTGTTGACGAGCTGCAAATGAACGAGAGAGTGGCGAGCATCGTGCTTGCCGTTTTGTTTTTCGGCATATTCCATGCCATCGAGCGCGACCCGTGTGGAAGCATCACCAATCGAGTGCACATGCAATTGGAAGCCTGCCTTGTCGACAGCCGCTGCCGTTTTGTTGTAGACGTCCGGCTTCCAGATCAGTTCGCCGTTTGTATGTTTATGCTCATACGGCTTTTCCAGATAGGCCGTAGCACCTTCGACAACGCCGTCCATAAAGATTTTGACCGCGTTCACCTGGAACAACGAGTTTTGATTGCGTTCACGGATTTTGACAAACTCGGCAATCTGCTCCGGCCCTTTGTCCGGGTTAGCCGTGATCGCATTGCGGAAACGGATGGTCAGCTTGTTTTCGCGGGACAGTTCCTCGTATGCTTCCAGCACGTTTGGATAGCGCAGCATGTCCGGGTCGCGAACCGTTGTAACTCCGCGTTCAACCGCTTTGTGCTGATATTCCTCGATCCCTGCTTTGTACTGCTGCACGGTGTAGCCGCCGATTTTGGACAGGACCAAATCCATTGCTTTTTCGCGCAGTGTCCCGGATGGCTCGCCCGTTTTCGGGTCGCGCTCGATGATGCCGCCTTCCGGATTTTTCGTTTCTTTTGTAATGCCAGCAAGCTTCAGCGCAGCCGTATTGACCCACAACGAGTGTCCGTCATCGGAAGTCAAGGCAATCGGAATCGCAGGGACGATCGCATCCAGCACTTCTTTGCGCGGCCCGATGCCAGGTGCTACCGGATTGCTCCAGCCACGGCCCTGGAAAGCGACTTCTTTCGGATGCGCTTTGGCAAACTCGGAAATCACTTGGGTGTATTCCTCCATCGTGCCTGCGTCAAACAGGTCGATGGAATAGATCAGTCCTGTTGTCTTGCTCGCATGGGTATGGCTATCGATGAAGCCTGGCAGCACCATTTGCCCTTTCAAATCGGTCACTTTCGTCGTTTTTCCGATGTACGCCTTGGCGCCTTCGTTCGTGCCGACATAGACGATCTCGTTTCCACGAATGGCGACAGCCTCTGCCCAGTTTCTGTTTCTGTCTACCGTATATACGGCACCGCCCGACAGGACGACATCCGCTGGCTGTACCGCCGCTTTTTGCACAGGAGCACCCGCTTGTCCGGCTCCCTGGCTTGTCCCTTGGGCAGCAAAAGCAGGCAGTGGCAACATCAATGCCGTTGCCAGCAATGCGCTGGTCCATTTTTTTGCAAACAACACAATCCCCACCTATCTCTTTATCTTTGGTAAAAAACACGACAAACCTGATTGTAGCATCGCAACTCAGAAAATTCCATGAAATCCCTTGTGAAAACTCGTATTTTTCCCCGATTTTTGCCGAAATTGCTCGACTTTCATCGAAATCGCTCGCCAATTGGAAAAAGGTTGCTTTGACATCGCACGAAGGAACATTTACACTAATTAATGTTTCATGTGATTAATTATTAACTAACGATACTATTAACCATGGAAAGCAGGAGCGATAAACATGTCCAGTCAGTCTTCCCTTACCGATTTCGAACAGCTCTACATCCAGGTGCAGCGAAGTGTATCCGCCAATTGGCACAAGCGCCTGGACCCGCTCGTATCCGCTTCCCAAGCCATGATTTTGCGCATGCTCGACAAAAACGGCCCGCAAAAAGCTTCCATTCTGGCAGAGCAGCTGCGCATTACTCCCGGAGCCGTCACCAGTCTTTCCGATAAATTGATCGCCTGTGGCTATGCCAGCCGAAGTCGCGTCAGTCACGACCGTCGGGTGGTCTATCTGGAAATAACCGAGCGAGGCAGCGAGGTTTTGCAGCAGTACAAAATCGAGCTGAAGCGGACAGTGGCAGATTTGTTTGCCGGATTGTCAGACGAAGATCTGGCACAGCTGAACCGTATCTACCGCCAAGTTTTGCATAACATCGAAAGCGCAAGAGAGGAGAATCAAGCATGAGTGAGTTAACGGACAAGAAGAAAATTACGATCATGATTGCGATCATTACCGCCATGTTTTTTTCAGCTATCAACCAAACGATTATCGGTGTCGCCATGCCGCGCATCATCGCCAAGCTGGGCGGGATGGATTACTACTCGTGGGCGATCACGATTTACTTGCTGACGTCAACAGTCGCCTCCGTACTGGTCGGAAAGCTGTCGGACATTTATGGACGAAAGCCGTTTTTATTGGCCGGGATTGGACTGTTTAGCATCGGGGCCTTGCTGTCTGGCTTCTCGGGAACGATTTTTCAATTGATCACCTATCGGGCGATTCAAGGCGCTGGTGCCGGGATTATTATGTCGACCGCTTTTACCGCCATGGGCGATTTGTACGAACCACGGGAAAGAGCCAAATGGACAGGGGTCATGAGCGCTGTGTTCGGCGTCTCCAGTGTGGCTGGCCCGCTCTTGGGCGGGTATATCGTCGATCATCTGGACTGGCATTGGGTGTTCTGGATTTTCTTGCCGATTGGCGTGATCGCTTTTACTTTGATCCTGCTTCACTTCCCGCGCGTGGAAAAACGTCAGGGTGAATCGGTGGACTACTTCGGCTCCCTGTTTTTGACGACGACCATCGTGCCGATGCTGCTTGCTTTTTCCTGGGCAGGAGACGGCCCGAACAAATACGCCTGGGGCTCCTGGCAAATCATCAGTCTGCTCGCTGTCACCGTCGTCTCTTTGGGCATCTTCCTGTGGACAGAGACAAAAGTAAAAACGCCCGTCCTGCCGCTTGGCTTGTTTAAAAACAGCGTGTTTACCGTCTCCAACCTGGTCGGCTTCTTCCTGAACGCCGGGATGATGGGTGCGATCATTTACGTGCCGTTCTTCGTCCAGGGGGTAAAAGGCATCTCGCCAACCATGGCCGGCTACGTCGCCATGCCGATGTCGATTGCCATGCTCGTGACCTCGGCACTCGCCGGTCAATTGATGACGAAGACAGGCAAGTACAAAAAAATGGCGATCAGCGGACTGCTCGTCATGACAGCCGGGATGGTGCTGATGTACTTCATGGTGCCAAGCACCCCGATTTATTTGCTCGTCCTGTACATGATCATTCTCGGACTGGGCATGGGGATCGCCATGCCAGTATTCTCCCTGACGGTGCAAAATGCCGTCGCTCCGAAAGAGCTTGGGGTCGCGACCGCCACTTCCCAGCTGTTCCGCAACCTCGGCGGTACGATCGGGATTGCAGTCATGGGCAGCGTCATGAGCGCCAGCATGACCACGAAAATGACCCAGCTCTCCGCTGGAATGGGGCAGGCAGGCGCGATGCCGAACGATCCGGCCTTGGCCGAGAAGCTGGCGCTGTTTAGCAATCCGCAAAATCTGCTCGATCAGCCGAAGATCGAAGCAGCTCTGCACAGCTTATCGCCGGAATCGCAAGCCGCCTTTGTTCACGTGCTGGATATGATCCGCGATGCCATGAGCTACGGCATTACCACGACCTTTTTGACAGGAGCAATCGTGGCTGGCTTCGCTGTCGTGATCGCTCTGTTCCTGAAAGAAATCCCGCTGCGCGGCCAAAGCCAGAAGCAACCGGAAAAACGCGCAGCTGACAACAGCAGCGAGTGGGACGGCGTTCAGCCTGGAAAAGCTTGATCATTGATCATAAACATGCATCATTCGCCGCGTTTTTCGGAAACGGAGACGCCAAAAAGACGCCAGTATCGTGCTGGCGTCTTTTTGCGTTGCATCGCGCTCCTCAACCACAAGCGCCAGCCTCTCGTCGCACCGCTTGCTCCCTTACAACTCGGCTCGCCCGGTCCGAATGGCATGAGCGTAATCCATCCGGCCCGCCGCTTCCGCTTTTTGGGCCGCCTGTTCACAGTCGTACGGAAGCAACACCTGCTCCAACTTCCACCCCTCATCCTGCTGCTGCAAAATGGCGTATTTGGCATGCGGCGTCATCGATTCCATCGAGTGGGGATAGGGCGTCTCCTCAAAATAAGCTGGCAGCCCCACGCTTCCCGGATTGACGATCCACTTTCCATCCGGCAGCCACATGGACCGCTGCACATGCGTATGCCCGCAAACGATGATCTTTTGCGGCACAGCAGCAAGCTCAATCATCAACTCAGTCACGCTTTTGTCGTCAGTCCCGTACGGCGCCACCCTTTCCATCAAGTAGGCATCGTCGGCAAAAGGCGTTCCGTGGCAAAACAGTGCATCCTCGTACACATATGACTTTTGAAATGTCCGCAGCCAATCCAGCACCTCCTGACCAAGCAGCGGCTTCACATACTCATAGGTGGGAGACTCGCAATGATCCTGCAACAAATACCGATCGCAATTGCCCATGATGGAAACGATTGAAGGGCGGTTCATCAAAAGCTGTGCCGTTTCGACCGGAGCAATCGGGCCGAACAGCGTGTCCCCCAGATTGACGATAGCTTGAATCCCCCGTGAATCGATGTCCTGGAGTACAGCTTCGAGCGCATAAACGTTGCTATGTATGTCAGAGATAACGGCTATGGAATGATTGTGCTTCAAGACAGATCGCTCCTTCTCACATAGTGCTTATCATCCATCATACCGCTCCACACCTGGATGCTCCAGCAAAATGAAGAGAACAGCCGGGTATTCAAACTTTTTGTAAATAGTATGTCACTTTCGTTAAATAGATTGATTAAATTCCGAAATTAGCTAATATTAGTATAACACATTTAAAAAACCTGGCTCGGACGAACCTTTTGCAACAGGAGGCTGCTGTCATGAACTATGTCAAATCGGTGCTCAGGCAATTCTCGATTCCGTCTTTGCTTCAGTTGATTTTGAACATCTCTCTGATTGTTTTGGCCGTCATCCTCTGCGTCCTGCTCGTCAAGGAATTGATCCACTTTGGCAAAATGATGCTTTCTGCCGATTCGACCTTGAACGAATTTCTGGAAGCCATCATCGCCTTTTTTCTCTACTTCGAATTTATCGCCATGATCGTGAAGTATTTTCGCGAAAACTATCATTTTCCCCTGCGCTACTTTTTGTACATCGGCATCACGGCGATGGTTCGCCTGATCATCGTCGATCACCACAATCCGCTCAACACACTGATTTACTCCGGCGTGATTCTGATTTTGATCGTCAGCTATTACATCATCAACAAAACTCCGGTCGAGCGGCCAGGAAAATAAATAACGCATCATGCCTGCAAATCGGGGATGTCTTTTTCACGGAAAAGGCATCCTCTTTTTTCTTTTTCAAAAAAAGTTTGAGAGGGGGCACTGCTGCTGATCGTCTATAGTAATGTAAGCAAGCAAAACGGTCATGAACGTTTTGCCGAGTGCTGCGCAGCACCTTTTTTGCAAGGAGGATTGCATCATGCAGGACGATCGGGAGGTCATTGCGGAGGTTCTTGCAGGCAATAAAGAAGCTTATGCTCTGATCGTCAACAAATACAAAGGAAAAATCGCATCGATACTCCGGCGAAACTTGAGCCCTTCCCTTGAGGTTGAAGATATTGTCCAGGAAGTATTTATCAAGGCGTACTACAGCTTGCCCGACTATCGCCCGGGCCACTCGTTCCCGGCCTGGTTGTACCGGATTGCCATCAACCGGGGAATTGACGAGTTGCGCAAACGAAAGCGCACGCCTGCCGTAACGGAAATGAACATGGAGCTACAGGACGAATGCCCTGTCCCGCTGGAAGAGTATTTGGCAAAAGAAGAACGCCACACTTTATGGCAGCAACTGAAGAGACTGGATCAGTCATACAGGACGATCCTTGATTTGCACTATCTCCAGCACCTCAGCTACAAGGAAATTGGCAGCAAGCTGTCGTTATCGCCAGATGCCGTACGAATGCGCTTGTCCTACGCCCGCAAAAAGCTGCGGGAACAGCTTGAAAAGCAGGAGAAAAAAGGGGGTGCCCCGCTGTGAATTGCCTTTCGCCGCAAGAACTGGAAGCTTATCTGGACGACCGTTTAGCGCAAACCGACAGACAAAAGTGGGAGCAGCATCTCGATCATTGCCCCCGCTGCCAGCAACAGCTTGAAGCGTACATCGACTGTCTCGCCCAAGCGAATGAACCATGGGCTGAAACAATCAGTGCGGACCTGGAGCAAAAAGTTATCCAGTCACTTTCGCCGCATCCTGTGAGCATTTTAAGCCGCACTGCCGATGCCCGTGCAGCTACACCCGCTCGCCAGAAAAAAAGGAGTATGACCGTCATGAAAAATGTATCCATTGCCGCTGCGGCATTAGCGCTTGTCGTTTCAGGAGGAATGCTCGTTTCTCCTACTTTTTCCAGCTATGTCAATGCTGCCTTTGCAAGCAAGCCGCTAAACAATCAAGCTCCCGCGCTTGCTGTCTCCAAAACCATCCTGGGTCAATTTGGCGACGACGGAATACGCCAGGCAGTCCAAAACGGATTCACGCAATTCCCGCAGGCAAAAGTGACTGATCAAGGAATCACTTTTGCCGTTCAAGAGGTAATCGCAGACCCGCTTCGCATTCAACTGGCAGCCTCCATCACCGATCAAGCGGGAAAACCGCTGGAAGTATTCTGGCAGGATATGTATCAGCAAGGAGCAAAAAAACCCGTCGTGACGTTGAAAGACAAACAAGGAAACATTTTGCAGCCTGCTGATCTCGCTGAGGCAGGACGCTGGGAAAACCCGAACGACGAGTGGAAAAGCCAGCGAAACATGGCTGGACAACTTTTCCTGGAACGCGAGCTGAAAACGTATTTCCCGGATGCAAGCAAGATTCCTGACGAACTTGTTGTCGAGTTCTCCATCCAGCAAATGGACGAGACAAAAGGAAACTGGAAGCTGTCCATTCCTGTGAATATGCAAAAAGCAAAAGCAGCGACGCGCTCACAGGCGATTCACAAAAGCTACACGACGCCGCAAGGAATTACTTTTACGTTGCAAGAGATGACGTTTGCCCCAACAGGGGTCGAGCTGGTCATTGACCGGAGCGCAAACACCGACAAATCGGCCAGCTACAGCTACGAGCTTGTGGATGATCGCGGCACTGTTATTGCCGCTCGCGATCCCCAGATGTTTACCGCGAGAGTGAACAAGTCACAAAACGACATTCGTTCCATGTCAGACGTCCCGTTCCAGTCGATTGAGGGGGGCTACCGAAACTTCCACTACTTCCAGCCGATCGATCCCAAAACGAAGCTGTCTTTCAAGCTAGGCTCCGTCTACACGGAGGAACCGACTGATTTTCGCGTCAAAATCGACCTGGGACAACTCGAACAACAGCCTGTGCTCGCCGCGGATCACGAAGACCGCTTCACCTTCAAAAAATTTGTGAAGGCCCCTGATCGAGCCGTTGATGTGAAAGGATACGACGATGGCGCATACAAGGTAAACCCGGATGGCACTACAACGAAAATAGAAGGGCACCATATCGCCTATGACATCACGCTAGGCAAAAATACCGCGCCGCTCTTAACAGCTCCTGCGTATTGGACAATCACAGATGAAACCGGAAAAGAGCATGACACAGACTTCTACACGGACAAATCCGAACTCGTAAACGGCCTGGCGCATTTTGCTGGAGCGATGCTGGTGAAGGACAGCGAACCACTTCCGAAAGAGCTGATCATTACTTCGACGAAGCGCATGGTCAAACATGACGATGCTGAGTGGCAAGTGCGGATTTTGAATGGTAAGTAAGTAAACATTCATACGAAAAAGGCTGGCAGTTCAGTGGACTGTCAGCCTTTTTCTATGGAAGTGTCCCGGCGTTGTTCATGAAAGTGGCTGCGGGCACTTACGGTCTTTTGATTGAAAGAAATTTGCGATGAAAAGCGATGCAGAATGCCTTCTTTTTATGCCTATTTGACTTGATCGCGGATCACAAACGACACCGTCGTCCCTTCCCCCGGCTTGCTCTGGATGGACAAGCCTTTGCCGTACATTTGCGTCAGTCTGCGGTGCGTATTGGACACGCCGATTCCGCCTTTTTCCTTCGTGGCGAGGTCCAGGATTCGCTCCACGATTTCCTTGTTCATTCCGACACCGTCGTCCTGCACTTCAAACCGGGTAGCGTCTTCCTGCCGCACAATTCGTATCCGCAAGGTTCCGCCCTCGATCTGGCTCAAAAGGCCGTGGTTGACGGCGTTTTCGACCAATGGCTGGATGGTGAGCGGCGGGATGAGCACGGTTTCGCAGCCAGGGTCGACCTCCCACTCGATGGACAAGCGCTCGCCGAAGCGTTCCTTTTCGATGTACAAGTACGACTCGACCAGTTCCAGCTCGTGGGAGAGCGGCACCCGTTCGCCTGTGTTCAGGAAGTCGAAGCTGATCCGCAAAAACGAAGTAAACGCGTCTCCGAGATTGCGCATCTTTTCTGTATCGATGTCACTCAAAGCCAAGATGGAGCTGAGTGTGTTAAACAAAAAATGAGGGTGAATTTGCGCCTGCAAATACGCTGCCTCCATGCGCAAGCGCTCATCGACGGTTTGTTTCAGCGTCGTCAGCGACCAGACCCGGTATTTCAGCTCCATGCCGTCGACAGGTTTGCAAATATAATCGTTGGCCCCGGCCAAATACCCGGTGTATATGTCTTCCGGCTGGCTTCGCGCGGTCAAAAGCAAGATCGGCAGTTCAGACAGTGTGAAGTGCTCCCGGATTTTCTGCGTCAGCTCATAGCCCGACATGTGCGGCATCATGACATCCATAATGATCAAGTCCCACTGCTTGGCGAAAAGCAGATCAAGCGCGTCTCTCGCTGACGTGCACGTCGTAATCTGATACGGCGACAAAATTCGCTCCAGCACTTTGAGATTGACCGGATCGTCATCCACAGCCAAAATGTTGGCACCTCGTTCGGCAAATGAACGGGCCGCCGTGTGCAGGGAAGACCAGGAAGGGTAAAACTCGTTGCGCGCGGACTTGGTTAATACAGGCACCTGGTACACCTTTTCGCCCGAACGCTCCCGCTCCCGGTTGTTCTCCACGCTTGCCATGCTTTCCGGCTCTGCCACCACCGGAAGTAGAAAGCTGAAATGCGAGCCTTTGCCTGGCTCGGAATGCACATGCAGCTTGCTGTCGTGCAATTCTACCAGCTGTGCGCAGATGGCAAGCCCCAGGCCAATTCCTCCGCCGTTGTTCACTCTTTGGCCGCCTTGCTCATACGGCTTGAATATTCGCGCCTGCGTCTCCTCATCCATTCCGATTCCCGTGTCAGACACGCGAATTTCCACCTGATTGCCTACTGCCTCGGCAAAAACGGTGATCGCTCCTTGTTCCGTAAACTTCAAGGCGTTGTGAATCAGGTTGAACAAGATTTGCACGAGACGCTTTTCATCTGCGAGAATCGGCGGCGTCGAATCGGGAACTTCCATCTGCAACTGGATTGGCCTGCCCTCGGCCATATAGGCAAGCATGCTGATCACACCGGAAGTGACCGCCTGAATGCGCAGCGGCTTTTTGTCCAGCACAATATGCTTGTCCTGCAAGCGGACAACATCCAGCAAATCGTCCAGCAGGTGGGACATTCTGCGGCTGATCGTGATGAGCAGCTCCATGTCTTGTGTGCTGCGGCTGCCCATGACGTGTCTTTCGCTCATGACGACCGTCTCCGCAATATTCATGATGCCGTGCAAAGGCGTTCGCAGCTCGTGAGATGTATGCGCGAGAAACTGGTCTTTTTGCTTGTCGGCTTTCTTCAATTGCTCGGTCAGCATCGCCCGCTCTTCGGCATGGCGGAAATACCCTCTGAACCAGTACGCCGAGAAGCTGACGAGAGCGGCGATCAGGTCAACAGGATAATAGACGTTTTTCATGTCGATCAGCTGATACTGCTGCAACACGCCCCAAATCACGTTGGAATACACACTGACAGCGGCGATGAGCAAAAACATCGCATCCTGCTGACTGCGCATCAGCATGCGGACAATGATAAAAGCAAAAAGCAGCAACGGCCCTAAATAATACAAGGAAAGCAGCTTGGAAGAAAGGTACACCCACTCGGACGATGCCAGCAAAAGAAACAGCGAGTACAGGCTGAGCAAGAACAGGTAAACCCGGAACAGCCTGGAGGTTGTCTCTCCTCCCGCATTGGACAGTCTTCTCACCAGCAAGATCATGAGCAAAGGCTGCCAGATGTAAGACAGCAGTTCGATTTTGAGCGCCCACGCGTACGGAATCGGGAACCAGAGCAGCATCAGGTTGTCGTAGTCAATCACTGTCTTGATCGCGACGCAAAACAACAACAGTAAGAAGAATAAAAATTCCTTTTGGCGCGGCTTGAAAACAAACAGGATACCCGCATACAACCCGTGCAGCAGCAAAATCAGAAAGGTCGCCATTTGCAGGCCAATCGAATACCACCGTTCCGTATCAACCGCCGCCTGCGAGCCGAAGTAAATGTCTTTGATGATTCCTCCGTTATGCGGCCGCTGAAAATTGGCGCTCTGGATCAGCAGTTCAATGACCTTGGCGTCTCCTGCCGTATACGTGGCTGTGTAGGAAGCCTTCCACGGCTTGGTCGTCTCTGCTGTTGTAGCAGGCACGCCAAGTCCACCGATATGCTCTCCGTTAATCTCAATACGGGAAGCTGCCTCGATTTCCTGAATCCAGAACGTATACGGTTGCTCCAACTGCTGATCGACCAAAATTCGCAGCCGATACGTTCCATAGCCGTACGAATCAGCAGCATTCGGAAAAGCGCTGCTCCAGTCACCGGGTACTTGAACGTATTGCCGCTCCCTTTCCGGCACTTGCTTCAAATCTTTTTGGCTCAGAAAAGCATTCGGGTAAAACTCCCACTGCCCTTTTAACGAAATGGAAGGAGAACGCTCAAAGTCCCATCCACGCATGTCCAGGACACCGTGCTCTACATCAGGATGCTTTGGGTCTGCATTGAGCGAGTACCACATCCAGCGCAGTCCCAAAAGCAGCGCAAGAAAAAAAGTCAGGATGATTGCATACTTCCAGAGAGGCGCTGCTGCGTAATGAGGTATGGTTCGGCTATGTCGTTTCATCATAGTTGCATATTTTCGACATCAACATGTTTATCCCTTTATCCGCCTACGCAAACCGCTCCCCCGAAAAATAGGCGACAAGCGTCCCAAAAGCGAGCCACGGTGCAAAAGGCAGCTTTGACTGACAGCTCGCCCGCCCGGCTATGAGCAGCGCCAAACCGTACAATCCCCCCGAAACAGACGAGTAGATCATCGCCCACACAAGCAAATCCGGCGGAAGAAACAGGCCGATCACCCCGTACAGCTTGACGTCTCCTCCTCCGATTGCGCCATCCGTCACGACTGCGATCAGCAACAACAGCAGAAACACGCCTGCCGCTCCGATCAGCTGAGCGCTAAAATCGCTGCCCTGATAAGGAAACAAGCCGCGCAGCAAAAGAACGGACAGGCAAAAAGGAAGCAGCACGCCATTGGGAATGCGGCGGTCAGCCAAGTCTGCCACCGTGACGAGCACGAGGAAAGAAACAAGCGATAGGCCGAGCAGCAATTCCGCTGTCCAGCCGTATTTCCAGTACGTAAGGGGAAAACACAGCCCTGTCACTGCTTTCATAAACCAAGCGCCTCTCTTGAATCGCTCGCGATCTTTTTGGTCACGCATGCCAACCGCCCGCATCCCGAGCGCTATGCAAGCAGAACCAATCAGCAGACCGCTCCAGCCCAAGCCAAGCGCAAGCAAGATTGCAAACATCTCATCTCATCACCTCACTCCACAGAATCCGGAATCATTTCCCTCATTTTAGCTTTGCAAGTTGAGACAAAAAAAGCCGCTCGCTCCCCTCTCTTCCATGCGCAAGCTGATAGCGGTGATACCTTTTCTTTCTCCCGTGGTTTATAGTAAGAATGGAAATGCACTGTACACCCTTCATGAAAAAGGATGCGAACCATGCGAAAAATCATTGTTGTAGGTGCCGGAATTGTTGGCGCTTCGACGGCGTATCAGTTGGCAAAAAGAGGCGCAGAAGTAATGATTGTCGATCGAAAAGATAAAGGACAGGCAACCGATGCCGCAGCCGGGATCATTTGCCCGTGGCTGTCGCAAAGACGCAATCAAGCCTGGTACAGGTTGGCCAAGGAGGGGGCGCGTTTCTATCCCTCGCTGATTGCCGAGCTGGAACAAAGCGGAGAAACGCACACCGGGTATGCCCGGGTGGGAGCGCTCAGCATCCATACAGACAAAGACAAGCTGCTGACTTTGGAAAAACGGGCACTCACGCGCAAAGATGATGCACCGGAGCTGGGGGATGTCTCCACGCTTTCAGCTGACGAAACAAAAGCGCTGTTCCCGCCCCTGGACGAAAGCTATGCTTCTGTCCATGTCACAGGAGCCGCTCGCGTGGATGGCCGCGCCTTGCGGGATGCTTTGCTGCGCGCCGCGCAAAAACACGGAGCGTCCCTTTTATACGAAAGCGCTGAACTCGTTTACGACGGGAACCGGATCGCAGGGGTAAAGGCTGGAACGGAGAGCATCACAGCCGACTCTGTCGTGATCTGCGCCGGAGCGTGGGCCAATCACATTTTGCAGCCGCTGGGCGTAAACTTCCAGGTCACCTTCCAAAAAGGGCAAATTGTTCATCTGGAATACGCGGACAGGCAGACAGACAACTGGCCTGTTGTCATCCCTCCAAACGACCAATATTTGCTGGCATTCGATGAACATAAAATGGTGATCGGCGCCACACACGAGAACGATGTGCCAAGCTTCGATACACGCCTTACGCCAGGCGGCTTGCACG
Source organism: Brevibacillus sp. 1238 (assembly GCF_029892995.1). Lineage (NCBI taxonomy): Bacteria > Bacillati > Bacillota > Bacilli > Caryophanales > Paenibacillaceae > Brevibacillus > Brevibacillus sp. 1238. The sequence goes on along the minus strand of NZ_JARXWC010000014.1, from coordinate 35,575 downwards.
AAGTTTTTGCCAAAGCACTGGACATCGCTCCCGAGCTTGCCAACAGTACATTCGTCGAAGCGAGAGTGGGATTCCGTCCGTTCACGCCAGGGTTTCTGCCTGTCATCGGCCCGCTGCCCGGCTGGGAAGGCATTTTTGTTGCCAACGGCCTCGGCGCATCCGGCCTGACGATGGGTCCTTATATCGGCTATCAGATGGCGAAGCTCGCTCTCGGTCTGGAAGTGGACATACCGTTAGAGCATTACGACGTGTCAGGTGCCATTGCGGCACAATCCTAGCTAACAGCAACGAGGTCTTATCCTGTAAAGGGATAAGACCTCGCTTCATTTCATACCGCTCAGCTTTATACAAACTGCCTGCTGTCATTGTTTTTCCCGAACCGATAAACCGCGATCAGGGCAAACACAAGGGCAAATCCTCCGAGAATGAGCAAATTCACATACAAGCTTCCCAAGCTCTGGCCTTGCTGTAGCTGATCGATGCTGTCCAAAAGCCAATGCTGCGGCAAAAAGCTCGATATTTTGCGCACGGTCTCAGGCATGATGTTCACCGGGAAATAACAACCTGCGAGCAGGCAGCTCGGGGTAATGATCATATTGCGCATGGCTCCTGCTGCCGATGTGCTTTTGGCAAATGCGACAATCGTCAGCGCAAGCCCGATTGCCGTGAGAGCAAACAGCAGCAGGACAACAATCAACGGGAAGGTCGGCATCCCCGCATCGATATGAAAAATCAGCTTCATCGCCACCAGCGTGACAACAATCTGCAAAAAGATCAGCAGCAAACTGACGACGACATTGGACAGCACGTACGCTCTCGCTGACATCGGCGAGGAAAGCAAGCGCAAGAACGTCCGGTTCTCTTTTTCCTTGAGGATGATCTCGGACAAGTTGGCCGCAGAAAACATCATGAACGTGATCAAGTAGCCAATCGTTTGGTACGACATCATTTTCTCATTCGAGGTGTCAGGCTGCGCCGTCGCTTTAAGCTTGAAAGGATGTTGGCTGTAGCTGTCGTAAATGCGGGCAAAAGCCGCTTCATCGCCTTTTGTCTCCTTGCCGATCGCAGCCACGTTGCCAATATAGCTTTGCAGCATCGCTTTGATGTATGCCGTGACCGACTCGCCTTTGACGGAAACGATGCGGATGTGCCCTGGCTCGCCTGCCTTCACACGATCCGCAAAGCCTTGCTCGAAAATGATGCCGCAGTCCAGATCGCCCGAAGCGATGCGTGCACGCAGCGTCTCCTCATCCAATGGAGTTACCTGAACTTGACCAAGCCCCTCCAAGTAACGGATGACTCCGCTCGTGACCACCTGACTGCCATCTTGATTGACTACCCCGGCCCGGATCGTTCCTGTACTTGCATTGCTGTAAAAAAACAGCGAGATCAAAATCCCGACAATCGGCAGACCAAAGTACAAGAACCAGTTCTTTTTCTTGCGGAACGTATCTTTCAGCGTTTTGCGAATGAGCCACACCATTTCATCCATGTTAAAATGCCTCCCGTCTGCGAATGGAGATGACCGTCAAGACCAGAAACACAGCTGCGATTCCAAGATTCAGTCCGATCACTTTCCAGACGGCGACGATATTGTCCATGTAGATCAGCTCCAACAAAGCCGTATTGATCCAACGCAAAGGAGACAAGTTGGTCAGAAGCGTCAAGATGCCCTCCGTGTTCTCAATCGGAAAATACGCGCCGCCAAAAAACGAAGCGCACTGCAAGAAAATCATCACTACCATGTACGAGCCTTCCTGTTTGGTCAGCAGAAACCCGATGCCAAGTCCCAGGCTCACCGCCAAGAGTACCTCTGTCAACAAAGCAAGCAGAACCAGCCAAAAATGATTGCCCCAGTAAGCATGATAGACAAATTTGCTAAACAGCACGACGACCAGCACACAGAGTGTATTGATGAACACATTGCCGATCATTTTGCCAACCAGAATTTCTCCCTTGCTGATCGGCGCTGCCATCAGGCGGATTGCCGTCTTCCGCGCCCGTTCCGCACCGAACAAATAGTTGGCGGAAATGATCGAGAACAGGGCGATCATCGTTGTCATCGACACGGCGTAGTAATCGATGGAGCCTGGTTTTCTGTCTGCTACAAGCGTTGTTTCCTGAATAAAATCTTTGCTTTCCGCTGCATGTTTCAAGATGTTTGTGCCGACACCCGGACTCGCCTGAAAGGCGGCCGTGCCGAGTGCATAACGATCGGCAAAGGCGACCAGCATCCCTTGCAAAATGCCGCTTTCCACTGTATTTTTGCTGCTGCCGAAAAACGCAATGCCGTCCTTGTCAATCGTCGCATAAGCCGTATAGCGCCCGGAGCTGACTTCCTGGCGCCAATCCATCCCCGGCCTGATCGGGACGACTTCCACCCCTTCTTTTCCGATCGCTTTCGTAAAGCTGTCCCAGTACGCAGACATGTCGTTTTCCGAAAATGTCGCTTTGTACAGCAGGCGAACCTCCCCGACCGAATGCTTTGACGAAAAAGCATTGGACAAGCCCGCACCCAAAATCAGCATCAGGATGATCGGCAGGGCGAGCATGAAGAGAAACGTTTGCCGATTTCTCACGCTGGAAAGAATCTCTTTTAACGCAATTCTCCAAATAGCCATCTGGCATCTCCCTTTCTCTAGTCCCGCAAGTTTCTGCCTGTCAATGTCAGAAACACCGATTCCAGATTAGGGGCTTGCTCTTCGACAGAGCGAATCTCTACCTGGTCTTTAATCAACTGCTGGATAATCCGGTTCAAATTGTTGACTTCCGACTTCGACACGATCTTGAGCGTGTTTTCTTCCTGGCGCACGGCAGTGACCCCAGCGATTCCTTGCAGCGATTCGATGGAGATCGCTCCATCCGCGCGAAAGCCAATCCAGATTTCTTTCGTGTCTGTAATGATCGATGTCAGTTGCTCTTTTGTGCCTTCCGCAATGATTTTGCCGTGATCCACGATGGCAATGCGGGTACAAATCTCTTCGACTTCTTCCATGTAGTGACTCGTGTAAATGATCGTGCAGCCCATCTCGTTGAGCTTGCGAACCGACTGTAAAATGTAGTTGCGCGACTGCGGATCGATCCCGACTGTCGGCTCATCCATAATGATCAGCTTGGGAAGGTGAGCGATGGCACAAGCGATGTTGAGCCGCCGCTTCATCCCGCCGGAAAAATTTTTCGGGAAGCTCTGGTGCTTGTCGCCCAATCCGACGAACGCGAGCGCTTCTTCCGTCCGCTCCCGCAGCATCGCTCCCCGCAGACCGTACAAGCCGGCAAAAAAGCTGACGTTTTCATACGCGGTCATGTCTTCGTAAATCGCCAACTCCTGGGGGACGATGCCCGTATTCATTTTGGCGAACTTGCTGTCCTTCACGATGTTTTTGCCGAGCAGAACGATTTCTCCTTTTGTCGGCCGCAACAAGGACGCAATCATGTTAATCGTCGTGCTTTTGCCCGCTCCATTCGCCCCCAAAAAGCCAAAAATCTCTCCTTCGCCGATGTTCAACGTCATATTGTCCACAGCGATAAAATCGCCGAATTTTTTGGTCAAGTTGCGGATTTCGAGTACATGGCTCATCCGACTCAGTCCCTTCGTGGTTATGCCAGTATTGTAATCAAAGAGGATGCCCCTATGTCAGTGCATAAGTTCATCCCCTCGCCGTGAGATTTTTCACTTGTTTTCATGAGAAACATCATTCGTTTCTGTGCGGCAAAAGGGTCGTGACGCGAAAGCCTTTCGTCCCGTCAACGATGACCGTGCCTCCCGCAGAAGCGGCCCGCTCCTCCATCCCCAAGATGCCCAGTCCCTTGACGACCTTTGCCGTGCCGACTCCGTTGTCCTCGACAACAGCCTTGATGAACTTGTTCAGCACCCGCACCTCGATGGAGATGGCTGTCGCCTTGGCGTATTTGAGCGAGTTGGTTACAGCCTCGGTCGCGTTTTGCTGGATGATTTTCCACTGAATCGGAGTGACAGCGTCAATATCTCCTTCAAACGTGAGCGTAGCTGCCACCGTTCCTTTTGCCGACAGTTCGTCCACGAACAGTCTGAGCCGATTGATCCCAAGCTCCTCCGGCCTCGGCTTCACTTCCTTGAGCGTCAGCCTGATGCGCTCCAGCCCTTCTTTGGAAATCGCAATCGCATTGCCCAACAGCTCATTGGCCTTTTCCTGGTCGGTAGCAAGCATCATGCGCGCCGCCCCCATCTGGATCAAAGCGCCAGCCACCGCATGTCCGACATCGTCGTGAATTTGCTGGGAAAGACGATTGCGCTCCTCCAGCTTGATCGTATATTCGGATTGCCTGATGTATTCGTTGTTTTCGCTCAATGAACGCGACAGCCGCTGCAAATCCGCCCGCAGCCGCTCCCGCTCGCCCTCCAGGGAACGAATTTTTTCCGACAGCATGCTGCTGCATGTGAACAACAAATAGCTGAGCAAGCCGCTTAAAAGGTATACAGGAACCAGTTCCAGCGGGAGCAAAAATCCGCCTGCTCCGATCAGGACAATGCCTAATCCCTTGCCAACGGTTGACGAAGGAAGCAGTTCACATATGTTCATCGGCAAAAGCAGCCAGAGTAAAGGCTCCCAAAAAACCGCACCTGCCGCCACGAGAACCAGGGACAAAGCGGACAGCAAGCGCTTGAACTGCGGCTTTTTGAAAATCAGCAAGGAAATGTTGAGCGCAACGTACAGCAAATAGATCAGGATGAGCCACGGGTTCACTTCGGAAGCAAGATGGGCGAGAAACGAAGCGATCATGATATAGCCAAGCACCGTTGCCTTATTTCCAATCGTCCAACGATCCATCGATGAATCTTCTCCTATTCTCCAGACATTCTCGTCTCGCCTGTCAGATAGTAAATGGCGATCTGTGTCCTGTGCTCCAGGCCTGTTTTATTCAGGATGGAAGTAATGTAATTCGCGACTGTTCCTTCCGAAATGAACAGCTTTTTGGCGATTGCCTTGTTCGACAGTCCCTTGGCAATCTGCTCGATGACTCCCAGCTCCCGTTCCCACCACTTCAAAATCGGAAAAGCTCGTCAAAATGATTTTCATGCCTTCTCGTATAAAAGAGTTGTCGTCCGCGATCAACACCTTGATCTTCATCGTGGGCTGCCCCCTGTCCTTCAAGCCCCTCACCGCACTGGCTGCCGATTCCGGCGTCTGTATGATTGGATGAAGCCGCATTTTTAGCAAAACTATTATAACAAAAAAAGTAAATGCAGATGCCATGCATTGGAAATGTATGACGGTTCGAACGAAAAAAACAATTGCTTATAGACTGACGGTCAGTCATATGGTAATTTACAACCAACTACCGTCCGTTTTCCAAAAGGAGGCACTCATGAGACGCATCGTCAAAGACCCCGTTACTCGTCGCACCGAGATACTCGAAGCAGCCGGAGAGCTTTTTCGGCAGCAAGGCTATGTCCATACAACCGTGAACGCCATCATCCTGAAAGCTGGCGTAGCGAAAGGAACGTTCTACTACTACTTCAAGTCGAAAGAAGAGATTTTGGAAGCTTTCGTCCAAGGAATGGTCGATCGGCTCGCTGCCGCATATCAGACACTGGCAGACGATCCAAAGCAGACTGCCCTGGAAAAGCTGCGGCAGATGCTGCGGGGGCACAGCCGGATCGCGCAGCACGAACAGGAATGGATGGACAGCTTGCATCGTCCGGAAAACAGAGAACTGCACGAGCGGCTGAATGTGGCGATCGTGCAAAAGATCGCCCCTGTCTTCGCGCAGGTCATTGAACAGGGCAACAAGGAGTCCGTGTTTGATGTAGCAGCCCCTCTGGAAACGATCCAGTTTTTGCTCGCAGGCTCGCAGTTTCTCCTGGAATCGAATATTTTCGGCTGGGATCGGGAAGAACAGCTCGCGCGCAGCCGGGCCATGCAGACGATCATTGAGCGAGCATTGGGTGCCGAGCCGGGCGCGTTTGCTTTTTTGGGAGGTGCCATTTGAGCGCCCAAACCAAAGCATTTCGGCAATTTCTCGTCGTCTGGTCCGGGCAGTTTTTGTCGGCGGTCGGAAGCGGGCTGACCGCTTTTGCCCTGGGTGTCTACGTCTTTCAGACGACCCATTCCAGCACGAGCTTCTCGCTGGTCATCCTCTTTTCCTTTTTGCCGAGCTTTCTGCTCCTGCCCTTTGGCGGGGTGCTGGCAGACCGATTCGATCGCACCCGGATGATGATCATCGGTGACATCGGCTCGATTATCGGCATTATGTTCATCTGGTTTGTCATCTGGACCGGACAAATGGAGCTGTGGCATATATACACAGGCGTCGGCATCAGCTCAATCTCGACTGCGCTCCAGACGCCCGCCTATAAAGCGGCGGTGACGGACATGGTTTCGGAAGAGCAATACTCGCAGGCGAGCGGCCTGATTCAACTGGCAGGTTCTGCCCAATATCTCCTGTCGCCGATCCTCGCAGGCTTTTTGCTTGGCTTCTTTGACATCCAGATGGTGCTGCTGATCGATATGCTTACGTTTTTGCTGGCGGTTGTGGCGGTGCTGCTGGTCATGAACAAGGGCAGCAAACCACAGCCCGCGGATGAAAGCCGCGATTTTTTCGGCGAGCTGTCCGAGTCGTTCCGATATCTGCTCTCGCAAAAAGGCGTGTTTTTGCTCGTCCTGCTCATGTCTGTCGTTTGCTTTTACATCGGGCTTCTGCAATCGCTGTTCAGTCCGATGATGCTGACGCTGACCGACTCCAAAGTGCTGGGAATCTCGCTTTCCCTGGCGGCGTCCGGGATGCTCGCCAGCAGTCTGTTCATCGGGGTGAAAGGACTTGGCAACAACAAGCCGAAGATTCTTTCCTTTTCACTGGCGCTTGCCGGGCTGTTTTATGCACTGATGGGTACGTTTCCGGCAGTCGTTCCGATCGTCGTGTTCGGCTTCCTCTTTTTCGCCACGCTGCCTTTCGTCAACACCAGTCTGGAAGTGTTGATCCGAACGAATATCGACAATGAGAAGCAAGGGCGCGTCTGGTCGATGGTGTCAGCCATTTCCCAAGTAGGCTTGCTGCTCGCTTTCGGTTCGGCAGGCTTTCTCGCCGACCATTTTTTCTCTCCCCTTCTCGCGCAAAATGGCGCACTTGCTGACACGATTGGACAGCTCATCGGAACAGGAGCAGGCAGAGGGATCGGCTTTTTGTTCATGCTTTCCGGTGTGATGGTTTTTGTACTCGCTATCGTGATCGGGCGGGTGCAAAAAATCCGGGAGCTGAAGCTGGGAACGGTAGAAGAAAAAGCATAGCAGACAATGGAACGCAAAAAGCCGGACCCCCACTTGAGGCGGTTTCCGGCTCGTTTCTTTTTACGGCTGACTACCAAAAATACAATTCCTCTGGCAAAACTTCGTCGAATTGTGGACTATCGCTCTCGTCTATCTCCACCTGGATGCCTTTTTTGGCCAAAGTGGCCAGCTCCTGCTTCGTTTTGGCACTGGCTTTTTCCAGCAGTGGATTCATCGACAAGCATATATAACCTTTGGGGGCAAAGCCGCCTTTCTGTACATTGAGCAGCAGTCCATCCAGGTTTTGGACCCGGTTCTGTTTCAGATTCAGCCAGATCAGCTTATGGATTGCAGCGGTGCCGTCTCCGCAATGTTATTCTCGCCCACGTCGAGATAGCGCAATTGGGTTAATTCTTTTAATGGCTCCAGGTCGCTGATGTTTTGCTGACGGACGATGAGGTACTCCAGTTTTTCTGCTGCCGCAAAAATTCCAGACTGGTGAGCGACTTTTCACGAGCGGATAGCATGAGCGCCTTCAAATTGCGCAGCCCTGCCAGCGGCTTTACTGTTTGATCATGTATCGGATTGTCTATGACGAGTTGCAGCACCTCCAGATTTTTCATCTGACCAAGCGGCTGCAGGTTCGTCACTTCGTTGTCAATTACGTGGATTTCCTTCATTCGTGTGCTGTTTTGCAGGCGTTCCAGCAGTTGGCTGACATCGGTCGCTCCGCTATATCTGTATATGAACAGCTTTTGCAGTTGCTTCAATTGTTTGAGTGAATCGATATTTTTTACCTCCGCGTAGTGCATGCTCAAATCCTCAATACGCTGGAGTGGACTGACATCGGCAATCGCCACAACACTGAATGATGCCTTTTTCAGCTTCGGCAATTTGGCAAGCGGCTCCAGATCGAGAGCTTGAAATCCTTGCAGATCAATCTCGGTTTGACGTTGCCATCCCCGTTTTCTTCACTCCTTTTTGAGAAAAAAACAGCCGCCGCAACAAACGCTCTGTGCGACGACTGTGGAGCTGGCTTCATCCTATTCGTTTTGGCTAAATCCATATGTTTCGTACACGTTTTCACAGGGCTTGCCCGGCGTCAATTCCATCGTGCCCGCCGTCAAATTCATCACAATCGAAAATAGCGTGCAATCTACCATCTCGTCTGACTCGCTTGTTGTTGCTTCCCCGTGACGGCATATTCCTTCGGGGGTTCCGGCGTGATCTTGAAAAATATGTTTGAAGCAGGCGGCATCTATGCTTCCTTGTCTGGCTGCCAGCAGCTTGGAGGCGCGGCCCAACCGCAAATACGTGTCAGCCGCCCCCATGCGGACGCAATCCTCTGCTTGCATGCGCGCTGCGACAAAATGATTGGTGTGGACGATATGGCCGTCTGGCGGATAAAACACCTCGTAACGAACCGGGGCAGTCTCGACTCCGACCGTCTCGCCCTCCCGATGGGCGATCAAATAGTTGGCTGCTGTCCCTCGCGGCAGCCTTGTCACTTGGCGAATGGCCTGCGGCAGCGTGCGGCTGTTTAAAATGCCCCGCAAAACGATGTGGATCGGCACTCCGAGCGCTTTTTCATTCGTTCGCAAAAAATTCAGGCACACGCCGATCCCGTCTGCGTTCATGCCGATTTTCCCGACTATTCCCGCTTCGGTGATCATCAAAATGGTTGGGCGCGGCGGCTGCTCGATCTCTACCACGACAAGCCCGGCGCCCACGAGATTGATCCAATCCCAGTTTTGTCCGAGCAGCGTCTCCCGGTTCTGCGTAGCTGGCGCAACAGCCGCGATGCACGTACAACCGTCCGCCTTGTGTGAGGTTGAGGTGTCTCCCAGATTCGTTATAATCTCGCTGCGCACGTTCAACGCCAGCACGTCGAGCAAATCAAGCTCGGCCCCTTCGCTGATGCCCCTGATTTCCTCCATAATTTCCTGATCGTACTGCTCGATCCAGGGGATGAACTGCGCCGCATACGCTGTGGCGTCTTTCCATTGGATCGCGGCTCCCTCGCGAAAAGCACGCTCGTACGCCCGAACGTTGCTCCTGATTTGCTCACTCGCCAGTTGGCCGAATTGCCGCCCGCGCTCGCGCGGCGTACCGCTGATCCGAAAGACAGGAAATCTGTTCATGGACAGTGCTCCCCCTTTTACAAGCTCTTTTCCATATAGTAGCGATCGTTTCCGCTGCCATATTCGGCAATGCGTGTCTCCACAATTTGAAAACCCGCCTTTTGATACAGCGCAACCGCGCCTTTGTTGTCCGGGCTGACCGTCAGGCACACTTTGGCAAATCCATCCTTGCGCAGCCGATCCAGTATTTGCTCCAAGAAAGCAAAGCCGTACCCCAAGCCTTTTTTATCCGAGCGAATCAAATATCCGTACATGTAGGCATGATCCGGGTTGCGAAAATCACGCATCAGCTCGCAGACACCGACAGGCTTCGCATCTCCTTCTTCCTGAAACAGGACGAGGCAGCCGTGTCTCGCCAGTGGGACCAGCACCCATTCGTCGATCGCTCCGTGCACGCCAAACGCTTCCTGCTCCAGCTCCTTCAGCATGGTCAGCTGCTGCTCTGTCAATGTCTCTACAATCGCAAGCGTTGTCGCTCTTGTTGTATGCATAGCGCCGATCTCTCCTTTTCCCTGGACATGAGGGGCGATTTTATGAAACCGTTTCTTGGCGGACTGTCAATTGTGTCAATACGGCTTCGTCAAGCTCCACCCCGAATCCTGGCTTGTCGGACAGCAAAATTTGATTTCCCTGGCACGTCAAGTTAGCGACGTCTTTGGCAAAAATGAACGGTCCGGCCAGCTCGTTGGAAACAATATTTTTCTTCGCGATCGACAGGTGCGCCCCCGCCGCGCTCCCGATAGACGATTCCGGCATCGACCCGATCTGGCACTCCATCCCGGCCATCTCCGCCTGATGAACCAGCTTGGCCGCTGGGTAAATCCCGCCGCACTTCATCAGCTTGATGTTCACTTTATCGGCTGCTTTTTTCGCGATCACCTCGCGCATTTCGCTCGCTCCCAGTAATCCTTCGTCGACCATGATCGGGATGGATGTCTGTCTGCGAATGTCGGCCAATGCGTCCAGATCGTGGGCGACGACAGGCTGCTCCATCCAGTCAATCCGGCAATCTTCTACTTGCTTGAGAGCCGTCAATGTATTCGTCCGATTTTCCCATCCCTGATTGGCGTCTACCCGCAGTCTTATATCAGGACCGACGGCTTCACGAACGGCACGAATGCGCTCGATGTCCGTCGCCAAGTCGGAGCCTACTTTTATTTTGATCGAGTCAAAGCCATCCGCCACAGCCTGCTTCGCTTCTGCCGCCATCGTTTCAGGCTGCAAAATGCTGAGCACGTACGGAAGAGTGAGCACGCTGTGGTACTTGCCCCCGAGCAACTGATAAACAGGCTGACCTGTCGCTTTTCCCATCAAGTCATAGCACGCCAGGTCAATCGCTGCTTTCGCTGCTGGCGCTTTGTACACGCATTGATCGAGCAAATGGTGAATGCGTTCCAGAGCAAACGGATTTTCTCCGATGATCGCCGGAGCCAGGCTGTGAACGAGCATGGCGTACGTGCTTTCCCATGTCTCCCCCGTCACGTGCTGATCCGGCACCGATTCGCCATAGCCGACCAAGCCTTGATCAGTCTCTACTTTTACAATAATGGAAGGCATCTCGTTGTAAGAAGCGTACGCCACAATAAACGGGCGCACCAGCGGCAACGTAATGGCATGTATATGGACAGACGTAATTTTCATGTTCTTCTTACACCTCCGGCTTGGTTAAGGAAACTCTCGGGATTTGCCGGTAACCGACGGAGACGGCTTTTGCCTGTCCATCTGCCTGGTTCGCAAATCCAACGGTCAGCTCGCTGCCATCCATCTGTGCCAGGAAATAATTCTCGGCAATCGGCAGCAGCGGGTACTTTAAGCCTTTTTCATTCGGGAAAAGAGCGGTATGATTCGTCAGCACAAGCGCGCCTTCCTCGACGGTCACGCTCACGTTCATCCCTTCGCCGGAAGCATAGTCGCCGACATACGCCTGGAAACGGTCCGGGGATACACAATAATCCTCGTACTTGGTCAAAGGCTCTGCGGCTTCTCTTCCCTCGATCAGGTTCAGCGCAGTCAATGTCAGCTTTTCGACAGGCGTGCCGATTAGATTAGCCAAGACGACTGCTGTCAGCCCTCTTTCCGGGACAATCGCCAGATGCGCCGCCACTCCTTTGATCGCCCCGCCGTGCTTCAACAGCGTGCCCCCGTAATAATTCGGCTCCACCATCAAGCCGTAGCCGTAATGCTTTTTATAGTTGCAGACCACATGCGGAAGCGTCATTTGCCTTACGCTTTCGGCCGACAAAATCCGTTCCTTGCCCACGCATCCTCCCGTGCGGAAAATTTCCGCGTAATTCAACATGTCGCGGACGGTCGAGTTCAAATGTCCCGCAGCCATCACCGCTGGCCCTTCTTCCCAATCAAAGTCGGGGTACACTTCCAGCTTCCCGTGATTGTCCCTTTTGTGATAGATCGTGGTGACCTCCGGGAACCGCGGCAGATCGCCGAGCAAAAAGGTACTGCTTCGCATATCGGCAGGTGCGAGGATGTGCTCCTTGACGTAGACGTCATACGGTTTTCCGCTCACTCGCTCGACAATCGCCCCGAGCAGGGCATAGCACTCGTTCGAGTAGCTGAAATGCTGGCCCGGCTCGCCCAAAAGCTCATATTGCACGTGGGCTAACACCTCCAGCAAATCGGCATGCGTGCGGATCGGCTTTTGCTGCTCCTTTTTAATAAAACGGTGAATCGGGTTGTCTTCCTCCGGGATCGTATCAAACAAAGAGTTTTTGACGGCAAGCATATCGACAGGCAGCGGCGGGATTCCCGCTGAATGCGTCATGAAATGATGAATTGTCATCCGTTCGGTACACGCCTGATCCGGTGTCCGAAACTCGGGCAAATAAGCGACAACCGGGTCGTGAACGGACAGCTTGCCCGCTTCTTGCAGATGCATGATCGCCATGCACGTAAACGATTTGGTGACCGAAGCCAGCCCCATGACCGTGTCTGGCGTTATCGCCCATTTGCGCTCCGCATCCCGATAGCCGTATGCTTTTCGGTACAGACTGTCGCCATGTTGATTGATGCCGATGATCACCCCTGGAGCCTGGCTCTCTTGGACCGTCTGTTCGGCGAGCGCCTCGTATGCGCTTACCCAAGCTGGTTGATGCATGGTTCACACCTCCTTCGGCAAGCGGACGACGCCTACGGACAGACTCGTTACCTGGCCGCTCTGATCGCGGTGGAACCGGATCGCCTGCTCCTCGATATCTTGTTTCATGACGAAATAATCGTCCCCGATTGGGCGCAAGGCAAGCTGCTTGCCACCCAGGCCGAGCGTCAGCACATCGCTGTCAACCGTCACTGGCAGCTTGCGGTCGACTGTGACTCGATACGTCCCGGTGTACGCCTGCAAATCAGCCGCAGCGACTGGTTGCTCCGCGCCAAAAGGAACAGACGGTGCGTCAGCAGGGCGACCTTCCTGCGTGTTGATGGCAAAATTCAGCAGCTCGACAATCGGTGTCTCCGCCAAATTGGCGATCGCAATCGCTGTAATGCCGCGCTCTGGCAAGATGACCATCTGCGATGCGACTCCTTTCAACCCGCCGCTGTGCTCCAGCTTGGTCGTTCCGTAGTAGTCCGGCGTGACGAACAAGCCGTAGCCGTAATACTGACCGTATCCCATGCGAACATGCGGATAAGTCATCTGCTCCACGCTCGCTTTGGACAGAATCCGCTCCTCGCCGACCAATCCACCAGTCCGGTATATGTCCATGTAGCGCAGCATGTCGTTGACCGTCGTATTCAAATGGCCGGATGCGAGCACGACTGGCCCTTCCTCCCACTGCGGATCAGGGTACACTTCCGGCCCTCCCTCTTTTTCCGCCAAACGGTAAATCGTCGTCACTTCTTTGTACTTGGACAGCTCCTGCAAAGCAAAGGAGCTATTCGCCATGCCCGCAGGCAGCAAAATGTGGTCGATGATGTACTGCTCGTACGTTTTCCCGCTGACCCGCTCAATGATCGCGCCCAAAAGGGTATAAGCGTCGTTGGAGTAACTGAATTGCGCTCCGGGCGGCCCCAACAGCTGGTAGTCGATGTGGCTCATGACCTCCATGAAGTCTTCGGGGGTGTTCACCCATTTTTGCTGTTCTTTTTTGATTTGCTTGTGAATCGGATGATTCTCGTCTGCAATGTCGACGTCCGGCAGCCCCTTGATCGCCAAATAATCGGTGGGCAGCAGCGGAAATCCGGCTGTATGGGTCATGAAATGATGAATCGTCATCCGCTCGGTGCACGCCTGATCCGGTGTAACCAACTCCGGCAAGTAGGCCAAAACCGGATCGTGTACCTCCAGTTTTCCAGCCTCTTGCAACTGCATGATCGCCACGCATGTAAACGACTTGGTAATCGAGGCGACACCCATTACCGTGTCAGGCGTAATCTCCCAGTGGCGCTCTTTGTCCCGATAACCGAATCCGCGGCGATACATGCTCTTCCCGTCCTGGTTCAAGCCCACGCATACGCCCGGTACCTGGCACTGGTCGATAATCGGCTGCGCTGCCTGTTCAAATTGCTCTTGCCAATCCATTTTCTCCACCCCGTTCCCTTCTGTTTACGGCTGCACCCAACTGTCTCCCAGCATGATTCCGTATAGCGAATCGAGCTTGACGCCATGTACCCGCTTGTTTACGGCAAGGAATGTCTTTTCTTCCGAGTAAGGAATCCAGTAGGCTTGTTCCACCGCGATTTTTTGGATCTCGGCAAAAATTTGCTTCCGCTTCTCCTGATCGCCGACAGTGCGGCTCTGTTCGAGCAGCGTATCCAGTTGCTCGTTTTTGATCTGGGCGTGATTCAATCCGCCGATCTGGCTGGAATGCATGAACAAATACAAAATGTCGGGATCAAAGTCGGTGTAGCCGAGCACATTCAAGTCAAACTGCCCTTTTGCCGACAAATCCAGTACGCTGCCCAGCTCCGCGTTTTGCACCTTGATCTCGACGCCGATTTCCTTGAACATGCTTTGCATCAGCGGAATGCTTTGCGAGCTCATTGCTGTGAGCAATTGCAGGCTCAAAGGCTGCCCGTCCTTTTCCCGGATGCCTTGTCCGCTTTCCTTCCATCCGGCCTCTTCCAGCAGCTTTTTGGCTTCCTCGATATTGAACGGGTAGCCGTATGTTTCCACAGCGGGATCGTAGCCGAACATTTTCCGCGGCAATGGCCCGAAAGCACTCTCTCCCTCGCCTTGCAGGTCAGCCTGGATGATCGCTTTTTTGTTCAAGGCCATGTTCAGCGCCTGACGCACACGCAGGTCGCCGAGAATCGGGTTTTCCAGGTTCATTTGAATAAAATTCACCCCCAGCTTCGTCGCTTCCAGCACTGCGAATTTGTCGCTTTGCTTGTACCCGGCTGCTTCCCGCGGCGAGATGGAAGCGATGTCGATCGAGCCGCTTTCCAGCGCGGCAATCGTCGTCTGGGCGTCTTTGATGAATTTGAACACGATTTTGTCCGGCATCGGCGGCCCTTGTGTTTGGACAAAAGGCTCTGCCCACTGGTACGCTTCATTGCGCACGAGCGTGATCGACTCTCCGGTCTTCCAGCTCTCGAATTTCCACGGCCCTACCCCGACCGGGTGCCGTCCATATTCGTTGCCGTATTTTTGCACCGCCTCCATGGACAGCGGCTGCGTCACGTTCGCTTGCACGAAGTAGGACAGCAGCGGAGCAGACGGTTCTTTGAGCTGGATGACGAGTGTCAGCTCATCCGGGGTAGTGATGGAGGCAATCACACTGAGCAGTGGTCCCACTCCTGGCGATGCGGTCTCTGGCGCCATCGCCCGCTCGAACGTCTCTTTGAAAGAAGCAGCCGTCAGCGCCGTGCCATCGTGGAATTTCACCCCCGGACGAATTTTGAATGTCCATGTTTTTTGATCGGCGGAGATGTTGTACGACTCCGCCAAATACGGCTTGATTTCATTTGTTTGCGGATCGAGCGACAGCAGGGAGCCGCCAATCAGCCTCGACACGACTCCGCTCACGTCCATGTTTGTTTTGTGCACGTCGAGCGTATCCGGCTCTGCCGAAAGCCCCAGCGTGATCGTTCCCCCTGCCTGCGGCGCGCCTTCCGCCTTTGGCCCGGTTGCTTCCGGCGGCTTCGACGGAGTCGCTGACTGGCTGCAACCGATGACAAAGCTGATTAGCATGCAAAAGGTGAACAGGCACCCGATGCACCTGGCAACTGCTTTTCTTTTCCCCACAATGATCCCTCCCTCATGAACAATGGCTATTCGTTTACCCACATATCCTGGATCGTCAACGTTCCCAGCGGATTGGCTTCCACGCCTTGAATGCGGTTGCTTACGACCTGGAACGTTTTTGCCGAATACAGCGGAATCCAGTACGCCTGATCAACGACCAGTTTTTGAATGGCGGCGTACGCTTTCTTTCGCTCACCCGCGTCCGTTGCCGTGGAGCCTTTTTCCAGGAAATAGTCCAGCTCCTTGTTTTTGATGCGGAAAAAGTTCAATCCGCCGATCTGGTTCGAGTTCATGAACAAGTCCAAAATGTTCGGATCGATGCTGCCATGATCAGTTGCCATCAAGTCAAAAGAGCCTTTCACCGCTTGGGCATGCGCTGTCGCGGATTCGTAATTTTGAATATTCAGTTCTATTCCGATCTCTTTGAACATGCTCTGGATGAGCTGATGACCAGGCTTGGGATCATCGACGATCATCGTGAGGCTGAGTGTTTTGCCGTTCTTTTCGCGGATACCTTGTCCGTTCGGCTTCCAGCCCGCTTCCTCCAAAAGCCGGATCGCCTCTTCCTTGTTGTACTTGTAGCCATACTGCTCCACTGCCTGATCGTAGCCAAACATCGTGGGCGGGATCGGTCCGTAAACAGGCACGCCTTCTCCCTGCAAATCGGCAATGACGAGCGCTTCCTTGTTGATCGCCAGATTGAGTGCTTTGCGCACCTCCAATTCCCGTAAAATCTCATTCTCCATGTTCATGCCGATGAAGCTCTCCACTGGCTGCATTCCTTCCAGCACGGTGAAGTCTTTGTCGTCCTTGTACTTCTTCACGTCTTTGGCAGGAACGCCGGCAATATCAATCGTGCCGCTGTCCAGTGCAGCGATCAGCGTCTGGTTGTCCTTGATAAATTTGATGACGAGCTTGTCAGGACGGACTGGCCCCTGGTTTTTGACGAACGGGGCTGCCCATTGGTAGTCATCGTTGCGGACAAGCGTGATCGATTCTCCTGTCTTCCAGCTCTCAAACTTCCACGGCCCAACCCCTACAGGATTTCGTCCGAAGTCGCTGCCGAATTTTTGCAGCGCCGCAGGCAAAATCGGCTGCTGATAGCCTGCGTACGACAAGGAACCAAGCAGTGGCGCGGTCGGCTGATCCAATTGCAGAACCAAAGTTGACTCGTCGGGAGCAGAAATCGAGCGAATCGTGGTCAGCTCCTGTCCGGTTACCGGAGACGCTGTTTTCGGGTCGATGGCCCGTTCCATGCTTTCTTTGAAAATGGCAGCGGTCAGCGGCGTCCCGTCGTGAAACTTCACGCCTTTTCGCAGCTTGAACGTCCACGTTTTCCCGTCATCCGAGATCGCATACGACTCGGCCAAATGCGGCTTCAGTTCAAACGTGTACGGATCGAGCACCATCAAGGCTCCGCCGAGCAAACCGCCGACAAAATTGCCTGCGGAGAGCGCGGTCTTTTGCGGGTCGAGCGTGTCTGGCTCCACCTGATAACCGATCGTGATGGTGCCGCCCGTTTTCGGAGTTAGGCTGGCTGGCGGTTTTGGCTGTTCCGCACTGCCTTGTTCAACTGGAGCTGTGGCAGAACTGCATCCGACTGCCGACAAAGCGAGTAAACAGACAAGCAACAAATACGACATGCGGCGATCCAAAAGCTTCTGTAGCATGGGTGCCCCCTTTTATGGCCTTGGCCAAATTTTCATTGTCGCTATATAGTCGCTAATTGCCGCTGAGATTTCCCTGTTGAGCTGGCGGACAGGAAACTAGCAGCCTGACAATCGCTCCGGCTTTCGCACATTTCGCATAGGAAAACCGGAGCCTGTCGGGTGTACGCTTACTGGTAATTCAACCGATAGACAGCGCGAGGACGTCCTTGTTGATACGGCTGTTCTTCGCCGATGACTTCCACTACCTGGTGGTCGATCAGCTTTTTCAAGGTGCGCTCCGAGCTGCGGCGGCTGATCTGCAAATAATCCGCCAGGTCGGTAGCTGTAAAGCGATTGTCGCGGCGCAGCCTGACATACTGGACGAGCTTGTTGATCGTCGCCACGCTCGACCCTGTTTTCTCGGCGATTTCCAAAATGGTCTTGTTCTCGCTTTTGAGCTGGAACGTCTTCGCCTGGGCGTTGACCGGGCCGATCACTTCTTTTTCATCCGTGACCAAGTAGGCGCTGTTCTCATTCTGCTTCCGGGCGTGGTAAATCGCAATTCGCGCATTCGCCTCCGCTTCCTTCGCCGTCAGGCCAAACCCGAAGCCCATCGTCACTGTTACTTTGCTCAGTTGTTCGACGTTTTCCAACACTTGCACGATCTTGCCGTACTCGATCATTTGCTCGATGCTGCCGCGCGTGCCGTATATGATGAACTGATCCATCCCCAGCTTTTGGATCGAAGCATCTGTCTCCTTGACCAGTTCGAGCAGCTCTTGCAGCAAAATGATCGCTGCGTCCTGCATCTGGCTTTCCGTCTCGTAGCTTGCCCGTTCCTGCTGATGAAAAGTCGCGATCCCGACGGCAATTTGCGAGTTTTTGCTGATTTTCAGCTGACCGAATGCGACGGCCTGATTGATCGCGTCCCGGATGTTCTTGTCCGGAACGATCAGCGGCGCACACGGTATGCCCAGCTCGCGCAGCCGAACGTGCACATAGTCAACGCCAGTCAACGCGAACTTGCTCTCTTGTTTCTCCCAATGCTCCCGATGAAACCGGATCACTTCCTCGACGTCGAACCTCGTGCCTCCGTCTTCCACAATCTCGCTGTAATCCGTCACATGCCAGGAAGTCGGCTGCAAGTCCAGTTCTTCTGCCACTTTTGCGATATACGCAGCTTTTGGCATGTCGATGGAAATATGCTCCAATCCCCCCTCGACATTGAGCATGGTATGAAACAACGACAGTGAGATCGTGTATTCATCAAAAGGAATGTACACCGCTGGCCATTTTTTTTGCTCGATCTTGTCTCTGGCGAAAAAATACGGCAGCGGCCCGGCAAACAGCAGCACATCGCAATCGTCAACAAGATCGAGTATAGCTGCACTCTCTTTTGGATTCTGGTACGTATACGATTTCATCTGGATATTCGCGTCTGCGTTGACGTTTTTCAAGATTCTTGGCAGAAATTCTTCCGAAGAGATTGCCGCTATTTTAATGAGCATAAGTCCATTCCCTTTTCTGTCTTATTTCCAGACTTCCCGATAGACTCTGAGGAAGTTTTTCGCCATGATCAGCTCGATTGCCTCGTCCGTATACCCTCTGCTGGCAAGACCGCGCAAGATTTCCGGCACCTGGATATGTCCTTTCACGACGTCAAAATCTTTGCGCGTCAGCGAAGTGAGTGCATCCGGCGACTCGTATTTCATAAAAGGCTCGATAATATCGAGGCCGATTCCGACGTGCTCGACCCCGACAAGCTTGGTAATGTGGTCCACGTGGTTCAGCAAATGTTCGAGATCAGACTGTTCATCCCGATCCGCGACAAAAATGTTGACCCCATTCATCCCGATGACTCCGTTCGTGGCAGCAATCGCCTTAATTTGCTCATCGGTCAGATTGCGCATGGAGCTGGCGAGTGCCCGACAGTTGGAATGGGAAGCGATGATCGGCTTTTTCGCGATTTCCACGACATCCCAAAAGCCTTCGTCGTTCAGATGGCTCACATCTATAATCATCCCCATCGCTTCCGCTGCTTCAATCAGCCGCACGCCGAACTCGGTAATCCCGCCTTTTCGCCCTTCCCGCACAGGTGTAAAATGACTGCCGTCGCCCACGAAATTGCGCCTGCTCCAGACGAGTCCCAGAAACCGGACCCCCAGCTCGTAAAAGACGCGCAGCATACTCAAATCATTGTACAGCGGCTCCGCCCCTTCCAGCGAGAGGACGAAGCCGACTTTCCCCGCTTTTTTTGCCGTCTCGATATCCGCCACGCTTTTGCATACCATCACTTTGTCCGCAGACTCGTCCGCTTCTGCATGCAGGGCGCTGATTTGCTGAAGCGCTTTGCGCAAGCCCAGCTCAGGCAAAAACTTGCTGTCGATATAAATCGCGGAAACAACCGTCTGTACCCCGCCTGCGATAAAATCCGGCCAATAATCCGCTGCAATGACTTGTTTTCTGCCTAGCTCACGCTGGATCGCCACATCCATCAGCAGATCAAAATGAGCATCGATCACATGTGTCATACGCCGTGTCTCTCTCCTTTTCCCAAAGGCTCTCTCGTGTCTCTACTATTTCAATGCCTCAGGATTGAGCGCTTCCAGCTCAGCCAAGACAAACCGTCCATCTTTGCGAATCAGCCGATCGTCGAACCAAATCTCGCCGCCACCGTACTCGGGACGCTGAATCGAGACCATATCCCAATGAATTGTCGAGTTGTTCCCGTTGGAGGCAGCGTCGTAGCATTGGCCCGGGGTAAAGTGAAAGCTTCCGTCTATTTTTTCATCAAACAAGATGTCGCGCATCGGCTCCCGGATGTAAGGATTGACCCCTAGCGCAAATTCTCCGATGTATCTCGCGCCTTCATCCGTATTCAAAATGTCTGTCAGCCGCTTCGTCTCATTGGCTGTCGCCTGCACGATCTTGCCTTGCGCAAACTCCAGGCGAACATGCTCAAACGTAAAGCCTTGATAAGGAGAAGGCGCATTGAAAGTAATGACGCCGTTCACCGAATCTCGAACCGGGGCTGTGAACACTTCCCCGTCCGGAACGTTTTTGTCGCCAGCGCACAGGACAGCAGGTATGCCTTTGATAGAAAAGGCAAGCTCCGTGCCTGGTCCTATTATTTTGACACGGTCTGTTTGTTCCATCAATTCCTTTAGCGGCTGCATCGCCTTCGCCATCCGGGCGTAGTCCATCGTGCAAACGTCGAAGTAAAACTGTTCAAAAGCTTCCGTGCTCGTATTCGCCAACTGCGCCATGGCAGGATGCGGATAGCGGAGATACACCCATTTTTTATGGAGCCGCACTTGCCGTACTTGGCTGGCAAAAGTCGCCGCCAGCTTCATCTGTTCCTCAGGCACATCCGCCAGCTCATTGATGTTGTGACCGCCTTCGATGATGATCACCGCGTCTATCTTTTCCATCTGATACCGATCAATTTCCGCCTCGTCCCTGAACTGCTCGGCAGTCCCGCCTAGCAAAAGTTGGCGTTGCACCGTGCGATCCCGCAAGTTTACAAAAGGATGCCCGCCCGCTTGCTGTACCGCTTTCACCAGTTCTTTGACCATGGACATATCCACTTCAATCGCTTCAATCAGTACGCGGTCTTCCGGCTGTACGCGGGTAGAGTAGTTGACCAGCACATTCGCCAGTCTGGTCAGTCGTGAGTCCAGCATCGTTTCCTGACACCTCCGTCATCTGTAAAATTTTTTTCTTTTGCCTGCCTCATCACCCGTTCCTTTCATAAAGATGACAAGCAACCAGTCGCCCCTCTACCTCTTGTAAAGCAGGGGCGGTCGTCTTGCATATATCCATGCACGCCCAGCAACGCGGATGAAACTTGCAGCCGCTCGGCGGGTTGGACGGCGAAGGCAAATCTCCCTTTAGGAGAATCCGTTCCCTTTTTTCATCGGGATCAGATACCGGAACGGCCGACAGCAGCGATTGCGCATACGGATGCAACGGTTTGGCAAACAGGTCTTCCTTGTTCGCCAGTTCGATCACCTCGCCCAAATACATGACGGCCACTCTGTCCGCGATATGCTCGACCACGCTCAAATCGTGCGAGATGAACAAATAAGTGAGTGAAAGCTGCTCCTGCAAGTCTTGCAGCAAATTGAGAATCTGGGATTGAATCGACACATCGAGGGCGGAAACCGGCTCGTCGGCGATGATCAGCTTCGGTCTGAGCATCAGTGCGCGGGCAATTCCGATCCGCTGGCGCTGTCCGCCGGAAAATTCATGCGCATACCGCGCCAGCTGCTTTTTGCTCAAACCGACGAGTTCCATCGTGTCTTCGATCAATGCTTGGCGTAGTTCTTTCGGAATGCCGTGGGCGATCAGCGGCTCGGTCAGGATGCTCTTGATCGTCAGCTTGGGATTGAGCGTATCAAACGGATTTTGAAACACCATCTGCATATTGCGTCTGACCTGGTGCATGTCCGCTTTTTTGAAGGGGCGAATGTCTCTGCCTTGAAACACGATTTCGCCTTCGGTTGGTTCAATCAAGCGCAAAATGCATCTGCCCAGCGTCGATTTGCCGCAGCCCGATTCCCCGACGATTCCCAGCGTCTCCCCTTCCGTCACCGTCAAGTTCACACCGTTTACGGCGTGTACGCAGGTCGGCTGTTGCAGCCACCCTTTTCCGGTGAGAAACCGCTTTTGCAAATTTCTCACTTCCAACAGCGGTGTTTTCATGCATTCACCGCCGTTCCCTTGGTGTGCTCCTGATACAGCCAGCAGCGACAATCGGATGCTTGGTCGACAGCCAAAAGTTGCGGATTTTGCTCCAGACAAACTGGCATGGCTTTGTCGCACCTGGGAGCGAAGCGGCAGCCTTGCGGGTACTCCTCCGGGGTCGGCACGCTGCCCGCGATGCTGTACAGGCGCTTTTGCCCTTTGGACCGATGCGGGGTCGACTGGATCAGCCCGATCGTGTACGGATGCTTCGGGTTGCGCAGCAACGTACGGACGTCAGCTGATTCGATGACTTGTCCCGCGTACATGACCATCACCCGGTCACACGTCTCTGCCACCACTCCCAAGTCGTGCGTGATCATAATCAAGGACGTGCCCCGCTCCGTACGGACGTTTTGGATCAGCTGCAAAATTTGCGCCTGAATCGTCACATCCAACGCTGTCGTCGGCTCATCCGCGATCAGCAGCTTGGGGTTACAGGCAATCGCCATCGCGATCATGACGCGCTGCCGCATTCCGCCGGACAAGCGATGCGGGTATTCGTGGTAAATTTCATTGGCGCGCGCAATGCCTACCTGTGTCAGCAGCTCGATCACTTTTTCCTTGGACTGGGCACGCTTCATCCCCTCGTGCTTTTCCAGCCCCTCGCTCATTTGTCTGCCGATGGTCAGGACAGGGTTCAGCGATGTCATCGGCTCCTGAAAAATCATCGCCATTTCTTTGCCGCGAATGTTTTGCATCTCGTGTTCGCTGCACGACAATATTTTTTGCCCGTTCAGCAAAATGCTTCCTTCCGTCTTGCCGTTCTTGCCCAAAAGGCGCATCAGGGACAGGGACGCTACGCTTTTGCCGCACCCCGATTCTCCGACGATGCCCAAAGCCTCGCCTTTTCTGACGTACAGCGAAAGATCGTCTACGACCTTGAAAGCCTTTTCATTTTTCGCAAAAGTAGTTGTCAGGCCGGATACCTCCAGCACATGGGTCATTTTGTCTGCACTCCTTTCCAGCTACAGCACTCGCTGCCTTGATTGCTCCGCCTCATGCTTTCGGGTCAAAAATGTCGCGCAAAGCATCTCCGAGCATGTAGACGGTAAAAACAACGACGGTAATCGCGATCCCCGGAAAAGTCGCCAGCCACCAGGCTTCCCGCAAGTAATCTTTGCCTTCGTTCAGCATCGTTCCCCACTCCGGGGTAGGTGGCTGTGCCCCAAGTCCGATAAACCCGAGCGCAGATGTGGACAGAATCGCTCCGCCGATGAACATGGTCGTATACACAATCAGCACGTTGGCGATATTCGGAATCAATTGGTTGATGATGATCCACCAGTTCGAGCTGCCGATGGATCTGCTCGCTTCCACGTACCCGGACTCTTTGATGGACAGCGCTGCTCCGCGGACCAAAATCGAAAACCCGGGAATGGAGGCGATTCCGATCGCAATCATGGCATTTTCCTGGCTTGGCCCCAAGGCTGCGACGATTGCCAGAGCGAGCACAATCCCCGGCAAAGCCAGCAGCACGTCCATGATTCGCATGATCAGATTGTCAAAAAATCCTCCGATGTAGGCGCTGGTCACTCCGATGAGCGTCCCGACCACAAAGGTCATCGCCGACGCCATGACTGCTGCCGTCAGCGTCACCCGCGTGCCGTACAAAAGCCGCGATAAGATGTCTCTGCCGATCGCATCCGTCCCGAGCCAAAACTGTTTCGACGGGCCTTGCATGAAAGCTTCGTAATACGTTTTGGTCGGATCGTGCGGGGCAATCCACGGGCCGATAATCCCGATCACGATAATGCCGAGCATCATCAAAAAGCTGTATTTCGCCTTTTTTCTTTGCATGATTTTGCCGAGCAATTCGAAGCGGGGAAGCTGGCGTTCTTTGCGCCACATGGAGCGAACGGTTACGGCCTTGTTGATCTCGCTCATGTCATGCACCCTCCCTTTTGGCGGAAAAATTGATCCGGGGATCGAGCAGAGCGTACAAGACGTCAATTACAATCACGACAACGACGTAAATCGCTCCGATGAACAATGTCGTTCCCTGGATCATCGGAAAGTCCCGGGAGCTGATCGCCTGGATGGCCAGAGTGCCGATTCCCGGCCAATTGAAAACTTGCTCCACGATGACGGCTCCACCCAACAGGCCCGCAAACTCCAGGCCAATGACGGCGACAATCGGGATCATCACATTGCGAAAAGCGTGGCGGAGCAAAATGATTCGTTCCCCCATGCCTTTTGCCCGGGCGGTTCGGATGTAGTCGTTGGACAAAATTTCTACCATCCCCGCGCGAGTAAGCCTGCTGAGTGCTGTCGCCATCAAGGTGCCGAGCGTGAGGGCAGGCAACACGATATCCAGCAATCCGGTTCCGCCCGCAATCGGAAACCAGCCTAAATGCACCGAGAAGACGAGGATGACGAGCAACCCCAGCCAAAAACCGGGCAACGCCATGCCCAAGGTGGAAAACATCATGATCATCCCGTCGATAAACGTGTCCTTGAATCTCGCGGCAATCACACCCAGCCCCACTCCGACGATCACGGCAACGCCCAGGCTTGCCACTGCCATTTTCGCCGTTGCCGGAAAGCGTTCGGCGATCTCGGTACTGACCGGCCTGCCCGTTTTGAGCGAAGTGCCCAAGTCTCCTTGAATCAAGCCGGATGCGTAGCTGACATACTGGGAGACGAGCGGCTTGTTCAGCCCAAGCTCTTCGCGCAAGGCTTCGATTTGCTCCACTGTCGCCCGCTGTCCAAGCATAATTCGCACCGGATCGCCCGGGATGAAATGGATGAGCATGAAGGTAAACACCGAAAGTCCAAAAAGAACGACGACGCCAGACATCAATCGTTTGAGAATAAATTGCGTCATGAGGCAGGCACCTGGTTGCAAAGATAGATGAGATAACTGCCGTTTTGCTTGCCGGCAAGCAGTGAGCCAAGCCCGACTTTTTTGCCATGCATTCTGGTGATCGACACGTTCCGCCCCTCCCTGTTCGTTTTTCAGCGACATTTGTCGTTATATAGTCGCTAATCATTTGAGTATCAGTCTATTCTAAATTGATAGAAAGTTCAATATGTGATTTTGATTTTTTCTGATAGTGGTGGGAACTAGGCGGGCAGCCTGTGGGCGGACAAGTATTGCCAATCAGCTTTTTCATCTTCAGGCAAAAAAGAGAAAACCCGCTTTCTCCTGCATGGCAGAAAGCGGGTTTTTATGCGTGATTAGTCCCAATTCGGCAAGTTCACGTCTTCGTCTTTTATCAAAATGTCTTGGTATTTCACGATCTTATTGTTCGCGTCGACCTCGAACAAAATGAACCACATGCCGGGCACTCCGCGGAACTCCCCTGACTCGTGCAGTTGTTTCGCATCATCTGGAACGGCATCGCCAGCTTTGTACTTATCAGTTGGCTGTCTGTCCGACATCGTGTTCAAGTAGCGCACGTTGTTAAAATCAATTGCGGAAGGCAGAACAACTTTGGAGAAGTACTCATCTGACGAAGCTTCCAAATGGGCACCAAGCTCTGGCAAAGGGGGTGGTGTGCCTGGGTCGGTCGGCGTGCCTGGATCAGTCGGCGTGCCCGGATCAGTCGGTGTGCCTGGATCAGTCGGCGTGCCTGAATCAGTCGGCGTGCCTGGATCAGTCGGCGTGCCCGGATCAGTCGGCGTGCCCGGATCAGTCGGTGTGCCTGGATCAGTCGGGGTTCCCGGATCGGTTGGCGTGCCCGGATCAGTCGGCGTGCCTGAATCAGTCGGCGTGCCTGAATCAGTCGGCGTGCCTGGGTCAGTCGGCGTGCCTGGATCGGTCGGCGTTCCGGCGTTTTCCACCGTTACGGCCAGATGCTTCTCGCCCGCTTCTTTCGCTTCGAACATCAGCGAATTTGCGGAAATCGCGACATGATAGATGCTGTTCAATTCGAAATCGTCAGCGACTGCCTGTCTGATTTTTTCCGCAACCTGCTCAGCGCTGTCGTTTGCCTGTACGGCAACGGCAAGTTTTTTATCAACTTGGCCGTCCGCAATGTGCAGGATGACCTTCCCTGTAACGGCAGCTCCTGTGGTCACTCTAACCCGGAAGATCGCATTTTCGCCCTTATGCCCGTAGTGCCCTTCTCTTACTGTGGTGAACGAACCCCACGTCAAGCCTTCTACAGCCGAGCCGGAGCCATTTTCCACCACGCTCATCAGCACAGTCGCTTCATCGCCAGCGCCTGGCATTTGCTTGATGATGATTCCCGCCGGATCAGAAGACATGATTACTTGGTAGTTGTTTCCTTCCGGGTGATGTTTAAGCGCTGCTGTCAACACGGATGCCACTTCCGAAAGCATTTGCTCTGTGTCCCATCCGACATACAGCTTCATGTTCAAAGGTAGTTTACGATTCAAGTAATCAATCGTGTTTACATCCGTTCCGTTGATCGACATGTTCAGTACGAGCAGTGCGGTTCCCGGGCCGTTGATCGGCTGTCCGTTTGCTCCTGTAACCGTGCCGGAAAGCGGCAGGAAGTATTCTCCGAGAACTTCCGTTGTCGCCTCTCCTTCCTGTCTGGTCACCACATCTGACAGAACCACCCCTGTGCTGTCCGCAAGTGCAACCTCTGCGTCTACATGAACCGTTGCTTCAACATGCACAGACTGATTTGCCTTAACCCCTGTCGGCAAGTTCAAAAGGCTGCCTGTCACGGTTACATTTTGTGCATTTTTATCTTGTTTTTGGTAATTGACCGATTGCAAATCCCACTTCACGTCAGCCTGAATCGTGCTGTTGTCCGTCAGGTTTACCGTTACATGTGTCGGCAGATTGAAGCCTTTTTCTGTTGCGTTCGTCCCGTTGGCAATGCCGCTGATGGAAACCGAATCGACACTCTCTACATAACGAACTGCTTGAACCGTAACATTTGCCGTCGCAGTCTGATTGTTCTCCGCTACTCCTGGCGGAAGGTTTACCAGCGTACCTGTCACGACTACCGATTGCTCTTGCTCATCGGAATCATTGTAGGTCGATCCCGCTACATCCCATGTTACGTCTACTTTCGCGTTTTTGCCGTCCTGCAAAGTTACATCCACCTG
The DNA here is from genome assembly GCF_029892995.1 of Brevibacillus sp. 1238. Taxonomy (NCBI): domain Bacteria; kingdom Bacillati; phylum Bacillota; class Bacilli; order Caryophanales; family Paenibacillaceae; genus Brevibacillus; species Brevibacillus sp. 1238. The sequence goes on along the minus strand of NZ_JARXWC010000014.1, from coordinate 8,574 downwards.
TTTCGGCAAGTAAGCGGCCAAATACGTTTTGCTGATTCCGCCCGGTACATTCGCAACAGTTACAGTCGCTACATTGGTAATCGGCACGGCATCTCCAGTCGAAACGGTAGCCTTCGCTTTCAGTGTGCTGCCTGGAACAATTCCATCCGGGATGTTCGTCAGGTTGCCTTCGACCTCGAATGTCTGCGCTGTTGCTTTGGCAGGATCATAGGTTGTGCTTGCTACGTCCCACTGGACAGGCACTGCTACTTTTTTGCCTCCCGACAACACGACTTCAACGGTTTCCGGCAAGCCCAATGCTTTTGCCGTTTTCGCCGTTCCGCTCAGTACACCTGTGAGTTGGACTGGCGTAATGCTTTCGATTTCCCGTGCGGCATTGACAGAAATTTGGATTTCCGCCTCGACATTTTGGTCGTTTTTGATTCCGCGCGGCAATCCGTAGCGATCTCCCAGACGGCCTTTGATCGTGACAACATGGGCTGCCAGATTTTGTGGATCATAATCGCCTTGCTGCCATGTAACACCCACGTTTTGGGTACTGTTATCACTGAGCGTAACCGTTACTTCATTCGGAAGACCAAGCTGATAGAAGTTAGTTCCGTTTTCAACGTTCGTCTTCATCGGCACGGAAGCTACGCTCGTGACTTGCATCGCACCCTCAACCGTGATTTTCGCCTGTGCTTTGAGGTTTTGCGCGTTTTTCACACCTGTTGGCAGCTCTGCGCTCCAAGAACTTCCTCGCAGAGTACCTACGGCTGTAAAGGTCTGTTTGCTGGACAAATCAGGATCGTACGCGCTAAAGTCCCAACGCACATACAATTCTGCTTTTGTTCCATCGCTCAAGGTCACTTCTACCCAGCTCGGAAGCTCGAAGTTATAGGCAGGGGTGTGGTTTTCGTACGATTTTTCCGCCACCTCTGGTACGCTAACGATCGTTTTATCCGTGTTCGGTACTGGCTGTCCTTTGGAAGCTGCATCAATTTTCGCTGTTTGCGCATCAATGCGAGCTTGCCACTCGGCAATGTTTGGGGCTTGCGCCATTGTTTGCTTCGCTGCATCCAGTGCTGCTTGCGCTGCCTGTCCGCCATCCTGAACCGCCTTCTGAATGTCTTCCGCGGTAGCGAGAGCGAGCGATTCGTATGCTTCGACTGCCGTTTTCACCAGAGCGAGCTTGTCCAAAGCTGTTTTCAGATCGTTCAGGGAGTGCGCTCCCATTTGGATGCTTCCCAGATCGACATTCGGCGTTGCCGTCAGCTTCTCGATGAGTGCCAGCAGTTCATTTGCGTCTTGGTTTGCAAATGTCAGGCTGCTTGTACCCAGACTCAGCTCTCCCAATGCGCCGCGAATGTCCAGCTTGGCATCTGTTACCGTGCTTCCAACTTCCAGCTTGCCGACTTTCGCCCCAGTATCGAGCTGGACAAACGAGTTGCCGTTGACCACAACATCCCCTGCGATCGTTCCTTGCAGCTTGATCGGTTGCTGCGTGGAACCGGACATGATTTCCAGTCGCTGAACGGAAGAGTTCGGGTCCACTTTCACGCTGCCGCCATCCGGGTCCGTAATCGTGATTTGCTGGATCGCGCTTCCGGCTCCTCGTACATCGAGCGTTCCCACCGCAACGTTTTGCACTTGCACGCCGTTTACTTTGACGTTTTGCAAAATGACCGTAGCATTCTTCGCATCAACAACCAGACTGCCGTTGCTTACGCCCGTTCCGCGAATATCGAGATTTTGCAGAGTAATGGTGCCTGCTGCGTTCGTGCTGATGCCAATGTTTCCGTTCACTGTAGTCAAACCGCTGTTAGGCCCATATGAACCGAGGCTGGAAAGCTGGAACGATTTGTTGAATGTGCCTGCGGCTTTGTTTGGCGCAAGCTCGCTGTTCGGATCAACCGGGATGGTTGGCGTAGTCGGAGTCGTTGGCGAAATGACCGCATCCAAAAATTGAACTGCAAACGAATCGGTAGTCAAATCACGGGACGCGCCGCTCACTTTTTCTTTCGCTACGGTTACTTTGAGCTGGGAAACGCTATCGCCAGCTGTGTGTCGCTCTGCTTTTCCCGTGAAGCTGATGCGCAGCTTCTGGTCATCTACGCGGACAACATTCGCTTTCAAGCCAGCAGGGAGCTTCGCTACCGTCACATCTTCGTTTGCAATATCTTGTGCAAACGTTCCAGCTGTCAATGTTACTTCCAACTGTTCAGCAATTTGCCCGTCATTGGACGCGGACTCTGTCACGCGAGATTGGCCCAGCACCAGCTGCGGTCTTTTTCCTGCGCTCACTTCAATCGCGATCGTAGCAGAGACTCCCGCGATCGTCGCCGTGACTTCCGTTGTTCCGGCTGCCTTCGCTGTAACGACACCGTTTTCGCTAATCGTCGCTACCGCGTCGTCCGCGATTTTCCAGTTCACGTCGTTTCCGCTCACAACCCGACCCGAACGATCGGTTGCCACAGCCCACAACGCAAGGGAGCGATCCTCGGCATCACTGTCATGCAAAATCGCGTCGTGGCCAAAGTGCATGATTTCTACTTTTTGCGGCTTCGTGCCTGTTCTTGCCACCGTAAATGGCTTCGCGCTGGCCTCGTAATCTTTATAGGTTACAGCCATACCTACTTCCTGATCTCTTTTGGCAGGTTCAATCGGCTCGAATACTAGCGTAGCGGTCTGTGTTTCCTCGTTCCAGTCTACCCGGGAGACGGACACATTTTTCTGTTTCTTGTTAATGGTGGTCGCAAGCGTAAAATCATCAGCAGATGGCATGCCGTCAGCAGCATCATGCACTTTCATGGAGACAAATCCATTGGCCGCTTCCAGATTCGTCACCAATGCATTCCCCGGTGTTACCTCCAGCTTGAGCGAAGCGGTTTTCTTGCCGGATGTCGCTGTAATATTTACCGTTCCCACACCTACCGCGCGCACATTTCCTTTTCTGTCAACGACAGCGATCTTCTCGTTGCCCGATTTCCAGACAACAGACGGATCTTTCACTTGTCGGCCAGCTTTATCTCTGGCAACAGCCACCAAAGACATGCGGTCATCTTCGGTTCCAAGTGCCAGTTCGGCGTCTGCCCCGATGTACTCGACAGACAAACTCTCCATGCGCTCTTGCCTGCGGGCCAGCTCATAGCTGGTTGTCACGGATTCATTGCCTTTGTAGGAAATAGCGATATCTACTTTTTGTTCCTTCGTGGAAAAAGCAAGCGGACTGAAGGAGATCAGCGCAGTGGATGTCTGCTCATCCCAGGCAAATTTGGTTACCTTCACTGTTTTTTGCCGTTTGCCGTTCACGTCCAGCGCCAGACTGAAATCGCCTTGCACAGGTTTTTTCTCCTGTTTGCCCGTGAATGCAACCTTGATCAGACCGTTTACCGCTGACGCAGAAGCAATCGCGAACGGCTTCTCACTGGAACTGGGCGCAACGTGAGACTCTACAGCACTTGCATACGTCTGGGCACTCTTCGACATGCCAAACGCAGTTACTGGTGACAGTGGCGCAACTGCCGACAGGAGGAAGCCTGTCGAGATCGCCACGTGACAAATCGTTTTCTTTTTCATTTCTATTGCTCCTTTTTCATAAATAATGATCAAGAGTGAACATATAACGATAATCATTATCAATAATGCCGCAAAAAAACAGGGCTCGCAGCGCGTATCCCTGTCATTTACTGAAAATGATAATCCTTCTCAACTACAGGCATGAATCATTATGCTCCTGTCCTCAACATCCGTCAAGAAATATTTTACATGTAAATTTTTTGCTTTCGAAAAATCTTTCTTGACAAATATATTGACCTTGTATAAAAATTTGGATGTCCCGCGTGAATGATAATACTTTTCAACTACGGCAATTTTTTCAAATTCATGCCGGGGTGATTTTTTTGAAGCAGTCAGCAGCGCTGTTCAAGCTGTACGCGTTTCCGTATCTCGTTCTATTGATGCGTATTTTATTCGGAGTAGGCTGGTTTTTGGCCGGGTTGACCAAAATTACGGAAAAGTCCTGGTACTCCAAGCCAGGCATATTTCTTCACGACTATCTGGTTCAGGCCGCACAAAAACCGCAAACGCCCGATTTTTACAAAGTTTTTATCAATGAAATTGCCCTGAATCACGTCATGTTTCTCAACTACGTCATTCCGGTCGTTCAGATTGCCATCGGCATCTTGTTAATGGTCGGTTTGTTTATCAAACAAGATATTCTCTTTTGTCTGTTCATGCATATCAACTTTATTTTGTCAGGAAATATGAATCTGACCAGTCTCGTGCTCTACACCAGCGCCTTCGGTTTGTTGCTGTGCCGAAGCTACACGTATGCGTACAGCCTCGATCGGGCTTTTGGCCGGGCACCATCTGAACGCGAAAAAGACCCCGCGCTTTTCCTGTCTCATCATCCATAATCTCGAAGCTTAAGGCACAAAAAAGCCCCGCTCTGTCCTAGGCATCTGCTCTAGGCAAGAACGGGGCTATTCAGTCATGCTTGATATGCTATCTCGTCGTCGTGAACCAGCCAAAATGCACGTGCTCACTGGCGTAATAATCGGTCTGTCCCTGGAAATAGCGCTGCTGGATCACTGCTGGACTGGCATGCTCGTGGAGGGAAAAACCGAGGCGGGAAAGATCGCGTGCAAGCTCCTCCGGGTCGAAGCTCGTCTGGAACGGCTCGCCGATTTTTCGCAATTCAGCCTGCATAATCAGCTCTGTATTGGTGGGAGTGAAGTAATCAAAAATGACCGAGCTGCCCGCAGGTGTCGTCTCGGCTATAGAGCCCAGTGTCGCAAGCACTTCGTCTCGTGACAGGTACATCGTGACCCCAAGCCAGCTAACAACCGTCTTCTTTTGCGGATCATATGCTGTACGGCGAAGCGCTTCTGCCAGGCTTTCTTTGGCGAAATTCACCGGAACGAAATGCAGCTGAGGAGACATCTCCCACCCCAGTTCAGCCAGCCGTTCCTGTTTGAAAGCTTGCGTCGCCGGATGATCGACTTCGAACAAGTGAAGCTTCTCCAGCAGTTCTGGACGCCGGAAAGCAAACGTGTCCAGACCTGCACCCAGGATCACGTACTGCTCTGCTCCTTGCTCTACAGCCTGCTCCAAAATCTCCTCTGTATACCGTGCCCGGCTGACCACCTGAGGCAAGCCCATCGCTTGCAGCAGGGCAGGCAGCGTAGTCATTTCCCCGGCGCCCGCTCCTGATGTGGGACCGCTCGCAAAGCCTTGCTCGATAAGTGTACGGCGTTCCTCCGGGATCAGAGCCAGAGCCAGAAAATCGTCAAAAATTTTAGGAGTCTCGTTCATGGCGTGGTAACCGCGAATGTAGGCAGAGATGATTGCAGTCAGGCTTATCTGGTTTTCTTTCATCAGACATCCTCCCTTTTGCCAATCAGGTTTGTATGCTTCAAGGAGGAGTATAGCAGGGATGGGGATATAATCAATATTTTAAACATTAAATTATATCATAAATTTATTTTTATGTCAAGATGACTTATTTGTCCGTTTGTTGACATTTTTTCGTTTTGTCGCTGTAAAAAGCAGGTGATCGTGCTGGGCGTTAGGGCTACGTTCATGAAACAGCTTTGCTGAATCATCCGTCCTCTCCCCAAAAATGGGGCTTCCCACTAAGGGCAGCCCCATTTCTCGTTTCTCGTTTCTCGTTACATTGTCCAAACGTCCCGTTTACTTCTCGCTTGTATCTGCGAGTTGCTCCGTGCCGTCTGCGGTCTGGTATGCGGCATGCGGCATGGTGGCCTCCGCAATCTCAGCAAAAGCCCAATGCGTCTGTGGAACGTCTTTCCAGATCATCTTCGTCATGCCTTCAAGCGGTCCCCTGCCCGTTACGCGATTGAACAGAGCCGTTGCTTCCGCACGAGTCAGTCCCTGATCTGGATGGAATAATCCATCGACATATCCTTTCATGATGCCTTGCTCGACAACAGCGGCAACCTGCCATACGGCCCAATGACCTTGTACATCTGCAAAAGGCAGATCCCTTTTGGCCGTATACAAGTTTTTCCACTTGGCGATAATACTTGCCATTTGCGCGCGTGTCACAATTGCCTCGGGATGGAACAAACCATTGGCGTCTCCACTCATCAATCCGGCATCGCGCACCTTTTGAATCGATGCTGCAGCCCAGTGGCCAGCTTTTACATCTGCAAATACGCCGTTCTCTTGTGGAACAGATTGACCTGTCTCTTGCAGGAAAGACGCTAACATCGCAGCCATTTCCGCACGAGTCAAGATTCGGTTTGGCTGGAATGTCCCGTTCGGGTAGCCGACCATATACGCCGGATGTTCTACATACAACTGTTTGCCTTTCAAGGAGAGAATCGTGAACGTGCTGAACTTGCTGATTTCAATCTCGATACCGACAGGCTTTCCGTTTTCGTCGTAACGAATGGTTCCTGTCTTCAACTCCTTCTCATCGTCCGCATGCTCTACAAAAACGGCAAGCGTAGAGAGGAAAGCCTGCAAATCATCCGGATTTTTCGGCAGCTCGACATCCTCCAACGGGAAAGTGACACGCGTTCGGTGGTTGCTGTAGTTGGTTTCAATAGTCATCGGCTTGCCCACGACTTGTACTTGCTGTCCACCCGTTGCTCGTTGCACGATCTCGTCGTCGATCGTTTGCTGTGCTATCTCTTTTTTGTCTTGTGAATTGGTAATCGGTACAATTCGGAAATACAGCTTGTCTGACAACATCGCCAAAGTTTCTCTTGGAATGGTAATGACGACATCTTTTGTGCGAATCTCAAGCGCAACCCGCTGCTGCTTGATCAGCTCAAGGGCATTTGTCGGCACTGTTACCAAGATTTCATCAGCCGGACTGCCCGGGAGATCATCAATCGCAATTCGAATGATGTCTTTTTTGTTTTGCTCTGCTCTTTGCAAAATGGCTTTGGCTGTTTCCTGATGCAGGACGACTTCGTCTGCTTTTTTGTTTTTGGAGGTGGTAGTGCGTACGATTTCAAGCGGCTCGAACACAATTCCTTCGTTACCTGCCTCGACTTTGACAGTTCGCGTCTGGTCCTGTGGAGTTGTTTCCGGTTGCTTGCGCCGCTCCTCTTTATCTTTTTTGTCATCGTCACGCTCTCTGTCCCGCGTCGCTGCCCTGACAGTCACTTTGACGCTGGCCCCCAAACGCTCCGGATTTTCTACATCATCCGGCAGGTTGACCAAAATCCCTTCCACGGTGAAACGCTGCTTTTCCTCGCTGTCAGGATCATAGTCGGCGCTGTCGACATCCCAGCGGACTTCGACTTCAAGTGTGCTATCGTCATCCAACGTTACCCTGACCTCTTCGGGGAGTCCCAAAGCAGAGGCTGTTTTTCTTGTGCCGTTTTTTACATCATCGATCGCTTCCGGGTTTCGGACTTTGACGATTTTGCGGACCTGCTCATTTTCAGCACGGACTCGCACCTGAATGCTGGCTGTGAGATCTTTGCTGTTGGTTACCCCTTTTGGCAGCTTCACCAATTCTCCTGTTACGGTAAAGCTTTGACTTTCCTTGCTTTCGGGATCGTAATCAGCTTCAGAGACAGCCCAATCGACGCTGACAGAAAGCTTGCTGTCGTCATCGAGCGTCACTTCGACCCGCTCAGGCAGTCCCAACGCTTCTGCCGTTTTCGGCGTTCCATTGGAAAGGCCCGTGATTGGCGCCAGTTCAGCCACGCGGACAATGTCGGTTTCTTTTGCCGAGTCTGCTAAAACGGTCACCTGAATACTGGCTGTCAAGTTTTGCGGGTTGGTAATGCCGCCTGGCAGATGAACCAGGTTGCCTTGAACGGTAAACGTCTGCTTTTCTTTGCTGTCAGGATCGTATGAGGCATCCGCTACCAGCCAGTCCACATCTACTTCGATCGTTGCACCGCTATTCAACGTCACTTCTACCTGCGAAGGCAAGCCTAGCGCGGAGGCTGTTTTCGCCGTGCCGTTTGGCAAGCCAGTTATCGCCGGAGCCGGTTTGACATTGGTCACCACGATGCTTGGTACGTAGATGGAGTAAGATTCTGTCATGACCGAGCTGTCTGTCATGCCTGGCTTTGTTGCCATGGCTTTGATCGTGAGTGCGCTGTTTACAGGGATTGGTGTGCTGTAAACGTCGCTGCTTGCTGTCGGTGTGCTTCCGTCTGTTGTGTAGTAGATGGTCGCTCCCGGCGTGGTAGTTTTCAGAGTGACAGGGGTTCCCGGTGTGACCATTCCACTGCCTGGTGCTGCCGTTGGCGTCGCTACTTGCGGTTGCGGCAACGGGGTTATGGTATAGCTTTCGCTCATTACTGTGCTGTCCGTCATGCCTGCTTTCACGGCAATTGCTTTGATGGTCATCGCACTGTTGACCGGAATGGCTGAGTTGTTGTACACATTGCTGCTTGTTGTTGGCGTGTTGCCGTCTGTCGTGTAGTAGATCGTCGCTCCTGGTGTGGTTGTACTCAACGCGACCATCGTTCCTGATGGGACTGCCCCTCCGCTTGGCGCTGCTGTCGGTGTCGCTACTTGCGGTTGCGGCAACGGGGTTATGGTGTAGCTTTCGCTCATTACCGTGCTGTCCGTCATGCCTGCCAAGACGGCAATGGCTTT
>NZ_JARXWC010000013.1:0-147045 GCF_029892995.1 Brevibacillus sp. 1238 | reverse complement strand
AAGCGCGGTAACGCGTGGAGCTGACGAATACTAATCGGTCGAGGACTTATCCACACATGCTTAGCAATCATGCGTATTCAGTTTTGAAGGAACAAGCAGAAAAGCTGTATTCTCGATTACTTTTGCGAGTAATGGAGAATGCAGCTTTTTTTGTTTGCGCGTATTTGCAAAAAACGATGGTCTGTTTCTTTTTTCAAATCCAATTCAAAAAAAGGCGTGCTGTAATGAAAGTGTCTGTCTATTTATGTGCATTGTGATTCCAGCTGTTTATGCTATGCTGGATGAAATAGTGATTCATGCTGAAAACGGCAGAGGAACATGGAACAAGAAGTCGCAACGGATACGCACACAGCTAGCACTTTTCATGAAAGGGGATTTCCATGCTGATTCTTGCAGTCGAAGACGAACAAGCCCTGTTACAGACTATTGCTGGCGTTTTGAGTGATGAAGGCTATCAGGTAGATACGGCTGATCGGGGAGATGACGGCTTGTTGCTGGCGCAGCGAGACATCTACGATTTGCTGGTGCTCGATATCATGATGCCCGGTATGGATGGCCTGACTCTGGTAAAAACGCTTCGTGCCAAAGGAATTATGACACCTGTTTTGTTCCTGACAGCAAAGGACAGCGTCAAGGCAAGAGTGGAAGGACTGGATGCAGGAGCTGACGATTATCTGGTCAAGCCGTTTGCTGCGGAAGAGCTGACAGCGAGAGCGAGAGCTTTGCTGCGCCGCAATGGGAAGACGGGTACGGAAGGCGAAATGACATACGGTCCCATTTCTTTAAAAGTAAATGAATACGACGGTTTCGTGGATGATGAGCCGATGAAGCTGACGACCAAGGAGTACGAACTGCTCAAGTATTTTCTGCAAAATCGGGAGCAAATCTTGACGCGTCAGCAAATTTTTGACCGTGTATGGGGAATTGACTCAGAAGCGAATTACGGGGTAGTTGATTTGTACGTCCACTATTTGCGCAAAAAGCTGGGAGCGTACGAAAGCTTTATCCGCACGATCCGCAACGTGGGCTATATTTTGAAAAAGGAAGAACGTTAATGTTTCGAAAAACGCGGATTCGCCTGGTGACACTGAATGTCATCGTGGTATTTCTGCTGCTCAACCTGCTAGGAGGCGCTGTTTACTACACGATGAAGTATCGGCTTTACTCGCAAGTAGACCGCGAACTGGAAAAAGTGAGTCAGCGTCTTACCGTAGATCCCTTGCCTCGCTTGCAGCGAATGGACGATGAATCTTTTCCGTACAACCGGATGGAGCGAAAAAAGTATATCGACCTGGAGCGCAGGTACACGTTGCTCGTCTGGGACAGCTTTGGTCAAGTGATGGGAACAGCCTTTGGAGATCGGCTGGAGCCGGAGGATTTCCCCGAGTTTCTGCACATCGACAAACCAGACGGGACTGAGACGGTATCCATCAGAGGCCAGATGTATCGGGTACAGACAGTAACTGTGCCCAAAAAAGTCGTCGTGGGCGATCGAGTGCAAATCGCCTATCAGTTTCAATTGATCTACAATCTCGCACCTGAGCAAAACATGCTGAGCAGCTTGTTGTACGTCGTCGTGATCGGTGGTGCTGTCAGCGTCGTCATTGCCATCGTGGCGGGCTGGTTTTTGGCAAGGCGCGCGCTTATTCCGATCCAGGTTTCGTGGGAAAAGCAGCAGCAGTTCATCGCCGATGCCTCGCATGAGCTGCGCACTCCGTTGACCGCGATCATGGTCAATCTGGAGCGCCTGTTTCGCCACCCGGACCATACGATAGAGCAGGAAAGCGAGAAAATCATGATTGGCATGCAGGAGGCGAAGCGGCTGAGCAAGCTGGTGGCTGATTTGCTGACCTTGGCTCGCAGCGATTCCAACGAGCTGCAAATCATGAGCAAACGCATCCGTCTGGACGAGGTCGTGCAAAAATGCACACAGGTGTTTACCCAGCTTGCGATCGTAAAAGAAATCAGCCTGGAGACGAACATCGAAGGGCCGCTGGAAATTGCCGGAGATGAAGAGCGTCTGCATCAGTTGCTGGTCATTTTGCTGGACAACGCCCTCAAGTACACAAACAAAGGCGGCAGCATTTACGTTTCTTGCAAAAAAGACGGGAACCGCGTCGCCATCCTGGTAAAAGACAGCGGAATCGGCATTTCCAAAGAAAACATTCCGTATTTGTTCGACCGTTTCTTCCGCGTGGACAAAATGCGCTCCCGCTCCACAGAAGGCACGGGATTGGGCCTGTCCATCGCCAAATGGATTGTGGACGCCCACCATGGCAAAATTCACGTGAGCAGCGAGGAAGGCATAGGAACCAGCTTTTTGGTTACACTTCCAGTAAAGTAAACAGAGGAACAGAGGCAGAACCGATTTCCACTTCAAGGGAATCGGTTTTTCTTTTGCAGACAAGGATAAAGTGCTGATAGTATACTTTTTTGCTTTACATATTTAGAAAGTAAGGTAAACTACAAGGGAAGAGAGGAGTGGCGTTTGATGAAGATGACGGTAACGGAAGCAGCTGTAGCGTGGTTTAAAGAAGAGTGGGGCTGCCAAGAGGGCGACAGCATTCGCTTTTTTGTCCGATATGGAGGGGTAAGCACGGTTCAGGATTCCTTTTCCATGGGGATCGCCAAAGAACTGCCGAACGAAATCGGACTGTCTACCGTAATAGATGGCATTACTTTTTATATGGAACAAGACGAGTTGTGGTATATGAACGGAAAAGGACTGATCGTGGACTACCGTCCAGCGACTGACGAAGTCGATTTCCGTCTGGATGAACAATAATGATGAGAAGCAAATGACTCCGCGAGATGGAGTCATTTTTATTTTTACACTTAACAAACTAAAATATATGTTATATTATAAATGCAAGATCCAATTGGTAAAAGGAGGATGTTACATGCGGTTACTCGATTCGTATTTGGAGCTAGGCTTGGTGGGAATGGCGCGCGCGGCGCAAGAAGGATGGTTCGAGGGTCATTACGGTGCGGCATTGCTGGCAGGCTACTACATGAATCAGGAGCATGATTTGCCTCGTCACGTAATAGAGGGGATTGAGCGAACCTGTGAAGCTTTCCGGAAATTGAAGCCGGAATGGTTCGCCCCGTTGGACCAGGAAGAAGAAGCTGATCCCGCCTTGCTGGACAGCGTCATTTACAGACTCAAGCAAAATACGCAGCAGCTGCGCACCTCCGGACATGGTTTGGCATTGGGCGTGCTGGCATTGAAAGCGCTCAAGGAACGTCCCGATCTGATCCGTCCGAGCATTGTCAGCGGGCTGGTTGAATTGCTGAAAAGGACAAAAGAAGACAGACCAACCCGCTATTGGGGCATCGCCAACTATTTTGCGATCAGGACGGAGGACGTGGCTTCGGAAGTGGCGCCATACGACACGACCGACGAGATGGCGGTCAGGACGTTTGACGAGCTACATACAGTCATCCCTGGGCGGGTGATTGATGGGCAGCGCTATCACTTTGCAGGCGAGGTCGTCCACAGCGTGACGCATGCCCAGGCTTTGACTGAGTTGGAGCGTTTCGGCTACGGAGAGATGGTCAAGGCGGGAATCGCCAATCATCGGATTCAAACCTATCTCGACCGTCAGCGACCGGAGTTTGTGCTGGAGGATGAAGTAAAAGAGCCAGCTTTTGCCGAGATTTTCGCGCCGGCGTATTGGGAGAAGACGTATAGCGACCCTCACGCGCTAAAGCTGCCGTACGCTGCGCTGGACTTGCTGAAAAAATTGCCGGCAGAAGACAGGGCAGGCGCCGAGCGCAACCTGTGCAAGCTGTTGACGATTATGGACTAAAAGCGCTCGATAACGAAAAAACAGGGAAGCCGCTGTGGCGTCCCTGTTTTCATTTTCATCAATGCATTACCAGCCCGGAATGACGGTCGTCGTGGACTCTTGATTCGCGTAGTAGCTCTTATGCTCCACCAGCGATCGGAGAATGGCGGCTTCATTAATCGTGAAACCTATGCCTGCTCCGGTAGGGACGGACAGAACGCCCGGCGAAACGAAATCGATCATCGGCGTAACGACATCCTCTGTAAAGTAGCGGTGAGATGGCGACGTGTCGCCCGGGATGGTGAAGTTGGACAGCGAAGCGATGGCGATGTTGTGGGCGCGGCCAATCCCGACTTCCTGCATGCCGCCGCACCAGACCGGAACGCCTTTTGCCGCACACAAGTCATGGAGCTTCTTCGCATCTGTCAGGCCGCCGACGCGTCCGATCTTGATGTTGATGATGCGGCAGCTGCCGAGTTCAATCGCTTTGCGGGCATCCTCGACGGTGTGGATCGACTCGTCAAGGCAAATAGGCGTTTTCAGCTCGCGTTGCAATGTCGCATGGTCGATGATGTCGTCGTGTCCCAAAGGCTGCTCAATCATGATCAGGCCAAACTCGTCGAGCTGTTTCAGCATGTCGATGTCTGCGAGCGTGTAAGCCGAGTTGGCATCAGCCATCAGCGGGACGTCAGGGCCAAAGGTGTGACGGATGGCGCGCATCGGCTCTACGTCAAAGCCCGGCTTGATTTTCACCTTGATTTTTTTGTACCCGTCGCGGATAAAGCCGTCGACTCGTTCCAGCAATTTTTCGATGGTTGGCTCGATTCCGATGCTGACGCCGACATCGATTGTCGTGCGTGTGCCGCCAAGCGCCTGGGAGAGGGACAGCCCGTTCATTTTGGCGTACAAGTCCCAGACAGCGCCTTCCAGAGCGGATTTGGCCATCTGGTTGCGGCGCATCCAGGAGAAGATTTCCGAAACTTGATCAGGATGCTCGATGTCGCGGGTAAACAGTTGGGGAATCAGGTACTTTTCAAGCATGTACCAGACGGTGTCGACATCTTCTTCGTTGTAAACCGGGACATCCATCGCGACGCTCTCGCCAAAGCCTACGTGATTGCCGCTGTAGGCGCGGACGAGAATACATTCCTTGTGAGTTTCCAGCCCCATGCTGGTGACAAACGGGGCAGTCAGGGGAATCTTGATTCTTTGCAGATCGACGCGTTCGATTTTCATGACCATCTCTCCTCAGACATGTATTCGGATGAGCGAAGGCGGGTTGCAGGCGAGATTACTTGCCTGCATGCCGCTCAAACGTGGTGAGTACCGTTCGGGCCAAAATTTCGATGCCATCCAGCAGCGATTCTTTTGCAAAAGTCATTTGCGGATGGTGCAATCCGGGTGCCAGGCCGCAGCCCAGCCCCAGCATGGTTGCGCGCAGATGAGGCCGTTCTTTGGTGTAGTAGTGGAAGTCTTCCGCGCCCGGCGTCTGGATCGGCGCTTCCAGCTTGTCTGCGCCAAGCGTCTGGACAATCGCATCGGCCATGATTTGCCGAGCTTCCTCATGGACTTCAGCCGCGTATACCCGCTCGGTGATGTCATAAGACAAGTCTACCTCATAAAGCCGGGCTACATGTTGCAAAATGTGTTCGACTCGGGAAAAGAGCGCGTCGATGACAGGGTTCGTCTGCGCGCGCAAATCCAGATGGAACTGGGCGGAGCCGGGAATGATATTGCTGCTCTTGCTGCCCGCAGAAAGCTGCGTCATTTTCACGGAATACGGGATGAGCGGATCGAGATGAATGCCTTTGAGCTGCTCGACGATGGCGGCTGCGACCTCGATGGCATTGACCCCGAGATGCGGACGCGCTCCGTGGGCATCGTCTCCCTTGATTTGTCCAAAAATGGTGCCTGCCGCGCCGTGCATAATCGCCGAGGCAGCCGTACCTTGCCCAATCTCCTGAATCGGCCGGAGGTGGACGCCGTACAAGTAGTCGATATCGTCGACAACTTGCTTTTTGACCATAGCCAGAGCGCCGTTTCCGCTTTCCTCAGCCGGCTGGAAAATCAGCTTGAGACGTCCGGGAAGCTGAATATTTTGCGCCTGCAAGATCATGAGCACTCCCAGCACCATCGTCATGTGAGCATCGTGCCCGCAAGAGTGGTTGGCCTGGAAGACGCCGTTTACTTCTTGCCAGAGAGCGTCCATGTCAGCCCGCACGCCGACCGTCAATCCGCCGGGGGTCAAGTCTCCCCACTCAGCTACTACGCCTGTCACATCGGCAAAAGTAGTGACCCGGCAACGGTGTTCTTGCAAAAAGCGGGCGATATAAGCGGTCGTCTCGACTTCCTGCCAGCTAACCTCAGGATGTTGGTGCAAGTGCTCATACAGAGAAAAAATGGCGGGCTGCAATTGTTCGATAGTTGTGCGCATGGTTCCTCCATAGGTTTACGACCGGGGCTGCGCCACGTCATGGCCCAGCCAGTCAATTGGCAAAAATCGTGTCTAGGAAACGCCGATGGTGACAGCAACGATCAGAGCGACAGCGGCGATGAGTGCCCAGCCCAACAGCAGCTTCCAGATGAATTTGACCCATTTCTCGTACGGGATGCCTGCGACAGCCAAGTAGCCCATCAGTGCCGAAGAAGTCGGGATGATCGAGTTGGTCACCGCATCACCGTACTGGAACGCAAGAACGGCGATCTGGCGCTGAATGCCAAGCAGGTCTGCAATCGGCACCATGATCGGCATCGTTGTCGCAGCCTGGCCGCTTCCGGACGAAATGAACAGGTTGAGCACCGCTTGAATCAGGAACATAGCCAGTACGTTGATCGCATCCGGCAAATGGCCGATGGCGGAAGTCAGGGCGTAAATCATCGTATCGATAATTTTTCCTTCTTCCAGCACGACGGTGATCGCCCGGGCAAAGCCGACGATCAGGGCGCCGAAGGTAACGGCTTTGGCGCCAGCGACAAAGGAGTCAAACAGCTTGTCTACATTCAGGCCGCCGACAAGCCCGGCAACCAGACCCATGATTAAAAACGAAGCCGTCAGTTCAGTCAGGAACCATTCGTACTCGAACACGCCGTAGACGTTGAAGGACAGCCCACAGACCATCACCAAAAAGACAAGCTTGTGGCGTCCGTTGAGGTCTGGAATCTCGACAGCGACCTGATCGGTGCTTTCCTGTTTTTCGATCGAGTAAATCACGCTTTGGGTCGGGTCAGCTTTGACACGGTAGG
The DNA here is from genome assembly GCF_029892995.1 of Brevibacillus sp. 1238. Lineage (NCBI taxonomy): Bacteria > Bacillati > Bacillota > Bacilli > Caryophanales > Paenibacillaceae > Brevibacillus > Brevibacillus sp. 1238. The sequence continues at coordinate 140,014 of NZ_JARXWC010000013.1, read as the reverse complement.
CATAGCGCATGACGTACCAGATGGCAAAGCCGAGGACGAAAACGTAAACTACGGCGCGGAAAGTCAAGCCGGAGAAGAGCGGCAGTTGCGCCAGAGATTGTGCTACCCCTACCGTGAACGGGTTGAGCATACCGCCCATGAACCCGGCAGCCGCGCCCATCGTGATCATGGCCGTACCCGTTACCGCATCGAAGCCCATTGCCCGGGCGAGCGCAATCCCGATCGGGACGAAAATGATGCTTTCTTCCGCCATCCCCATCGTGAAGCCCCCGATGGAGAAGAGGAACATGGAAGCGGGGATCAGGAGCTTTTCCCTGCCCTCCAGATAGCGGACGCCTTTGTTGATGCCCGCCTCAATCGCGCCCGTTTGACGGATGATTCCGAAAACGCCGCTGACGATGAAGATGTAGAAGATGATTTGCGAGCCTTTTTGCATGCCCTCCGGAATCGCTTTGAACATGTCAAAAAATCCGACAGGACTGCTTTCGACAGGGTGGTAGCTGCCGTTCACGACAATCGTTTTACCCGAGGCTGCGTCCTTGACGCGTTCGAACTCGCCAGTAGGGAGCACGTAAGAAGCAAGCGCTGCCAAAATAATGATGATAAAGAGAATGGCATAAGTGTGTGGGACCGAAAAACGTTTCTTGGCTGGCGTTGCTTGAGGAGAAGGATGTTGTGTAGCCATGAGGTCACCTCGCTTTTTTTGGCTTTTTATAAGCAAGTGGCATGCCAAGTGTCGAAAATTCACGAAAAAAGGCGTTTTCATCGGACGAAGAAGGTGCTCCTCCAATAGAAAACGCACTCTTTAGGAATGTTTATTAGGATTTATTCGACCTAATACATCCTAATATTCAAAAATCTTTCCCTAGATTTTCCCATGCTTCCTCAGCACCTCGATGCCGTCTCGCGTTATCAAGGTTCCTTGACGTGTTGTTCCAGAGCGCACCAAGCCTAGCTGCTCCAGCTGTTTCAAGCGGTTGCGCAGCGCGCTTTCCGTCCAGCCGTTCGCTTGCAGAGCGGGGGAATGCGCCAGTTGGTAGCGCCCTACTGGTTTGTTGGAGAGGTAATATTGATACAGGGCGATTAAAATATCGAGATTTCGTTCATCGTCAAGCGGCACGACGGCAGCCAGTGATTGCTTTTGAAAAATACGCTCGGTCAGCCTCTTGGGGAGATCGGATACGCCAATGACAGGATGCTCGCTTACCGTAATGGCGTAGTCCACCACGTTTTTCAGCTCCCGAATATTTCCCCTCCAATCATGGGCAAGCAAAAGCTCCATCACTTCCGGCGACCAGCTTTTGCGAATGCCTTGCTGCTTGAGGTGATCGTCAATCAGCAGCGGGATGTCACTGATCCGTTCCCGCAACGCCGGAATCTCGATTGGCAAGACGGCGAGGCGGTAAAACAAGTCTTCGCGAAACGCCCCTTCTTTGACGGCATCCTCCAGATTGCGGTTGGTTGCCGCGATCACCCGGCAGTCTACGGACAAAATGCCTGTGCCGCCGACGCGAATCACTTGCTTTTCCTGAAGGACGCGAAGCAGCTTGACCTGGATCGCTGGGGAGATATCGCCAACCTCGTCGAGGAAAATCGTCCCGCCATCTGCCTGTTCGAACAGACCTGGCTTGCCGCCTTTTCGCGCCCCCGTAAAAGCTCCATCATCGTAGCCGAACAGCTCGCTTTCCAGCAAGTTTTCCGGCAGCGACGCGCAGTTGATGGCGACAAAAGGGCCGTTTTTTTGCAAGGAATGCTGGTGAATGGCGTGGGCAAACAACTCTTTTCCCGTGCCGTTTTCCCCCGTCAGCAAGATCGTCTGGTTGTTTTTCGCCATTTTTTTGCTTAGCTCGATGGCGTGTAGCAGCGGTTGGCTGTCTCCTTTTATATCCGCAAAAGAATAAGTAGCCGTGTGCCCGCGCAAAGTGAGCTGCGTGCGCAGGCGCTGAATCTCGGTCACGTCTTTTAACGTGCAGACGAAGCCAAGCTGCTCGTGGCCTCTGCGAATGCTGTGGCTGCGGACAATGAATTGTCTCTGCTCGATGGCAATGAGCGTGTCTTCCTGGCCCTCCTGCTTGAAAAAGGGGGCGAGCTGGCTTGACTCTTTCAGCGTGGTATACGGTTTGCCGATGATCGCTGTTTCGAGTGGACAGAACAGTTCGACGGCCGCATCGTTAATAAACGTGATCAAGCCAGCTTCATTGCAGGCGATGACCGGGTCTTTTACAGCTTGAAACGTAGATTGCAGCTGACTGTTCAGCTTCTGCACCTCCGCATAGGAAGTTCCGAGCATTTTGGCCAACTCGGACATTTCGGCGATAAAAGTGGAGAGATATTGCCGCTCCCATTCAATCGGAACCCCTACCTTGCGCCCAGTATCGATCAGATCGTGGATGCTGATTTTGCGGAAGCCGAGGTCGATGATTTCCACATGAGGCGGCAGCGGAACGTCGGGAATGCTCATGATGATCGCATACTGAAATTCCGCCTCTTCGAACGTACAGCCGGGGTGGAACGGAACGTAGTGCAAGTGATCGATGTTGGCTTCCCGCAAGTTTTGAATGACTTCTTGCGCGGTGACGGGCGAGTTGTTCATGACAGGTACGGTCGTTCCGGGCGGAATTTGCATGAGCGCCTTGATTTTGCGCAATTCAAAGAAACGGTTGAGGACGGTAATCGGCACCGTCTCGGGTACAGCCTGACGGGCGATCGTATACAACTCGGGTGCCCTTGTCGTGATGAAGACGTGTGATACCCCGGAGAGGTCCGGGATTGGCTCGTGGCTGGCATAACCGATGACCTTGCAATACGGTTCGAAGTACGCCCGCAGCTCTTTCAGCAAAAAAGCGAGCGTATCGGTTCCTTTTGCAATCAAGACAATGGTGTGATCCATGGTGCACCGCCTTTTCTGGGAAAACTGTTGCTACTAATGATAGCACAACGGCTGTCCGGCGATGGATGGATTCCCTTGTCTGCAAAGGAAAGACAAGGATTGATCTGCCAGGCGGGAAGTGTGGTTTAATAGAAGGAGAAGGAAAAAGCGAGAAGAGGAGCAGGGGGATTCAGCATGGAGAACACATTTGTTCCAGAGATGCTGCAAATGATCGGTCAAGCTGTGCCAGAAGAAGTGTCCATTGCCATATCGGATGGAACGCAATATTTGTATTATCAGCCTAGCTCAAACATAGACTTGAAAATTGCACCGGGCGATCAGGTTCCGGTTGGCTCAGCGACTCACAAGGCATTGATGGAAAGAGGCAAAGTAGGGCATCAGGTAGAAAGCCGGATTTTTGGAGTGCCGTACTACGGTTTGTCGCTTCCGTTGTTCAAAAGTGGAGAGGTCATGGGCTGTATCACCGCCATCTACCCTTTGCAAAGCGTTCCGCTTGCCAATCCGCAGCCGCGGCTGTCGTTTTTGATTGGAAAAGGGGAAGATGGCTGGCTGCCGATTCCGTTGCATGAGATTGTGTATATCAGCTCGAATGAAGGCAAGACGCTGTTGCATGCGGCCACTGGATCGTACGCGAACAAGTACAGCATGTCCGAGCTGGAATACATGCTTCCGCCGGAGCGGTTCGTGCGTTGCCATCGCTCGTATTTTGTGAACATGGAGGCGATTGGCTTCATCCATCCGCATTTTCACTCGACGTTTTTGCTGGAGATGAAGGACAAGCAGAAGACGAGAGTGCCCGTGAGTCAGACGTATGCCAGTGCGTTCCGGCAACTGCTCGGCTTTTAACAAGGAACAACGTCGTTTCGCTGAGAATGGTTCGCTGTCTTTTTTTCTAATTATCTGCTCAAATATTCTGCTTTGTTGAAAATTGAGTGCCCGCTCAGATTCCTTGTGCTAGTGTAGGAGCAAGAAAAGATGGCATAGGGGGTCACAATGATGTGGGAGCGCTTACGCGATAAACGAATGGCAGATAAAATCGTGACAGCTGAGGAAGCAGCGAGTTGGATCGAGGATGGCATGACGATCGGGTTAAGTGGCTTCACTCGTGCAGGGGATGCCAAAGTCGTGCCGCTCGCATTGGCCGAGCTGGTCAAAAGAGAAAACAAACCTTTTGGAGTGAACGTATATACAGGCGCATCGCTCGGTTCCGATGTGGATGCCGTGATGGCGGAAGCGGGAATCGTCAGCAAACGCTTGCCTTTTCAGGCCGATCCCGTGATGCGCAAAAAAATCAATGACGGCAGCATGATGTTTGTCGACCAGCATCTGTCCCACACGGCAGAGCTGATTCGTCAGGGAGCAATGGCCGCCATTGATTACGCGATTGTGGAAGCGGTTGCAATTACGGAGGATGGTATGATCATTCCGGCCACATCCGTCGGCAATTCGAACATCTTCGTCGATTATGCGAAGCATGTCATCGTTGAGCTGAATCTGGCTCAGTCTGCTGAACTGGAAGGCATTCACGACATCTACACACCAGGGAAACAGGGAGAGCGCGAGCCGATCCCGCTTACAGCAGTCGATCAGCGAATCGGCACAGCGGGAATTGTGGTCGATATGGATAAAATCAAAGGCATCGTGTTGACGAACCAGCTCGACTCGCCATCGACGATTGTGGAGCCGGATGAGGAGACAGCTCAGATCGCCGCCCATCTGATTGCGTTTTTGCGCGAGGAAGTGAAAGCTTCCCGTTTGCCGAAAAATCTCGCGCCGCTGCAATCGGGCATCGGGTCTGTAGCCAACGCGGTGTTCAACGGCTTTTTGGACTCGGAGTTCACCGACCTGACTGTTTATTCGGAAGTATTGCAGGATGCGGTATTTGACTTGATCGATGCGGGAAAAATCTCGTTTGCTTCCGGCTGTTCGATCACGCTGACTGCCGAAAAAATGGAGCACGTCACGCGTCATTTTGCCCAATACCGCGACAAGCTGTTGCTGCGTCCGCAGGAAATTACTAACCATCCGGAAATCATCCGCCGTCTCGGACTGATTGCGATCAACACGGCGATTGAGGTGGATATTTACGGCAACGTCAATTCCACGAATGTATCCGGCAGCAAAATGATGAACGGCATCGGCGGCTCCGGCGACTTCGCCCGCAACTCTCGTCTTGGCATTTTCGTCACCAAGTCGATTGCCAAAGGCGGGAAAATTTCCAGCATCGTTCCGTTTGCGTCTCATGTGGATCACACCGAGCACGATGTCGATATTATCGTCACGGAACAAGGACTGGCTGATTTGCGCGGCCTGGCTCCAAGAGAGCGCGCCTTGAAAATCATCGAGAACTGCGCCCATCCGCTCTATCGGGATCAATTGAGAGCGTATTATGAAGAAGCGCTCACACGCGGCGGGCATACTCCGCACGTATTGGAAAAAGCGTTCTCCTGGCATGTGCGGTACGCGCAGGAAGGCACGATGCTTGCGCATGAGCCGGCTCTCGTATAGTTTAAGAGTTGTAGGAGAATAACAGCGGTAAAAAACAAACCCGCCCGGGCGTCGATGCCTGGACGGGTTTGCTTGTGTCTGTGCTTGCTTTACCTTTTGGCGGAAGCGATTGTTACTGTTCCGCTTTCTTTTGGCTGAGAAAAGGATGCGACGGCAAAGCCCAGCCCTGCGAGCACGAGCAAGCCGCCAACCCAGCTCACATGCACAATCGCCGCATGGTTGACGATCAATCCGCCCAGCCCTGCGCCAAGTGCCAGCCCCAGTTGAAAAACCGAGGTGTTGATGCTGAGCGCGACTTGGGACGAGTGCGGAGACAAAGTAATCAGGTAATACTGCTGGGCAGGGACAGTCGTCTGAACCGCAGCCACCCAGAACATGACTGCCACAATCGCGCCTGCGAACAGCATGGTGGACAAGGGCAAAAACAACAGGACGAGCGCATGCACTACCAGGCTGATGTACAAGGTGCGACGGACGCCCCATTTGTCAGTGGCGACACCGCCGATTCGCGAACCCGCGACACTGGCGAGACCAGCCATGAACAGCGTAGCGCTTACCCAGGCGGTAGACATGGCGGTCGTGCTCTGCAAGAGCGGGGTGATGTACGTGTAAACCGTCGAGTACCCTGTGACGAAGAACAAAGAGAGGAGCAGGGCGTGAATCACGCGGCGGTTGCGTAACGCTGCCAGCTGCTGGCGCAAGGGGATGGCTGCCTCGCCTTGTTCTTTTGGCAAAAAGGCAAGAATGGCTGCGAACGGAATGATGGTCAGGACGCCGATCAGGGCGAATACAGACCGCCAGCCCCACAGTTCGCCGAGCATCGTGCCAGCCGGAACGCCGAGCACAAGCGAGAGGCTAAAGCCCATGAGAATGATGGCAATGGAGCTGCCCTTTTTCTCGGGGGAGGCCATATTGGCGGCTTGCGCGAGAGCAACCACCGTGTAAATGCCGCCGCAAAGCCCGAGCAAAATACGCGAGAACAACAGCAGGGAGAACCCAGGGCTGACGAAAGCGAGCAAATTCGTCAGGATGAACACAAAAAGCGCCCAGAGGATGAGCTTTTTGCGCTCCATTTTTGCCGTGAGCGCAATCAAAATCGGTGAACCGAAAGCAAAAGCCAGGGAAAAGGCTGTAACAAGCTGGCCAGCCAGGGAGACGGAGACGTGGGTGTCATTTGCGATCATGCCGATGATGCCTGTTACGATCGATTCGGCGGTGCCCACCATAAATTCTCCCAGTGCCAGCAACAAAATCAGTGTACGTCTGGACAAAGCGGCTTCACTCCTTGGAAAAACAAGCTTTTCATGCCGCCTGACCGCGCGCTGGTCAGTGAGCATCTCGGTAGTGACATTTTACGAAACAATTTTTATAATTTACATGCATGAACCAAGGTGTTTCTCTTGTATTTCTATATAGAAGCAAGTTATTTGCAGGTTAGCGCTTATGAAATCGAAAGGGTGATAAAAGTGGATCAGGTCGATTACAAAATCATTAGCCTGTTGCATGAAAATTCGCGGATACCGTTGGCGGAGATGGGGCGAATCATCGGGATGACGCAGCCAGCGGTCAAGGAGAGGGTGCGCCGTCTGGAAGAACAAGGCGTGATCACCGGCTATCACGCGGCGATCTCGCAGGAGAAGCTGGGCAAGCACACGACTGCTTTTGTCATGTTCCGCACCAAGCAGTGCGCCGCTTTTATCGACTTTTGCAAGCAGGCGCCTGAAGTGACCGACATGTACCGGATCAGCGGGGAGTACAACTACATGCTGAAGGTCGTCACCCGTTCTACGGAGGAGTTGGTAGCTTTTTCGGAACGCACCGGAGATTTCGGTTACTCTTATACGCTGATTGTGTTGACGGCTCCTTTTGAACAAAAAATGATGCTGGAGGAAGAGAAGATTTTTTGAGCGTTTTCCCAGCAAAAAAGGCTCCGCTGTAGCCAGGCCAGGCGGGGCCGCTTTCGTTCATGTACAAAAAATAAAGACCGCCACGAGCAGGTGACGGTCTTTGTGAAGCTATGGCTATATTCATGCATAAGGGCGGTTTTTGTTTGCAGTTTGGATACAAGAAATTATTTGCGGTAAAGCGGATAGTCGACTTCGAGCGGCACCTGGATCAGCACCAAGCGCAGGGGAGCATCGTCTTTTGCCTGATAGGTGATGGTTTCCGCTGCTTCGGTTGAAACGACGACAAAGTCGCCTGTGTTCGCAGTTGCTGACTGTTCACTACCCAAAATGTTCCCGCTGCCTTCCACGACGACGACAGCGTGAGCGTAGCCAGCCGGAAGCTCCAGCGAAAAAGCTTTGCCTGCCGGAATGGCAATGTCTTTCATTGAAGAGTCGGTCACGAGCGAAATGGGAGCTTGAGAACCAATGATGCTTTTCACCGATACGCCATCCGTCGTTTCGCTTGGAAACTCTTCGTGATCATACTGGTTGTAAGTCGGCGGAGTCTTTGTGGTTTTTGCCAGGTGCGGCTCAAACCAGATTTGGAACATTTCCGTATCTTTGCCCAATTCTTCGGCGTGGTAAGCTCCTGATCCTGTTTGCATGATCTGAGCGCCGCCTGTTGTCACTTGCTGCAAATTGCCCAGCGTATCCCGATGACCCACTGTACCTTTCAAGACATAGGACAAAATTTCAAAGCCGGAATGCGGGTGAAGAGGAATTTCAAACGTTTGCAGTGATTTTGCCCATGCCCAGTAAAAAAGTGGGCCAACCCGTTTTACGACGGAACCTTCGTGGGGGAAGCCAATCGGTTTGTTTTCTACGATTTCACCGTCGCCAAAGTGTCCTTTTGCTTGTTCATTCTGTGTATAGACGCGGATTTCCATCTGCTGTGTCCTCCCTTGGTGGAATGCTGGCTTACGGGCTTAGCGAGTGTTGCTTAAAACAAAACGTATGCTCCTGGACCGATCAAAGCGACACCGATAGCGACAGCGATCAAAGTCAGGTTGTACTCGTAGCCGTTTTGCGTTACCCAATATCCATTTTGACCGTGAACCTTCACAATCGCAACCAACATTGTGAAGACAATGAGGAGAGCGCCGACCCATGTACCGACACCTGCTGCAAACAGCAAGCCGCCGACCAGTTCAGCCAATCCGGCAAGCAGGGCCATGGCAACACCAGGTTTGACCCCGATGGACTCCAGCCAGCCGCCTGTGCCTTTCAAACCGTAGCCACCGAACCAGCCAAACAGCTTTTGCGCACCGTGACCTGCAAACGACAACCCAATCACCAAGCGAATAATCAACAATCCAAGATCCATCATTTTTCATCTCTCCTTAATTATTTTAAATTATAGTATTTCAAATTTGAGATATTAGGACAAGAAAGGCTGGCGGGCCTTAGAAGGATTCCGCCAGTTTTGCTGCTTTTTCGATGCCTGCTGCTACGATTGCTTCTGCTTTGTCCGGGAATTGGTTGTGACCTTCTACGATCACTTCTGTCACATTGCTGATGCCCCAGAAGCCAAGCACCGTGCGAACGTAGCGGTTAGCCAGCTCGATTTCAGCCATTGGGCCTTCGGAGTATACGCCGCCGCGTGCGCTCAGGAGAGCTACTTTTTTGTCGCCCATCAGTCCAACAGGGCCTTCCGCTGTATATTTGAACGTTTTGCCTGCTTGCGACAGGTAATCAACGTAGGTGTGCAGAACAGCAGGAACGGTGAAGTTCCACATAGGGAATGCGATAACTACTTTTTCTGCATCAGTGAATTGGTTCAAATATTTGCTCACCAGTTCAGCGCCTTTTTGTTCTTCAGCAGTCAGCTCCATGCCGCGTCCAGCTTTGAACATGGCAGTGAGCAGGTCGTTTCCGTAGTAAGGAAGGTTTTCTGCGAACAGGTCCAGCTCGGCGATCTCGTCGTTTGGATGCGTTTCTTTATAAGATTTTACGAAAGCCTCGTACAGCTTTACGCTTACTGCCTGCTCAACTGGGCGATCATTTGCTTTAATGAAAAGTACTTTGCTCATGAGAAAAATATTCCCCTTTCTTTTTGTAAGCAGATAACTTTTAATGTGTAAATCTTGATTTTAAGATTATTACGTGTTGAAGGTTTTGTCAACACCTTTTTTACCCTCGGTGGGTGCTGCCCAGTCTAATAATTCTCCTGAGCAGCACGTCCCAACTTTTTTAACAAAGCAATCGCTTGCTGTTGTTCTTCCGGGGTAAGTCCCGCGACCGCTTTTTCAATCGCCTCTTGATGAGAAGGAAAAATGTCTGCCAGAAACGCATGGCCTTTTTCCGTCAGCTCGGCGTAAATGACCCGGCGGTCGGCCGAACAGGGTTTGCGAATCAACAGTTGCTTCTTTTCTAGCTTGTCCACAACGTAGGTGATATTTCCACTGGAGATCAGGATCTTTTCGCCAATTTGCTGCAATGGCTGCGGGCCCTTATGATAGAGAACTTCCAGGACGCCAAACTCGGTAGGATTCAGCCCGTGCAGGCGGATGTGCCGATTGGAGTGGGCAGTGACCCAGTTATATGATCTCGATAATACGACAAAAAGATCGAGGGAATCATTGCGATCCATGAAAAACCCTCCTTTCCAACGAATTTTCGATATCTTGAATTTAAGATAACTTTACATGAAGTCGCATCCGTTTGTCAAATAGAGGGGGGATAAAATCATCCTTTGCAAAACAAATGTTTTTGTGATAGACTTTTGTTTGTAAACAAAGCTGTGAATGCTAATCAGAAGAAAGGAGGATGACCGTGGAGAAAGATATGTTGATCCTTCATCACATCCGGCAAAATCCGTTCATTTCCCAGCAAGAGCTGGCTGACTTGATCGGGATTTCGCGGTCGGCTGTAGCGGGGTATATCGCTCAGTTGACCAAGCGCGGCGAGATTAAAGGCAGAGCGTACGTATTGCGGGACGAAGGCATGATCGCTTGCATCGGTGGAGCGAACCTCGACCGAAAAGCGCGTGGAAAGCAAGCCGTGCGTCTGCATTCCTCCAATCCGGTTACGATCATGGAATCGTGTGGCGGGGTTGCCCGCAATATCGCGGAGAACCTTGGACGACTGGGATGCAATACATCCTTGTTCACCAGCATCGGTGAAGATAAGGAAGGCGAGTGGATCGTGCAGGAGACGAAAAAGCACGGAGTAGATATCAGCCAGGTGTGGCGCTTGCCTACGCAGCGCACAGGCACGTATACCGCATTGCTCGATATCGATGGAGAAATGGTCGTTTCTTTGGCGAACATGGATATTTACGACGCGCTCACACCGGAGATGTTTGCCGAGAAATGGTCGCACATTGCAGCAGCCCACGCGATTTTTATCGATACGAACATACCGGAGGATTGCTTGGCCTACATCATTAGCCGTTGCCGGGAGGAAAACATCCGACTCTTTGTTGACCCGGTCTCTTCTGCAAAAGCGAAAAAGCTCCCACAGCAATTGGACGGAGTCGAAGCGATCCTGCCCAATCGGGAGGAAGCGGAGCTGCTTTCCGGCATGACGATCAACTCCATCGAGGATTGCGCCGAAGCGTGCAAGAAAATCAGGGAGAGAGGCGTCAAGCACGTCATCGTCACCATGGGCGAAGCAGGAATTTTTTATCAGTCGGAGGACGTATCGGAGCAGATGGCGCCGTATCCGACTGAGGTAGTTGATGTAACAGGGGCAGGCGATGCGTTTGCGTCCGGCCTGTTGTACGGCATCGTGAACGGGGAGTCGTTCCAGGCTGCTTGCCGTCTCGGTTTGGCAGCATCCGCTCTGACTTTGCAGACAGAGCAGTCCGTTTCTCCCTTGCTCAAAGCGGAACAACTGCAATTGACCGTTGAACAATACGAAAAGGAGCGATAAAAGATGAAACAATACCTGACCTTTACTGAGGAAGTACGCCACGCGCTGGAGAACAACCTGCCAGTAGTTGCCCTGGAGACTACGATTATCTCCCACGGGATGCCATACCCGCAAAACATCGAAATGGCAAAAGAAGTAGAGCAAATCATCCGCGACAATGGCGCAGTGCCAGCGACAATCGGAATCATGGACGGCAAAATCAAAATCGGTTTGACCGAGAGCGAGCTGGAAGAGTTCGCGACCAACAAATCGGTGGAAAAAGTGAGCCGCCGCGACTTCCCTTACATCCTCGCAAGCGGCAAAATCGGTGCGACGACAGTAGCGGCAACCATGATCGCAGCCGATCTGGCTGGCATCCGCATGTTTGCGACTGGCGGTATCGGCGGGGTACACCGCGATGGCGAAATCACGTGGGACGTATCTGCTGACTTGACTGAGCTGGCGCAAACAAGCGTTGCGGTTGTATGCGCTGGCGCAAAATCGATCCTGGATATCGGACGCACGCTGGAATACTTGGAGACGCAAGGCGTGCCGGTGGTCGGCTACCGCACTGCCGAGTTCCCGTCCTTCTTCGCTCGCGAAAGCGGATTTGGCGTAGACTTCCGTCTGGATACGCCAGAAGAAGTCGGCACTTTAATGAACACCAAATGGAAGCTCGGTCTGACTGGCGGCTTGATCATCGCCAACCCGGTACCGGAAGCAGACGCGCTTGACCACAAGCAAATCGAAGGCGTAATTTTGCAGGCGCTCAAAGAAGCGAAGGAAAACAACATCGCAGGCAAAAAAGTAACACCGTTCCTGCTCGACAAAGTGAAACAACTGACAGCAGGCAAAAGCTTGCAAACGAATATCGCTCTCGTAAGACACAATGCGGAAGTAGCGGCAAAAGTAGCTGCTGCCTACCAAAAAGAAGTGAACGCAGGAAAATAAGCAGTCATTCCAGGCTCCCGATGATGAAAATCGGGGGCTTTTTTTGTGCGTCGAGAAAAGCCAAAGAAGCAGAGGAGAAAAATTTTTAAAAAATCACTTGATATACCCTGTGGGGGTATTGTATATTGAGAGTGTGATAAGAAATGAACGTAAGGGGAACTATACAATGAAATATACCCTCTAAGGGTATTTGGGGGAATTGGTATGAGTGCCAAAACGGCAGAAGCTACAGTTCCGATTTCAGGGATGACATGTGCAGCCTGCGCGCTGCGCATTGAAAAAGGCTTGAAGAAGCTGGATGGTGTAGAAACAGCCAATGTGAATTTGGCTTTGGAAAAATCGACAGTCGTCTTCGATCCGGCCAAAACGAGTCTCGACGATATACGCTCGAAGATCGAGGCGCTTGGCTACGGCGTCGTCGCCGACAAAGTCGAGCTGAATATTACAGGCATGACTTGTGCGGCCTGCTCGACGCGGATCGAAAAGGGTCTGAACAAAATGCCTGGCGTGTTGAAGGCAAACGTGAACCTGGCGATGGAAACAGCTACGGTCGAATACGATTCTGCTCAGGTGGGCGTGTCTGATCTTGTGCGGCAGGTAGAAAAGCTGGGATACCAGGCAACGCGCAAGGAAGAGGGCAAAGAAGAGGAGCAGGTTGACCGCCGCATGGCCGAGATCAAGCGGCAAACGCAAAAGTTCTGGATTTCCCTCGTGCTGTCGCTGCCGCTGCTCTGGTCGATGGTCAGCCACTTTTCCTTCACTTCGTTCATCTGGTTGCCGGACTTCCTGATGAACCCGTGGGTACAACTGGCCTTGGCGACTCCTGTGCAGTTCATCATCGGGGCGCAGTTTTACGCAGGGGCCTACAAAGCGCTTCGCAACAAGAGCGCGAACATGGATGTGCTGGTCGCGCTCGGCACCTCGGCTGCCTATTTTTACAGTCTGTACGTGGCGATCTCGTCCATCGGGTCGCACGCCCACATGCTGGAGCTTTACTTTGAAACGAGTGCTGTGCTGATTACCTTGATTTTGCTGGGCAAACTGTTTGAAGCCAAGGCGAAGGGACGCTCTTCGGAAGCAATCCGCAAGCTGATGGGCTTGCAAGCGAAAACAGCCGTAGTCGTCCGCGACGGTGTGGAAATTACGATCCCTGTTGAAGAAGTGCGGCCTGGAGATATCGTGAACGTGAAGCCAGGCGACAAGGTGCCAGTGGATGGCATCGTGCTGGAGGGGCAGTCTGCGGTCGATGAATCCATGCTGACGGGGGAAAGCATCCCGGTAGATAAAGCGGCTGGAGATGCCGTCATCGGAGCCACCTTGAACAAAAACGGTTTTCTGAAGGTAAAAGCGACCAAAGTCGGGAAGGAAACGGCGCTGGCGCAAATCATCAAAGTCGTGGAGGAAGCGCAAGGGACAAAAGCGCCGATCCAACGACTCGCAGACAGCATTTCCGGGATTTTCGTTCCGATTGTCGTCGGAATTGCGGTGGTGACTTTTCTCATCTGGTATTTCGCCGTCATTCCCGGCAACTTTGCTGAGGCGCTGGAAAAGGCTATCGCCGTGCTGGTAATCGCTTGCCCGTGCGCACTTGGCCTGGCGACTCCGACCTCGATTATGGCTGGCTCTGGCCGCGCAGCGGAACTGGGCATTTTGTTCAAAGGGGGAGAGCATCTGGAGACGGCGCACCATTTGGATACGATTGTCCTCGACAAGACAGGAACCGTAACCAAAGGAGAGCCGGAGCTGACAGACGTGATTTCGCTTGATTTTGCCGAGCCAGAACTGCTTGCGCTGGTAGGCGCGGCCGAGAAAAACTCCGAGCATCCACTGGCCCAGGCGATCGTTCGCGGGATCGCGGAAAAAGGCATAGCGCTTGGGCAAACCAGCGTGTTTGAAGCGATTCCCGGCTTCGGGATTCGGGCAACTGTCGACAGCAGAGAAGTGCTGGTCGGAACCCGCCGTCTGCTCGAACAGCACCACATATCGTATCAGGCTGTATCAGACACCATGCTCTCGCTGGAACAAGCGGGTAAAACGGCGATGCTCGCGGTCATCGACGGCAAACTTGCCGGGTTGATTGCCGTAGCGGATACGATCAAGCCGACTTCGAAGCAAGCAATCGAACGCCTGAAAGCGATGGGGCTGACGGTCATCATGATGACGGGCGACAACCGTCAAACCGCCGAAGCGATTGCTCGCGAGGCAGGAATTGAGCACGTCATCGCCGAAGTCCTGCCCGAAGGCAAGGCTGCCGAGGTGAAAAAGCTTCAGGCAGAGGGCAAGAAAGTGGCTATGGTCGGCGACGGAATCAACGATGCTCCGGCACTGGCTACCGCTGATATCGGCATGGCGATCGGCACGGGAACAGATGTGGCGATGGAAGCGGCCGACATTACCTTGATGCGCGGCGAGCTGACCAGTGTCGCTGACGCCATCGAAATGAGCAAGCGAACCATTCGCAACATCAAGCAAAACCTGTTCTGGGCTTTTGCCTACAACACGCTCGGCATTCCGTTTGCAGCCTTGGGCTTCCTCGCTCCATGGTTAGCCGGAGCCGCGATGGCTTTCAGCTCCGTCTCCGTCGTGCTCAACGCCCTGCGCTTGCAGCGAGTGAAGCTGTAAGCTGCCATCTGCCATCTGTCGTTTACAAACAGCAACAAGCGGCTTTGTCCGCATCATTTATACACATACACTCAAAGGAGAGATTGAGAATGAAAAACGTAACATTGAATGTAGAAGGCATGTCTTGCAACCATTGCGTGAATACCGTGGAAAAAACGTTGAAAGAGCTGGGAGCAGAAGGCAAAGTCAATCTGGCGGCCAAAACAGTAGAGGTTTCCTTCAACGAAAGCACGTTGACGCTGGATGCCATCAAGGAAGCAATCGAAGAACAAGGATACGATGTCGTTTAAATAGCGACTGTCTCTTTGAACACAAAGCCCCTGCCTGAACATTAGTTCGGGTGGGGGTTTTTCGTTTTCCTCTCCACCAGCGCCGTTTGTCCACGAACTTTTCGCTTTTGTAAAGACTTTGTAAATCGTTAACACCTCCTCAACAATCCGGCAGGGGATCGACCGAAAAGGCGCATGGACAGGCGTCTGGCCTTTATCAAACCTTGTCGCCTGCTTTATACGCCCTTCAAAAACGACAGCTACAATGAAATCAAACGAAATCAAACAAGTCGGAAAAGAACAGGAGGAGTGGTCAGATGATGGACTTGCATATGCACACCACCGCTTCTGACGGGAAGCTCACTCCCGCAGAGCTGCTTGCCGAGGCAAGCGAGCGGGGAGTGACTCACCTAGCCATTACAGACCATGATACCGTCGATGGATATCTGCTGGCTCGCGATGAGGCCGAACGTCTCGGTCTGAAGCTCATACCGGGAATCGAATGGAACACGGACGGCCCAGAAGACGAGTTGCATATTTTGGGTTACGGCCTCGATATATCGGATGCCCGGCTCCTGCACGTCATGGACAGGCGCCAACGGGAGCGGATCGAGTGGATCGCCGAAATCGTCGAACGCTGCAATCGTTTAGGTATGGCGATCACCATGGAAGAATGCACAGCCCGGGCAAAAGGCGACGTGCTGGTGCGCACAGATGTGGCAGAAGTTTTGGCAGCACGCGGCTTTTGCTCCACTCCGCAAGCGGCGTTCGAGACGTATTTGCGAAAAGGCTGCCCGGCCTATGTGCCCCGTCCTTCCTTCTCGGCACGCGAAGCGATTGAGCTTACTCATGAAGTAGGCGGCATTGCGATTTTGGCCCATCCGGGTATTTACTCGTTTGAAGTGAAGCTGGATGCGTTGCTTGCCTACGGCATCGATGGCATCGAGGTGTACTATTCGAAGCATTCCGCGCAACAGATGGCATTTTGGGAGCGGCAAGCCAAGGTGAATCACCTGATCCGCTCGGGAGGCAGCGACTTTCACGGGCACGGCTCTCGCAACCCTTACCCGGTTGGCAGTGTGCCGATTCCGGCAGAGGTAAAGGAGTGGTGGACATGCTGTATGTTTCATCGACATTGATGTGGTCCTACCCGGTAGAAGCGGCGATTTTGATTGCCAGGCAGTACGGATTTGCCGGGATGGAGGTCTGGGCCGAGCACGTCTGGTTCCACAAAAGCAACCCGCGGGAAATTCAGCAGGCCGCCAAACGCGTCGGCATGAAGCTGACTTTGCATGCGGCTAGCTGGGACTTGAACTTGTGCTCGCTGAATAGCGGCATTCGCAAACAATCGGTGGAGGAAATCAAGCGGTCGTTGGCTCTCGCGGGGGAGATCGGAGCGAAAAGCGTGACGATCCATCCGGGACGATTGACTTTGACCCACAAAAACCGGGAATGGCACGAAGCGGTGCTCATCGAGAGCCTGAACGAGCTGGCGCAAGAGGCTGTGCGTCTGGGAAGGGTGCTGTCCATCGAGCATATCGAGCCGTTGCCAAAAGAACTGATCGTGACGCCGGGGGATTTGAACAGGCTGCGTGCAGCGCTGAACTATCCGACGGCAGCGACCTTGGATATCGCCCATGTGCCCCTGACCTGTTCTCTGCCGCAGTTTCTCGGAGAACTGGAGGGAGTCGACAAAATCCATGTGAGCGATGCGACAGCAACCAAGCTGCATGTGCCACTCGGAACAGGGGAAATTGACCTGCCGACGATTTGGCCGCTCTTGCTTGCGGAAGAGAAGCCGCTGGTTGTAGAAGGCTTCGACGATGCGCGGAATTTGTCCCAACTCAAGCAAAACCTGCTCTTTTTGCAACAAGGCCACAGTGTCTCATTTGGATAGGAGGTTTGTATTATTTTGAACATTCTCGTAGTGAATGATGATGGAATTTTCTCCAGCGGCGTGCTGTGTCTGGCGCAAGCCCTGCAGCCGTTCGGCAATGTATCCATTGTCTGCCCGGATCAGGAACGAAGTGCGATCAGCCATGCGATCACACTGAAATCACCTGTAAAAGCAAACAAAGTAAACTTTTTCGATACTTCATTGGAAGCGTGGGCTGTCAACGGCACTCCCGCCGACTGCGTCAAAATGGCGATTGAGGTGATTCTCAAAGAAAAGCCGGACGTGATTGTTTCCGGGATCAACCGCGGGCCGAATCTCGGGCGGGACGTGTTTTACTCGGGCACGATCTCGGCTGCGATCGAGGGGGCGATGTACCAGATTCCTTCTGTCGCGATCTCGCTCGCCACGCTGAAGCCGAACCCGAACTTTTCGATCGTGGAGCCGTTGGCCTACGAAGTGTTTGAAACGCTATTCAGGCACAAGCTCAGCCCGGAAGCGGTACTGAATATCAACTTGCCGTACTTGTCCAAAGAAATGGTAAAAGGCGTTGCGGTGACGCCATTGGCAATGGATGTGCTGCGCTATCAGTACGTCGGACTGAACGACCCGCAGGGCTACCTGTGCTACTGGCTATCCGATCATTTGAGCGAACTGAACTTTGAGGATGAGGAGTCGGATTACTACAAGCTGCGCGACGGGTTCATCACGATTACGCCTCTGCAATTGAACATGACCAACACGGCCATGAAGACGAAGATCGGAAAATGGTTTCAAGGTGCGAAGCAAAGCTCTTAACTCATAAGCCTACTTAATGATCAGGAGGAATAAAAAATGAAACGTGTTCTGTTGCAAAAATGGACTCTTTCTTTGTTCGCGGCCGTATCGGTCTTCGGACTTGCTGCCTGCGGTTCCCAGCCTTCTTCGTCGACCCCATCCCAGCCAGCGTCGCAGTCGACTCCGGCTGCCACAACGGAGCCTGCTGCCCCGAAAGTAGCGGGAACCTTGAGCTTTTACACGTCCCAGCCGGATGCGGATGCAGCTTCTTTGATCGACGCTTTTTCCAAGAAGTATCCTGACGTGAAAGTAGATCTGTTCCGCTCGGGAACGGAGGAAGTCATCAGCCGCTTGCAGGCCGAAGCACAGGCAGGGCAAGTAAAAGCTGACGTGCTGTTGGTCGCGGATGCGCCCACCTTTGTCAGCCTGAAAAAACAAGATTTGCTCATGCCGTACACTTCGCCTGAAGCGGCGGACATTCCGGCGGAGTGGAAAGACGCGGACGGCGCGTACACCGGAACGAAAGTCATGGCGACTGTGCTCGCGGTCAACACGAGCAAGGTCAAAGCTCTCCCGGACAGCTGGAAAGTGCTGACGAGTCCGGAAGCGGCGAACAAAGCGATTATGCCAAGCCCGCTCTACTCAGGCGCAGCGGCTTACAATGTCGGGGTGTTTACGCGCCAGCCTGATTTGGGCTGGGATTACATCAGCGGGCTGAAAACGAATCAAATGACCGTCATTAAAGGAAATGGCGCCGTGCTCAAAAGTGTAGCGGGCGGCGAAAAAGATTACGGCATGGTCGTCGACTATCTGGTTGCCCGCGCCAAAAAAGACGGTTCGCCCGTCGAGATCGTGTATCCAAAAGAAGGCGTGCCTGTCATCACGGAGCCGATCGGCATCATGAAAGCGACCAAAAACCAGGAGGCTGCCAAAGCGTTTGTCGATTTCGTCCTCTCCGAAGAAGGGCAAAAGCTCGCCAGCGGCCTGGGCTATACACCGATCCGCAAAGGAGTAGCAGCACCGGAAGGACTGTACGCACAAGATCAAATCAAGGCGCTTTCCGCCAATATTGACGAACTGGAAGCTTCCAGGGAAGCGGACAAAAAGAAATTTGGAGAGATGATGGGTGGCAAGTAACTGGCAGACGGTAGTGAGCGAGAGACAGATGGGGGAGCGGCGCAAGTTCGCCGCCTCCCTGTCCATGGATAAGGCGGCTACCTGGTTCGTGCTGGTGCCGGTCGCCTTCTTTTTTGTCTATCCGTTGTGGAAGCTGATTGTGCTTAGTATCCAGACAGAAGCAGGGCTTGGCTTGCACTACTTTCAGGAGGTGCTTGTCAATGCCCGGACGTGGGATGCAGTCGGTCATACTGTGCTGGCAGCAGGTATTTCCACCGTCATCTCGGTAGTCGTCGGCGTGGCGCTTGCCTGGCTGTGCGCGTATACCGATATACGCTGGAAAGGTGCGATTCACGCGTTTGCCCTTTTGCCGCTGCTCATCCCGTCCTATGTAATGACGCTGGCCTGGACGCAGCTGGCAGGGCCGCAGGGTGTGCTGAACAGGGCTGCGAGCTGGGTGATGGGCAGTCCGGTCGAGCTGTGGAACGTGTACGGGCTGGATGGGATCATCGTCGTGATGGGGCTGACTCATTATCCGCTGGTGTACATGTTGACGCTGTCTGTGCTGTACCGGATTCCGAAAGAGCTGGAGTGGGCGGCGCATTCCGCGGGAGCAAGCGCGCGGGCTGTGTTTGCCAAAGTGACGCTTCCGCTCGCCTTGCCAGGCATTGCGGGAGGCGGACTGCTGGCGTTTATCTCCGGGCTGGACAACTTCGGGATTCCGGCATTTTTGGGTATCCCGGAAAATATCTCTGTACTCAGTACACTGATCTACGAGGAAGTGATCGGATTTGGGCCGAGCGCTTTTGCCAGGGCGGCTGTCCTGTCTGTTTTGCTCGGCGTCATTGCGCTGGCAGGGACAGGGATGCAGTGGGTTTTGCTGCGGAAAAGCCGGGTAGACCAGACCAGTGCCGAGGACAAGTCCATCCGGCGGTCTTTGGGCAAGCACCGTTTGACGGCGGAGGTTTTGGTGGGCGGGTTTTTGCTTGTGACGAGCCTGCTTCCGCTTTTGTCGATGGCCGCAACCGCTTTTGTCAAAGCGTACGGCTTGCCGTTTGTCCCGGAAAATTTGACGTGGAAGCACTTTGCCTTCGTAATGTTCGACCACGCAGGTACGAAGGGAGCCATCGGCAACAGCTTGATGCTTGCCAGCATGACGGGTGTCTTGTGCGTCGTCGCGGGCACGCTGTTCGCCTACTGGCGCATTCATAAGCCGTCTGCGCTTGGCAAAGCGATGGAAGGGGCTGTAGCGCTGCCGTATGCGCTTCCGGGCATGGTGCTCGGACTTGCGATGATTTTGACCTGGATTGAACCGATTCCCGGCTGGCAGCCAGGCATATACGGAACGGTTTGGCTGATCATGATCGCTTACGTGACGCGCTTTCTCATTTTGCAAGTCAAAAGCAGTACGGTTTCGATCATGCAAGTGGGCAAAGAAGTGGAGGAAGCGGCACGGATCAACGGCGGGCGCTTCTGGACGAGATGGCGGCGCATTTTGCTCCCGCTCTACGCGCCGGGCATGGCAACAGGTTTGTTTCTGGTCTTTCTCACCGCTTTTACAGAGCTGACGATTTCGTCGCTCTTGTGGTCATCCGGCTCGGAAACGATCGGTGTCGTCATTTTCAGCTTTGAGCAGGCGGGATCGACAACGTACAGCACGGCCCTCTCGACTTTGATCGTAGGAGCCATCCTGCTGGTGCTCGCGGCGGGCAGTCTGTGGAAACGATACTGGCAACGGAGGATCGAACAATGAACAGTGCGCGGGTAATAGGGGTATCGAAAAAATTCGGGAATGTCACGGCGCTCCACCATCTCGATTTGCAGATCGGCCAGGGCGAGTTTGTCGCTTTGCTCGGTCCGAGCGGCTGCGGCAAAACGACGCTGCTGCGGCTCCTTGCCGGGTTCGAATCCCCGACAAGCGGAGAAATCTGGATCAACAACGAGTGTGTAGCCAGCGCGGCCAAGCGCAAGCCGCCGGAAGAACGGCGGATTGGCATGGTGTTTCAGTCGTTCGCCCTCTGGCCGCATTTGACGGTCTACGAAAACGTGGCGTTTCCTTTGCAGCATCAACAGCAGGTGCCGGAAGCGTACAAGCAAAACCCGAAAGCGCGGGTAGCCCAGATGCTGGAGATGGTCGGTCTGGGCGGTATGGAGGAGCGGTTCCCCAGTCAGCTTTCCGGTGGGCAAAAGCAGCGTGTGGCGCTGGCGCGCGCCATCGTGTTCAATCCGACCTTGTTGCTGATGGACGAACCGTTGAGCAGTCTGGACGCCGAGCTGCGCATGCAGATGCGAAAAGAAATCCAGTTCATTCACCGCGAACTGGGTACGTCGATTGTCTATGTGACGCACGATCAATCCGAGGCACTGGCCATGGCTGATCGCATTGTCGTGATGAAGGGCGGCAGAGTTGAGCAGGCAGGCACTCCGCACGACATTTACTACGCCCCGGAGTCGCCGTTTGTCGCCAAGTTTGTCGGCAGAGCCAACTTTTTAAAAGGGAACTGGGCTGCCGCGAACACCTTTTTGCTGGAAAAACAGGGAGCGTCATCGTTGCCGATCACCGTTTCGCGTGATTTTTCCGCTTTTTTCGATCAGCAAGTATTGCCTGTTCGCCCGGACCAGTTGAAGCTGTCCACCTGGCAACAAGGCGCGGACGGGATCATGGGCAAGGTCGCTCACGTCCAGTTTCAGGGCCGGGAGCTGATTTACTCGATTCGCGTCGGGGAAGAGGAATGGGAAGTGGTCACCGATATTAGCGAGCGGTTTGCTTACGATGATTCTGTACTGGTGAGCATTTGCGTGTAAGCTGGAAAGCAGGCGAAATAGCTTTCATTGGTGAGCAACCGATAGCTAATGTCAGGATATAAATAAAGAACGATCAAGCATGAGGCAAGCAGGCAGAAGCGAGCATTCACAATAATTGGCAGCAGGCGTATAATCAAATCACATTACCGAATCTGATTCAAACATTTCATACGGCCTAGTTCCGGGGCAACCCGGAAGCGGGGGAACCAATCTTTTGGGGTTAATCCTGAGCAATCAGGAGGGATGAGATAAGTCTTCTCTGCCATCCTACCCGTCAGCTAACCTCGTCGGCCAAAGCAGGGAAGGTTCATGAAGCGATGAAGTCTGGGCAATGATGCGAAAAAAGAGGAGCGGTCCTCTTCGGGCGCGTTTATAGGCCATTTCAGACTTTTTCTTTGGGACCTTTGTTCTTGAGAAAAAGGATGAAATAGGTCTATTTTTTATGGCGATTTTCATGTGTGGCTTTTGTCATACGCGTGCATGTCGATGTGCGAGGATGGCGGGCGGCAAATGAATTTCAGCATAAACCCGGTGCATGAAACCAAAAAACGAACAGCGAAATCAGGAAGACAGCGTACAGGGAGCCTTTTGCACAGGGGCGCCAGGTATTAGGTAAGCCTGCGTTAGTTCTGCAAAAATCGAGCGTACACAAGCGGCAGCGTCTGCAGGTGGTTCGTCCGGTTGGAAGCGGAACTTCGCAGGTTTTTTCATTTGGGAAAACAAGAAAGGGAGGAAAGGCTCATGCCCAAAATGACAGTCAGGCAATTGACGAAAGTGTTTGGCAAGCAGCCGCAGGCAGCGTTAAAGCTGTTGGAGCAAGGATGGACAAAGGAGCAAATTTTTAAAGAGACAGGGCAATCGATCGGTGTGAACCAGATCAGCTTCTCGGTAGCAGAGGGCGAAATTTTCGTCATTATGGGGCTGTCAGGCAGCGGCAAATCTACCTTGATCCGACTTTGCAACCGCCTGATTGAGCCAACCACTGGGAGCGTTCAGATCGATGGCGAAGAACTCATTGGTATGAAGCCGGCTCATTTGCGCGAGGTACGCAGGAGAAAGCTCGGCATGGTTTTTCAAAATTTCGCGCTCTTCCCACAGCGAACGGTACGGGAAAACATCGAATTCGGTTTGGAGATTCAGCAAGTACCGCATGGATTGAGGCAAGAAAAAGCACGCGAAGCGCTTGCGCTCGTCGGGCTTTCCGAGTGGGAAAATGCCTTCCCTGATCAATTGAGCGGCGGAATGAGGCAGAGGGTCGGCCTGGCCCGGGCGCTCGCCAACAATCCCGACATTTTGCTGATGGACGAAGCGTTCAGTGCCCTTGATCCGCTGATTCGAAAAGACATGCAGGATGAGCTGCTAGAGCTTCAGCTAACGATGAAAAAGACTATTTTGTTCATTACTCACGATCTGCATGAGGCATTGCGGCTCGGTGACCGGATCGCCCTGATGAAAGACGGTCGCTTCATCCAGGTCGGGCGTCCCGAAGAAATCATGACCGATCCTGCGGATGAATTCGTGAAAAAATTCGTTGAGGATGCAGACTTGTCCAAAGTGCTGGTGGCAAAACACGTGATGAAAAGGGCAGAAGCGATTACTCCTGACAAAGGTGCGAGGGTGGCCCTCCAGCTCATGATGGACAACGGGGTATCCAGTCTGTACATCGTAGACAAAAAGCGGGCATTGCTTGGGCTTGTTACCGCCTATGACGTTTCGCTTGCGATCAATACGGGCGAGTCGCTTGAAGCCATCATGAAAAAAGATATCCCCAGCGTGGGGCCAGATGCCCGTCTGAACAGCCTGTTTCCTCTGATGGCAGATTTGCACGTTCCGATTGCTGTCGTGGGTGAGGAGCGGCGTCTGTTGGGCGTCATTGTCAAGGGAGCGGTGCTCGGCGGGCTTGTCGGCAAGGTCAATCCGCAGCAGGGAGCAGAGGTGATGCCCCATGGATTCCGTGCCTAAGTTGCCGATCGGTGAGTGGGTGGAACGAATCGTTGAGGCGCTCGGTCAGCACAAAGGCATTTTGTTCGATCCGATCGCGATCATCATTTCGGGAATGGTCACGTACTTTACCGAGGTTTTGGCTGCGATACCGTCTGTTATTCTCATTTTGCTGTTCGGGGCGCTGGCCTGGGTATTTGGCGGGCGATCTTCGATGTTTTTCACATTGCTTGGGCTGTTTCTCATTGCCAATCTGGGGTACTGGGATGAAACGGTCGAAACGCTCGGCTTGGTTATTGCTTCTGCCCTGTTGTCCATCACTGTAGGGATTCCTGCGGGTATTGCCTGCGCGCGAAGCGATACTTTCACGAAGCTGGTCATGCCGTTGCTAGATTTGATGCAGACGATGCCAGCATTCGTTTACTTGATCCCGGCCATTTTCTTTTTTGGACTGGGCGAAGTACCAGGGGTCATTGCTTCCGTTATCTTTGCGCTGCCGCCGATCGTCCGATTTACGAATCTCGGCATACGTCAGGTTCCGCCGGAGCTTGCAGAAGCAGCGGATGCTTTCGGCTCATCGAGATGGCAAAAGTTGATGAAGGTGCAACTGCCTTTGGCGAAGACGACCATCATGGCGGGAGTCAACCAGTGCATCATGCTTGCGCTTTCGATGGTGGTTATCGCCGCCATGATCGGAGCAAAAGGATTGGGAGCCGATGTTTATCGGGCTGTATCCCAGGTGGATATCGGCAAAGGTTTTGAAGCGGGGTTATCGATCGTGATTATTGCTATCGTTCTGGACCGCATTTCCCAGCATGCCAAACAAAAGGAGAGAAAAGCGTTATGAACAAGTTCACGCGAAAAAATGCACTGACATGGGTGGTGGCTGCGGCTATTATGCTGGCAGGCTGCTCTCAGCAAGGCTCTACACCGACAGGGGCGACGATTGGGCACAATCCGAATCCCGTCCAGGTGCCGAAGAACGCGATTGGGGAAGCAGTGGGATATAAAATCATTGGAATTGACGCTGGTGCCGGCTCGATGGTGAAGACTGAGGAAGTCATGAAGCTGTACGGCCTGGACAACTGGCAGCTTGTAGAAGGATCGGATGCGGCGATGACTGCCGCGCTGACGCGTGCCTACGAACAGAAGCAACCAATTATCATCACGGGTTGGACGCCGCATTGGATGTTCAAAAAACTGGATCTGAAATATTTGCAGGACCCGAAAAACGGCTTTGGCGGAGCTGAACAGATTCATACCATCGTTCGAAAAGGATTGAAGCAGGATCACCCTGCCGCCTATCGGTTTCTGGACGCGTTCCAATGGAAGCCTGCGGACATGGAAGCTGTGATGGTACATATTTTGGACGGGAAAAAACCAGAGGAAGCGGCTGCGGAGTGGGTGAAAAACAACGAAGACAAGGTCGGGAAGTGGGTAGAGGGGCTTGCTCCGGTTCAAAAAGAAAAGCTGACCATCGCTTACGTGGCATGGGACTCGGAAATTGCCAGTTCGCACATAGTGAAGGAAGTGCTGGAGACAAAGCTCGGATATGAGGTGGAATTGAGTCAGGTCCAGGCTGGACCGATGTGGGCAGGCGTAGCCATGGGCGATGTGGACGGGATGGTAGCAGCCTGGCTTCCCTCTACCGATGCGAGCTATCTCAAAAAGTTCGGGGATCAGTTGGAAGACCTTGGCCCCAATCTGGACGGAACCAAAATCGGATTGGTGGTTCCAGGCTATATGAACATCCAGTCGATTGAGGAGCTCAAATAAACGGGAAGAGGAGGGGCTGGCATGAAAAATTGTCTGGTCATTGGGGTGGGAGAGGCATTCACGTCTTTTGTGCAGACGATCAGAGGAGGCAGTGACTCTCTGTTCTTCCGGAAAAGTCCTGTTGCCTATTCGCTGATCAGGGGAGAGCGTCACTCCTGCACAGAAAAGTTGTCGCCCATTTCTTTCGATGAAAGCTATCTTCATCAAGAGGAGTTGTTAGTCTATCAGTCTGTCTATCTGTTTGTGGACGAATGGCCAGAAGGGCGTGATTTCATTACTTTGTTTCGGCAGTTGGGCACTTGCCGCATTTTCGTTCTGACACAGGAGCAGCAAAATGCGAGTTTATACAAAGGGTTAGGTGCCCATTATGTCATCATCAGCAAGCCAGGGTACAAGGGATATCGATGGCTGGCAGAACAACTCAGCGGTTGATTGGAAAAAGGCTCCGTCAGTAAGCAGGCGGAGCCGCCTTTTCGATGCACAGGTATTCAGTTGAGGAATCAGCCCAGCATTTTTTCGAGGTCCTTGTCCAACACGTAAACCTCGATTCGCTCCCCCATCTTGGTGCTGATGTCGCTATGACTGGACAGCACTTTGCAGCCGGTCAGCTTTTCTACGATTTCTTCTGATTCCTCGCTATACATCTCACGAAGCACCTCGCGCATTTCTTTTACAATGCGACGGCCTTTATCGTGGCTGGAGAGATGTTTTTCTTCAACGGTGAGCACTCCCTTGAAGCGAACGAGGACCATGTCGCCGACGATGTAGGTTTTTGCTTCTTGAGGGCCACGTCCGATCAAGTCGCGTTGAAATTTGATGAAAGTTTCGCTGATTTCAGCTTCCAGCTTTTTTTTGTTAGAGATGGCCAAACGCCATACCTCCCATTATTTATCATTGTGCCTTATATTACTCAGCCGACTTTGGGCTGTCAACACGCCTGAGGAGGGATGATTTTGTGGTAATCGTAACGATTTTTGCCGTGGGGATTTTTTTGTATTTGGTTCACGCCTTATGTCATGTAGAACAATTGTGAATTTCATAGGATAGAAAGGTGAATGGCCGTGAAACAAGTAGAAGAGCATTCGACATTCCACAATAAAATAATCGGAACAGCTTTGTTGGAGAGTGTACGCAAGCTAAACCCGCTGGTTATGAAATCGAATCCTGTACTGTTTGTGGTTGAGATGGGAACTGTGCTAATCCTGCTCATGATCCTTTTCCCCCATTATTTCGGAACAGAGAATCAGATAGGCTGGAACACAGGCGTATTTTTGGTTTTGCTGTTACCGTCCTGTTTGCCAATTTTGCCGAAGCACTGGCAGAAGGGCGGGGAAAAGCGCAGGCAGATACGTTGCGCAGGGCCAAAAGAGATACTGAGGCGAAACGGCTGAAGGCAGACGGGGGCATCCATGTGGTGTCTGCGGAGGAACTGCGAAGAGGGGATCTTGTTCTGGTAGAGACGGGTGACTTCATTCCTGGCGACGGTGAAATTGTCGAGGGGCTGGCTTCGATTGATGAATCAGCGATTACAGGCGAATCTGCACCTGTAATCAAACGGGCGGGAAGTGATCAGTCGTCCGTGACTGGCGGTACGCGGGTCACGAGTGATTCTATCTTGATCAAAATAACTACGAACCCGGGCGATTCTTTTTTGGACAGGATGATTGCCTTGATCGAAGGCGCCAAACGGCAAAAGGCCCCAAACGAAATCGCCCTGAATACGGTATTGATCGTATTTACGCTTATTTTTCTCATCGTCGTAGTCACACTGGTGCCAATCGCCGCCTATGCGGGCATTCATCTCAATATTTCTGTCCTGGTCGTACTGTTAGTTTGTTTGATTCCGACGACGATTGGCGGTCTTTTGTCTGCGATCGGAATCGCAGGCATGGATCGGGTTACCCGCTTCGGTGTCATTGCGATGTCAGGCAAGGCAGTAGAGGCGGCTGGTGACGTCAATACGATTATTTTGGACAAAACAGGCACGATCACGTACGGCAATCGGCTGGCGGCGCAGTTTGTTCCAGTCGCAGGAGCAGAGGAGAAGGAGTTGATAGAGGTAGCGGTACTTACCTCTCTGTTTGACGATACGCCAGAAGGCAGCTCGATCCTCATGCTCGCCAAGCAAAAGCATGTCGTTTGCGACGTGAAGGCATACGAAGGCCAGGTCGTACCGTTTACCGCAGAAGAACGGATGAGCGGGCTGAATTACAGAGGGGTTCAATATCGGAAGGGAGCGGTTCGCGCCATATGTGACTACGTGGGCGAGCGGCAAGGAACAATCCCGAAAGACTTGGAGGAACGAAGCGCCCAAATCTCCCGCTATGTACAGTGCAAAAGAGAAGGGACGAAATCGATACATTGTGTACTCCTTTACGATGAGCAATCATGCATCAGAATGTCTTGCGATGGAACAGGAACTTCACAAAGCTTTGTATTGTACCGATTGGCGAGTGGGCGCTGCGAACAGCCTGTAACCAAGCCAAGCTCTGGGAGCAGGCAGGATATGACCCGTTGCGAGTTGCCGTCAACTTGTCTGCCCGTCAGTTTCAACAAGAGAATCTGGTACAGATGATTCAGCAAGTTCTTCAGGAGACGGACATGCAGCCCGAGCTTCTGGAGCTAGAGATTACAGAAAGCGCCGTCATGAAAAATCCGGATGCGGTGATCGGTGTTCTGCATGAGTTAAAGCGATTGGGGATGAAGCTGTCGATTGACGACTTTGGCACCGGATACTCTTCGCTTAGCTACTTGCGCGATTTTCCCATAGATCGTCTGAAAATTGATCGCTCCTTCGTAAGTGCTATTACGGAAAAGGACGATGCCGTGATTGCCCAGTCGATCATTGCCATGGCCCATAATCTGCACCTCAGCGTTTTGGCTGAAGGGGTGGAAAACGAGCTTCAGTTTGCTTTTTTGCGTGAACAGAAGTGTGATGAAATGCAAGGATACCTTTACAGCAAGCCTTTGTCGGCAGAAGAAATAAAGCAATGGCTGCAAAAAATCGGACAGGGCATTTCCGAACGCGGTCCATGCGTTGCGAGAAAACGCGAGATAATCGACGAAATATCTTGCGCGGCTGAGTCCTGACAGGATTAAATCGCTTACATCGATAAAGACTGCACAAATCGTGCTAAAAAGCGAGAAACAAGACATTAACAACCGATTATGCCAGACGTATAATGAGACTCGTAACCAACAATTGCAAATCTGGCCAAATCCCGAGGCACTCGGGAACGGAGGACCCAATTTTGTAGGGGTTAATTCCACGATTCGTGGAAGGGATGAGTAACTCTTTCGCCATCCTACCCGTCAGCTAACTTCGTCGGCTAAAGCGAGGGAGGTCTAAAGACCGCCTGTTTGAGGAGGCTTTTTTTGTTGTCCTTTTGGATGAGCAAAGAAGCTTGCTCGAAACGAAAGATGCAGGTCTTTTCGTTTTGCCCAAAAAATGAATACACGTTTTTCGGAAAAAGGAAACGGGAGACAAAACGCAAAGAAGGCACATTCAAGTCGGCTGGGCGTTCGGTAGACCAATGAGTACTTTTTCTCCGAAGAAGTGATCGTCTTTCATACCGCTAAAGTGCGGGCGGGGCTTGCCCTGTCTGTTGAGCTTTGCTGGTCCATTGTGGCGATCTTTTCGGGGAATGAGTAAGCATTGGTCTATTTTTTTGCTTCCATGGCAGGTTTTTTCAGGGGAGAAAGCTTGTACCAGGAAGTGAGCGAAAGAGGCGAACCGGCACGACTTTGTTCAAGGTAGATGGAGGTGGGCGCCTGAAGGAAGCTGGCGCGACAAAAACGGCAAACTGCAAGCGGAAAAAGGAGGGACTTTTCATGGACTTAGTTGCCATACTGCTCTTGGCAATCTCGTTTGTTACATTTTTTGCCCTGATCAAGTTTTGTGATGCGGTAGTAAAAGAACAGGGAGGAAAAGAAAAATGATCTTGCTGCTGTTGATTGTGGCCGGACTGGCGATCTACCTGGGCCACGCACTGATCTATCCGGAAAAGTATTAAGGATTGGTCGAGCGATTCATTTCATAGAGGAAGTAGGAGGAATTGTCCGTGGACTTTATACAAATATCGGTGGTTTTGGTGGTGCTGCTCTTGTTGGCGATTCCGACGGGACGCTATCTGGCGCGGGCCTTTTCCCTGGAAAATACGCGATTGGACCGCGCTTTTGGCGGGGTGGAAAAAGTCATTTACAAATGGTCTGGCATTCGCATCGCAGACATGACCTGGAAGCAGTACGCGACGGCGGTTTTGGTCAGCAATATCACGATGGTTGCGATTGCTTATCTGCTCTTGCGCTTGCAAGGGATGCTGCCGGGGAATCCGAGCGGTGTGGCGGCGATGGACCCGTTGCTGTCGTTCAATACGGCGGTAAGCTTTTTGACGAATACCAATCTCCAGCATTACAGCGGAGAAAGCGGTTTGTCCTATCTGTCGCAGATGATGGTGATTATCTACCTGATGTTTACGACACCTGCTACGGGGATTGCGGTCGTCATGGCATTCATGCGCGGATTGACCGGACAGCGCAGCATCGGAAACTACTATGTCGACCTGGTGCGGGCGCATACGCGTGTGCTGCTTCCCTTGGCAGTAGTCGTGACACTTCTTCTGGTGGCGCAAGGCGTGCCGCAGACGATGGAACCGACAGCGACGGCGACTACATTGAGCGGGGCTGAACAGCAAATCGCACGCGGTCCGGTAGCTTCGCTTGTGTCGATCAAGCATTTGGGAACGAACGGCGGCGGGTTCTTTGGGGTCAACTCTGCGCATCCGTTTGAGAATCCGACTCCTTTGACGAACGTGCTGGAGATTTTGTCGATGTTCCTCATTCCGGCGTCTCTGCCTTTTGCCTTCGGTTTCATGACGAAGAGCCGCAAGCAAGGCTGGATCATTTTTGGCGCCATGAGTTTGATGTTTCTCGTGTTCCTCGGGATTGCCTACGGAAGCGAGATCAATGGCAACCCGGCGCTTGAACGTGCAGGTTTGTCACAGGCCGTGGGCAGCATGGAAGGAAAAGAAGTGCGTTTCGGCATTGCGCAGAGCGCCCTGTTTACAGCGGTGACGACTGCGGCGACGACCGGAACGGTCAACAACATGCACGACACGCTGACGCCGCTGGGCGGACTGGTGCCGCTCGGGGAAATGATGCTGAACTGCGTATTCGGCGGAGATGGCGTCGGTACGGTAAACATTTTGATGTATGCGATTTTGGCTGTGTTTATCGCGGGCTTGATGGTCGGACGGACGCCCGAGTTTCTCGGACGAAAAATCGAAGGGAAAGAGATGAAGCTGATCGCGATTGCGATTCTCGCCCACCCGCTGATCATTTTGGCTCCGACCGCGATTGCGCTGGCCTCGGAAATGGGCACAGCCGGAATCTCCAATCCGGGCTTCCACGGCATCTCGCAAGTTTTGTACGAATTTACGTCCTCGGCAGCCAACAACGGCTCTGGCTTTGAAGGACTGGGCGACAATACGCCTTTCTGGAACATTTCGACTGGGCTGGTCATGCTGTTTGGCCGATACGTGTCGATCATCGCGATGCTGGCGGTAGCCGGTTCGTTGCTCGCGAAAACGCCTGTACCTGAAACGATGGGTACGCTTCGCACAGACAATGGTGTGTTTCTGGTCATTTTGATCGCGACGGTCGTGATCGTGGGTGCGCTGACGTTCTTGCCGGTACTGGCACTTGGCCCGGTAGCCGAGTGGTTGACCATCCGATAATTCAAAAGGCAAAGGAGATATTTCCAATGAGCAGAACGCGCACGGTTGCGTTTCCAAAAGATTTGTACCAGCGTGCCTTTGTCGAGGCGCTGAAAAAACTGGACCCGCGGGTCATGATCAAAAACCCGGTCATGTTTGTGGTCGAAGTCGGATTTGTCGTGACCCTGCTTTTGACGATCTTGCCCGATCTGTTCGGGGGAGCCTCTGATCGCGGATACAACGGGATCGTCAGCCTGATCCTGTTTGTGACCATTCTGTTCGCCAACTTCGCCGAGGCATTGGCAGAAGGGCGCGGAAAAGCACAGGCTGAGAGTCTGAAAAAAACGAAGCAGGATACAAAAGCGAGAAAGCTCGCCAAAGATGGCTCGATCCAAATGGTCAGCTCGACGGAACTGCGCAAAGGCGATCTGGTTATCGTCGAAGCGGGCGAGCTGATTCCGAGTGACGGGGAGATTGTCGAAGGTGTCGCCTCCGTGGATGAGTCGGCGATTACGGGTGAATCCGCGCCTGTCATTAAAGAAGCGGGTGGCGATTTCAGCTCCGTTACAGGCGGTACGCGTGTAGTGAGCGACCGGATTCGCGTCCGTGTGACGACTGATCCTGGCGAGTCGTTCCTCGACCGGATGATTTCTTTGGTCGAAGGTGCCAAACGGCAAAAAACTCCGAACGAAATTGCGCTCAATACGTTGCTGGTCAGCTTGACGTTGATTTTCCTGATCGTCTGCACGACTTTGCAGCCGATCGCAAGCTACGTCAATGCCGCCATTCCGATTGCTACGCTCGTGGCTTTGCTCGTCTGCCTGATTCCGACGACGATTGGCGGTTTGCTTTCCGCCATCGGGATTGCCGGGATGGACCGGGTTACGCAGTTCAACGTCATTGCGATGTCGGGGAAAGCGGTGGAAGCTTCGGGCGACATCAACACGATTATTTTGGACAAAACGGGCACGATCACCCACGGAAACCGCATGGCAGCGGAATTTGTGCCAGTGGGCAACAGCAAGGCAGACGCTTTGAACAGGGCGGCAGCACAAAGCTCCATACTCGATGAAACACCGGAAGGCCGCTCGATTGTGGAACTGGCGAAAAAGCAAGGTCTTGCAGCAAGCGAGCTGGAACTGCCGGGCGCAGAGGGCGTGGAATTTAGAGCCGAGACACGCATGAGCGGCACGAATTTGGCAAACGGCACGCAAATTCGCAAAGGTGCAGTAGACGCGATCAAAACGTACGTCAAGGAATTGGGAGGCCGTATCCCGGCAGACCTCGACGAAAAGGCAAACCGGATCGCAACCGCAGGCGGAACGCCGCTGGCAGTGGTGGAGGGAAATGTCATTCTCGGGCTGATTTATTTGAAGGATACCGTCAAACCGGGGATGAGAGAGCGCTTTGAAGAACTGCGACGCATGGGGATTCGCACGGTGATGTGCACGGGGGATAATCCGCTCACAGCAGCGACGATTGCCCGCGAGGCAGGGGTAGACGATTTTGTGGCGGAAGCGAAGCCGGAGGACAAGATTGCCTTGATCCGCAAAGAACAGGCAGCGGGCAAACTGGTCGCGATGACAGGCGATGGCACGAATGATGCGCCAGCGCTCGCCCAGGCGGATGTCGGTCTGGCGATGAACAGCGGGACGGTTGCGGCGAAGGAAGCGGCCAACATGGTCGACCTCGATTCCGACCCGACGAAAATTATTGAGGTAGTGGCGATCGGCAAGCAGCTTTTGATGACGCGCGGCGCACTGACGACTTTCAGTATCGCAAACGACGTGGCGAAGTATTTTGCGATCATTCCGGCGATGTTCATGCTGGCGATCCCGCAAATGAGCGCCCTCAACATCATGGGCTTGGCTACGCCGCAGAGCGCCATTTTGTCCGCGCTGATCTTCAACGCGATCATCATTCCGATCTTGATTCCGCTGGCGATGAAAGGCGTAAAATACTCGCCGATGAGCGCGACCAAGCTGCTCAGCCGCAATCTGGTGATCTATGGTTTGGGCGGCATTCTGGTGCCTTTTGTCGGTATCAAGCTGATTGACCTGGTGCTGGTCGGATTGAATCTCGTATAGGCGAAACCGCCACAATCGAAACAGGAAAGCAAAGGTGAATATCCATGATTTTGAAAAACCTCCGATTGTCTGTCGTTTTACTTCTCATATGCGGACTGATTTACCCGCTTGCGATGACAGGGGTGGCGCAGGTCGTCATGCCGACGCAGGCGAGCGGCAGTCTGATTGCCGATGCGAACGGCAAAGTAGTCGGCTCCGAGCTGATCGGGCAAACGTTCACCGATCCGCAGTACTTCTGGGGCCGCATCTCGTCTATCGACAACAATGCAGCAGGCTCTGGCTCGAACAACTACGCGCCATCCAACCCGGCACTGACCGAGCGCGTGCAAAAAGACATCGCTGCTTTCCTGGCTGCCAACCCGGGCGTCGCGCAAGCAGATATCCCGGCCGATTTGCTGACCAACTCCGGTTCGGGCCTTGATCCGCACATCTCGCCAAAAGCGGCAGCCATTCAGGTGCAGCGCGTTGCGAAGGCGCGCAATCTCGATCCGGCAAAAGTTCAGGCTTTGGTTGCGGAAAACACGGAAGGAAGAAGCATGGGAGTATTTGGAGAACCGCGAGTCAACGTACTGAAGCTGAATCTGGCTTTGGATCAGCTGAAATAAACAGGAGGGCTGCGAGATGGTCGAGCAGTTTCGCCGAAAGACCCCGGAAGAAATCTTGCAGTCCATCTCCAGAATGCACCGGGGCAGGCTGAAAATCATTCTGGGGGCAGTGAGCGGCTCAGGGAAAACGTATCATTTGCTGATGGAAGGGCAGAGTCTCCGAAAAAAAGGAATCGACGTGGTTATCGCCGCTTCCGGTGCGGCCGCATCGCCGAAGCTTGCTCCCAAGCGGGAAGGTCTGGAGGAAATCCCTTCCCTTCTCTGGCATGCGCAAGGCGAGGCGAAGCATGACCTGGATGTCGGCAAAATTTTGGAGCGAGATCCCGAAGTCGTGCTGGTGGACGGGCTGGCTCACCGGAACCGTCCGGATGCGCCACGCCCGACCCGGCTCGATGACGTTCGTTATTTGCTCGACCACAATATCAGCGTGATTGGGACCGTCAACATTTACGAATTGGCGGGAATGAAAGAGATGGCGGAACGACTGACCCGCGCACAGGTGCACATCGATCAGTGCGTGCCGGAAGAGACGCTGGCTCTTGCCGACGAGGTAAAGCTACTGGACGTGACGCCGGAAGCGATCCTGAAACGGTTGCAGGAAGAGGATGGTGCTGCTTCGATGCGCAGCAACCATCCCTTGCTGCGCAGAGACAATCTGCATGTGCTGCGCGAGCTGGCGCTGCGGTTCGTAGCCACAGGCGTGAACGAAGATTTGGAGGAGTACCGCGAGAAGCACGGCATGGTGGGAGCATCCGGGGCAACCGAGCGCATTTTGGTATCGGCCCAGTATCATTGGAACGGCTCCATCCTGGTGCGGCGCGGACAACAGGTTGCCAAGCGGCTCGGCGGAGAGCTGTTGGTCGTCTGCTTTCGTCCGGCCTCCAAAAAGCTGAGCAAAGAAGAAGCGACTTTTCGCAGAGCGATTGCAAAGCTGGTTGACAAGGTAGGCGGTACGTTTGAGGAAACGCCTTTGCAGCGGGAAAAGGACGTGGCAAGCGAGCTGGTCGCCTACGCGATGGCGCGCAATGTAACCCGGATCGTCATGGGGCAGTCGAAGCGAACCCGCTGGGAAGAAATTTGGCACGGCTCGATCGTCCATAAAATTCTCCGGAAAACGAAAAATATCGATATTTTAATTGTCGCCGACCGCTCAGAGCGCGACGGGGAGCGAGTGATGCCAGCCAAGCGCCACACTACGGAAACAATCAATCCGTATCGCCGCCTGTCGCAGGAAGAAATGGAGCAGGAGATCGGAAAAATCAGGCGTGGAGCGTTAAAGGTATACGTCGGGGCAGCGCCTGGCGTGGGCAAAACTTACACGATGCTGCGGGAAGGAAACGAGCTGGCCGAAAATGGCATCGATGTAGTGATCGGCCTGCTGGAAACGCACGGGCGAAAAGAAACGATCGAGCAGGTCGGCGGACTGCCCCTGATTCCGCGCAAGCGCATCCCGTACAAAAACGTGACCTTGACGGAGATGGACACGGACGAAATCATTCGGCGCAATCCCGAGGTCGTCCTGGTCGACGAGCTGGCGCATACGAATGTGCCCGGGAGCGAGCGCGAAAAAAGGTATCAAGATGTGGAGAAGCTGCTTGCAGCAGGTATTTCCGTGATTTCCACGATGAATATTCAGCATCTGGAAAGTCTGAATGACAGCGTCGAACAAATTACGGGAGTACGTGTGCGGGAAACAGTGCCCGACCATATTTTGCATCAGGCGGACGAGGTTGAGCTGATTGATATTTCCCCGAAAGCGCTGCGGCAACGAATGCGCGAGGGAAACATTTACGCGCTGGAAAAGGTGGAGCAGTCTCTGGCGAATTTTTTCCGGACGGGCAATTTGATAGCGCTGCGGGAATTGGCTTTGCGCGAAGTGGCAGACGACGTTGACGAGCGGCTGGAGGCGTGGGAGCGGCGGACGCTCAGGGGGCCGTGGCGACAACAGGAGGTCATTTTTGTTTGCGTCAATTTGCGTTCCGACAGTGAGCGGCTGATTCGCAGGGGCTTTCGTCTTGCCTATCGGCTCAAGGCCGTTTGGCATGTGGCGTACGTCAAGGATCACGAGCCGCTTACCGAAGAGGAAGAGGCGCAACTGGCAAAGCTGCGCGCGTTGACCAAGCGGCTGGGAGGTCGCTTTGAACAATACGAAGCAGCGGGAAGGCGCAAAGTTTTTACCCAGTTGATCAAGCAGATGAACGAAAAAGGCACGACACAGGTCATTATCGGACAATCGGCGCGGACGAGGTGGAAGGAAATACGCGAAGGCTCGGTCGTCCAGCGATTGCTGCGCGAGGCTCGGCACATGGACGTCCTCGTCGTAGCCGATCAGATGCCGGATATGAGGTAAAGGGAGGATCACAATGGGCACAGAAAAAGCAGGGCAATGGGCGAAAAGCCTGGCAGACGCCTACAGCCGTTTGGAGTGCCTGATCAATGAGTGCGCCGGACAGGACCAGAAGAGCCAGCCGGAGCCGAGTACAGAAGCATTGCTGTTTTTAGAACTGATACGAATTTACGTCGAGGAAGAAGAAATCCGGGTGAGGCAAAAGCTGAAGCGCAAATCGTCCCAGCGAATCTCCCGCGTCATGCACGAGCGGATGGGGGCGTTTCTGGCAGAGCGGATTGCAGGGATTTCTTTTCAAGTGATGGACGGCCTGCTGTTTTTGCAAGTGCAGGAACAGACGGTCGCGGCGATCAAATGCATTCCCGACTTGGGCAGCTACGATACTCCGTCGTGGAATGCGACGATTGCCCGGTTTGCCAAACAGTATGAAAAGCGTTACAAGCTGGCGCCTGGCAAGCTTTTGTTTGTGGTGTGCTCTCTCGCCAAAAGTCTGGATGCCCAACACGCCAAGGCTTTGACCGGAATCGACGTCTGGTGCGGTTCGGCCCTTACTGCG
Source organism: Brevibacillus sp. 1238 (assembly GCF_029892995.1). Lineage (NCBI taxonomy): Bacteria > Bacillati > Bacillota > Bacilli > Caryophanales > Paenibacillaceae > Brevibacillus > Brevibacillus sp. 1238. The sequence continues at coordinate 103,358 of NZ_JARXWC010000013.1, read as the reverse complement.
CCAGTGTACCGGGAAGCTTTGCAAACGTACGTCAGCAAATGTGTAGAAGCGATGGATGCCGTACCGAATCCGCGAGGGCAAGTGTATTTTTTGAGTCCGGGCGCCCATCCGAACACGCTTGCCTGCCAATTGTTGCGCGGCGAGCCTGCTGTCATGCCTGATGGCTGGCTGAAACCTTCTGTCAACGAACTAATGCAGTTCGTCCAATCGAGGTGCTATACTGATGGTGATTTCCAATAAATGAGGTACTGGAGGAGCTGTCTATTAACGTAAAAGTGGCTGGTATCCCGCATTTCACGGGAGCGTATGTGTCTGGAACGGAGCTGGCCCCGGACGCACTGAGAAAAGCGGGGCTCATCGAGCAATTGCAGCAAGCTGGCTTGACAGTGGCGGATAGCGGCGATTTGAGGCTACCTGATTATTTGCCTCGTCACAATATTCCGCCTGTTCGCAATTGGCCTGCGCCGTGCATGCTGTGGGACGTGCTTGGGAAAGAAGCGCAGGCGTGGTTTGCAAGCGACGACGAGATCGTCCTGATGCTTGGCGGCGACTGTAGCCTGATCGTCGGGACGGCTTTGGCCCACCAGGCGCGTCACCAAGAAAAGGCGTACTTGTTGGTCATCGACGGGCATTTGGACGCGGTAGTGCCTTCTGCTTCGCGCTGCATTGGAGCGGCAGGGATGGGACTGTGGTTTTTGCTGCAAGATCAGGGGCAATGGATTGAACGCAGCGGTTGGCGTGCAGAGCGAATCCGGTTGGCGGGCTGTCAGCAACCGCCTGCGGAAACGTACGGAGTGGAGATCACGTTGCTGGAGCAGCTCAAAAGGGCAGGCGTACACGAATCCATCACCCGGATCATGCAGGAGATTCCGCCAGATGCCCGCATACTCGTTCATTTTGACGTGGATGTGATGAACAAGGAAGCGATGGCTGCGGCCTATTCGCCAAGCGAGATCGGGCTTTCCCTGGAGGAAGCGGAGATGCTGCTTGCGACTGTAGTCAGCGATCGGCGCGTCACGGGACTGGAAGTGACGGAGTTTTCCGCTCTCAGGGATACGGAAGGGAAATACGCCGCCAACTTGGTGCAATTGCTCGCTCGCGCATTGGCTACTCGCGCTACGGGAACTTTTTCTGCTACACTATAAATATAAGTAATTGCTTATATTTGGAGGAGAAGCCGATGTTCAAAAAGCTGATGGCAAAATTCGGTGTAGGAGCAGCAACTGTTGATTTGCAACTAGACGCACCTGGATTCCGACTGGGGGAAAAGGTGACAGGCGTCGTGCGGATTGAGGGCGGCAACGTAGAGCAGCGCATTTCCGAGCTGAGCGCTGTCCTGCTCATGAGAGTGAATGTGCGTGGGCAAGAAGTAACCAGACAAGTGCAGGTTTATCCGATCAGCCGCCAGTTTACGGTACAGCCGAAGCCGTTTGTGCAAGAGATCCCTTTTTCCTTTGACATGCCGGATGGACTGGCTATGTCTACTCCAGCCGTTCAATTTGCATTGCAAACCAAGCTGGATGTAGAAATGGCGCTCGATCCGACTGATTTTGACCGTCTGGACATTTTGCCGCCAGAACGGGTGGAGCGCGTGTTGCGTGCTTTTGATCGCGCAAATCTGCGGCAAAAAGCTGATTCCGGCAAGCTGACGCCGTACGGGCAGGAGTTCGCCTTTTTCCCGGCTGGCGATCTCGGAATCCCGCTCAAAGAACTGGAAGTGATCTTCTTCTCGACTCCTGACGAACTGCGCATGCTTGTGGAGCTTGATCTGGCTAGTGGCTTCCTGCGCCGCGAAAAAGAGTACAAGGCAGAAATCGTGGTGTCAAACGAATTGCTTGCCGCTGGGCAAGAGGAAGAGTTGTCCCGCTATTTGCTGGCGAAGATTCGCGATTACGCCAACAACCCGCAAGCCATCCCGTACGTGCAGCTGTCTGCCTACCAACAGGGCCATTACGGTCACCGCGGCCATCGCGGCAGTGGCATGGGCGGCATGATCGGAGGCATGGCAGCCGGGCTTCTCGGGGGCATGCTGCTTGGCGAGCTGATGTCGCCAGACGAGGAAATGGCTTCCGACGATGCACAAGAGGAGCATGGCAGCGAAGAGGAAGAAGCAGATTTTGACTTTGGCGGTTTTGACGACGAACTGTAAAAACGTACCTATTCCCATACAGGAAAAAGAGCCGTCGCTTGCTGAAAGACAGCGGGCGGCGGCTTTTGTTGTGCCAAACGTTCATGATCGTCTTGCCTGGAAAAAAGGAGCGACCGTGGCCGATCGACTCCTTTTTCGCCAGTCATGATTTCTAAGAATAAGGTCCAAGCTGCTGACGGGAAAAGGCGTAGGGAGACTTCTCGTCTTTCAGCCACATGTTGCCTTTGACGATCAAAATGTACACAGCGACGGCAAAGTACAGCGTTCCGACGATCCAGTCCAGTACCGTAGCCATGTTGTTGGCGACGATGTGCTGGATGTACCAGCCGCCGACCGGAATATGGAAGACGATGACGGCGAACAAGCCCGGATTGTACAAGGTACCAGCTTTCCGATTCGCAAAAATGCCGTGCCAGACAAACTGGAAAAATCCCATGAAAATCGGCCCGAGCGCCAGCCATACGACGGTGGGGAAAAAGACAGGAACGAGATAGAAAAGATAGGCGATGACGAGGTTGATCACCATGGCCGACTGTCGATTCAGCGGATAGCGCTCCGGATGCTTGCTGGGAAAAATCAGTCCGTTGAACAGTCCGGGAAAATAGCCAGGCCAACGATATTCTTCAAACTGGTGCACGAGGATCGCGATGAAGCTCAACCAAAGAATTTGCTCAATCTCCGGGATGTCCGCCCACCCCGCCAGCAAATAAACTCCCACGATTGCTGCCACGAGTAGTCCGAGATCTTGCCAATACGAGCGCAGAAAGTTCATACTCTTTCACTCCTATTTTGCATTTTCATGAAAATAGCGTGCAAACAACAAGTCCATTTGCTGTTCGACGGAGCCGACCTCGATGCCAGCGCCTGTCGACAGCGTCGATTTCAGCAGAGCCGGAAGGAAAATCGCTCCAAACAATTGCATGATCATCATTTGCAAAAGCTCCTGATCGGCTTCCCCGGTCAGTTCCTGGAGCACAGAGCGCACCTTGACGAACCCGATGCTGCGCAAAAACTGTCCGTATTGGTATTGCGAGGTAAAAACGGCCCCGCCGATGGCGAAAATCCGCGCAACCAGCTCGGGGTATTGCGAAATGACAGAGACGTAGCTGGTCAAAAATTGTCTGAGCCGCGCTTTTGGGGCGACTGTCAAATCGTCGAGCACATCAAAGGTGTCTTGAAAGCTGCCGAGAAAACTGCTGAGAGCTTCGTTGATCAGGCGATCCTTGGACCCGAAATAATAGTTGACCAGTGCGACATTCGTTCCCGAATCTGCTGCGATTTTGCGCACCGTGACGCTCTCGAATCCTTCCGACTTGATCAACTCCAGGGTAGTCTGCAAAATTTTTGCTTTCGTGTCACTGTTTTTATCCATTTTTGGCCGGACAACCTCCTTCTGGTGGGGAAGTTCAGAACAACGTCTTAAACGACGTTTTAAACATTGTTTAATTGAAGGATAGCAGCTTTTCTTTTATTTGGCAACAAGTCTTTTGGCCGGGATAAAAAAGCCAAGAAGGGACTGACTGGTGCAAACATGCCCTGCCTGTTTGTTGGCACAACACTCCTCTTTCTCGCGTATACCTAATAGGCAATGGGAAAGAGGTGACCACATATGAGCGGATGGCTCGCACTCCTGCTCGTTTCCCTGGCCATCAGCATGGACAGTGTCAGCGTAGGATTGACGTATGGCTTGCGCAACATGAAAATGCCCTTTTTGTCGCTGGTCGTCATTTCAGGATGTTCCTTTGCCGTTGTGTATGGTGTCATGCTTGTAGGGTCTTCCCTGACCAATTGGCTGACGCCTGAGATTGGCAAACATATTGGTGCGGCAGTGCTAATCCTGATGGGGTTGTTTACTCTTTGGCGACTTTTCTTTTCCAGGCAAGAAGGGGAGAAGGGACCAGAGCAAGCCCAGCCATGTTTGCTGACAGCTCAGGCCGGGGGATCGACAGCTGCGGGTGAAGTGTCCGTTGTACCACAAGCGGCAAATCAGGTAGAACTGGATCGCACAGTCTTGACCCAATTTCGGATTTTCGGCGTGATGATTCAAATTTTGAAAGACCCCTCCAAAGCAGATGCGGACCGTTCGGGGCACATCATGGGCTGGGAGGCGGTCATGCTTGGGCTGGCGCTCTCGCTGGATGCATTTGGCGCGGGAATCAGTCTTACGTTTTTAGGATACTCTCCACTCGTCGTCGCGCTCTGTATCGCCATCATGAGCGGACTGCTGCTTGTCGTCGGGCTGGCGATGGGACGACGCGCAGGAAAAGCCAGATGGCTTACACGACTGACATGGCTTCCGCCGATTTTGCTCATTTGCATCGGGTTGGTCAAAAGCTTGAAATAATATCTCTCCACATGAAGACCCGTCCACGGAAAAGGACGGGTTGTTTTATTTTCTGGCTCGTCTGCATACACATGAGAAGGAGTGAGAAGTGGATGGAGGAGATGTAGGTGGATACACAGCCAATTCGAAAATGGTACACGCTGGCGGCGGCCGACGTGACCGAAGCCCTTCATAGCGATGCGGCGCAGGGATTGACTCAGCAGGAGGCAGAGCGGAGACTGGCCAAGCAAGGTGCCAACCAGTTGGCTGAAAACAAACGCAAGCCTCTCTACTCGGTCTTTCTCGACCAGTTCAAAGATTTTATGGTACTCATCCTGTTCATCGCCACGCTGATTTCTTACTTCCTCGGAGAGTATCTGGATGCGATTACGATTATCGCGATCATCATCATTAACGGAATACTCGGGTTCATTCAGGAGGCAAAGGCGGAGCGGTCCCTGCAAGCTCTCAAGGAGCTGGCATCCCCGATGGCGCGCGTCATCCGGGAGGGGCACATTTCCATGATTCCTGCTTCTCGCCTGGTGCCGGGCGATCTGGTTCAGCTTGAAGCGGGCGATCGGGTTCCAGCCGATTTGCGACTGCTTACTGCCAATCGGCTGGAGGTAGAAGAGTCGGCGCTGACGGGTGAATCTGTCCCTGTAGGAAAAAATGTGAAAACGCTCGATACGGCGCAAGCTTCCACCGTGCCGCTGGGAGATCAGAAAAATCTCGCTTTCATGGGCACGATGGTGACAGGGGGGACCGGGAGCGGAATCGTCGTGGCAACCGGGATGACCACTGAAATCGGGAAAATCGCCCACTTGATGAATACCGCCGAAGAAGCGGAGACGCCGCTGCAAGTGCGTTTGGAGCAAATGGGCAAAATTCTCGTGGTTGTCGCCCTGCTCTTGACGATAGTCGTCATCGTAGCTGGTGTGTGGCACGGACACGAACTGTTCACGATGTTTCTCGCAGGGGTGAGTCTTGCGGTAGCAGCCATCCCGGAAGGCTTGCCGGCGATTGTGACGGTGGCGCTGGCGCTCGGCGTACAGCGAATGATCAGACGCAACGCCATCGTGCGCAAGCTGCCATCGGTAGAGACGCTTGGCTGCGCTTCCGTCATCTGCTCTGACAAGACAGGCACGCTGACCCAGAACAAAATGACCGTTACCCATGTCTGGCACAGCGATGCTACGTACGAAGTGAGCGGAAGCGGCTATGTGCCGGAAGGAGCTTTTCATCATCAGGGCAAAATGGTGTCTCCTGCCCGCGATGGAGCGCTCACGCAAATCATCCGTATCGCCGAGCGGTGCAACAATGCCCAACTGATTTGTGAAGAGCAGAGCACACGCAGTTTGCTTGGGATGGGCAAAGCGACGCGGCATTGGCAAGTAGTGGGCGACCCGACAGAGGGAGCGCTGAAGGTGCTCGCTGCCAAAGCAAACGGAAATGCCGCAGAGCGCAGCACTCAGAAAAGCCAGTCGATGCGCGTCGAGGAGCTGCCGTTTGATTCCGATCGCAAAATGATGTCTGTGGTGGAAAAAGGCGCAGACGGAGCGCACTCGCTGCTGACCAAAGGCGCTGCCGAGGCTGTGCTGGCGAGATCCACGCACATTTTGTGGGGAGGCGAGCTACAGCCGCTTACAGCCTCGCTTCGCCACCGGGTATTGGAGCAGACAGAGGTGATGGCGGGCAAAGCACTGCGGGTTCTCGGCTTTGCCTACAAAACATTGCAAGGCTACCGTCCCGGACAACCGATCACGGCGATTGAAAACAATCTCGTTTTCGTCGGGCTTGTCGGGATGATCGATCCGCCGCGGGAAGAGGTTCGCTCTGCGATCAATCTGTGCCACCAGGCGGGCATCAAGACGGTCATGATTACGGGCGACCACAAGGTGACGGCCGAAGCGATCGCTCGCCAGATCGGGCTGATGCGCGGCTATGGCGAGGTGCTGGAAGGCCGGGAGCTGGATGCGATGTCTGATGCTGTCCTGGCGGATCACGCCGAACGGGTGACGGTGTACGCGCGGGTTTCTCCCGAACACAAGCTGCGCATCGTACGCGCCCTGCAAAGCAAAGGGCATGTGGTGGCGATGACGGGTGACGGCGTGAACGATGCTCCGGCGATCAAGACATCTGACATCGGGATCGCCATGGGCATTACCGGAACAGACGTGACAAAAGAAGCGGCAGACCTGGTGCTGCGCGACGACAACTTCGCGACGATTGTGGCCGCAGTCGAGGAAGGGCGCAACATCTACGACAACATCCGCAAATTCATCCGCTATTTGCTCGCTTCCAACGTGGGCGAGATTCTCGTCATGTTTTTTGCCATGCTGCTCGGCTTGCCGTTGCCGCTGGTGCCGATTCAGATTTTGTGGGTCAATCTGGTCACGGACGGGTTGCCGGCTATGGCTCTCGGAGTCGATCAGGCAGAGGCAGACACGATGTACCAGCACCCGCGCAACAAGGCGGAAAACATTTTCGGCAGAGGCTTGGGCTGGAAAATCATCAGCCGCGGCTTTTTGATCGGCGCCATGACGCTGCTCGCTTTCTGGCTGACGCTGCGCGAGAATCCAAACGATCTGGTCCACGCCCAGACGGTCGCTTTCGTCACTTTGGTGATGGCGCAGCTGATCCACGTTTTCGACTGCCGCAGCCAGTACAGCGTGTTTCATCGCAATGTGTTTGAAAACAAATACCTCGTCTGGGCAGTCATCTCGTCGTTGGTACTGGTGCTCGGTGTCGTCTACATCGACACGCTTCAGCCCATCTTCAAGACGACAGACTTGTCCATCCGCGATTGGGCGCTGATTCTCGTCACATCCGGCGTACCTACTTTTGTGGCAGGCATCGGCGGCGTGCTCGCAAGCGGCCGACCGCGTCGCGGCAAGCAAAAGCGTTCTTCCATGCGTACGGTACGTCCTGATTGAGCATTGATATAGTTTCGTACGGCGAAACGAGGGAGTGGAAGAAAGCGTGCGTTTTCGAAAAGGAGGCTGGAAAAGGCGCGGCAGAAAAATTTTCGCTACGTTTTTGGTGATCATCGTCGGATTGGCGATCTTGTTCGTGGTCGTGGAAAGAAGGGTGGAGCCAACCTTGATCCTGATTGCGCAAGCCAAAGCCGATCAGGTGGCAAAGCTGGCGATTACGGATGCAGTCACGAAGCGGTTGACACAGCAAGGAGTCGATTTTAACGAAATCGTGATGATGGAAAAGGACGAGGCAGGCAGTATCAAGGCGGTCAATTTCAATTTCCGCGAATACTCCCGAATCGTGGGGGAGACGACGGCCCGCATCCAGAATCGCTTGAAAGAGTTCGAGCAAGAGAACGTCCAGACGACGATTCCGCTCGGGCTGGCTACCAAGAACGTTTTTCTGGAGCACTTGGGCCCGGACATCCCCGTTTCGTTTGTCCCGATTGGCGCGGTAAAAACCAGGCTGGAAACAGGATTGAAGCAGGCAGGCATCAACATGGTGCTCGTCACGGTCTACATTTACGTAGAAGTAGATTTGCGTGTCGTCATTCCGTTTGCCACCAAACAGCAGACCGTGACGACGCAGATTCCGATCAGCGAAGCGCTCATTGTCGGCAAGGTGCCGAGTTATTTGTACAACAATCCTTCCGGGAAGCCGGATGTGCCGATGCCGAAAAATACGCAAATCATCAGTCAGCCATAACCGTTTATAGGAAGGGGGCAGCGACGAAGCTGCCTTCTTTTTTTCTATCCATAAAAATTTGTTGAAACGTTTGCGAAATGGCTCCGTCCAATGAATAGAAACACAACACAAGAGAAAAAACAAACATTGGAGGAATACAACATGAAAACAATTCGTACAGGAATGATGACTCTGGCGGCACTCGCCGTATTGGGCACGAATATCGTATCGGCTACCTCCGAACCAGTTAAAGAACTGTCGGTGAATGTAAACGGAAGCGCGATTACGCAAGCAGCGATTTTTGATAAAGGTCAACAAACGGTATTGGTTCCGCTTCGCCCGGTGGCTGAATCCCTCGGCTTCAAAGTAAGCTGGAACGACAATCTGAAAGCGGCAGAAGTGCAAAAAGGCGCTATCTCTAGCTACGCAAAAGCGGGCGAGGATCGCTATCCATACGCGAAAATGTACAAAACGCTCGGAGCGGAGCCGCGCGTGCTGAACGGCAGCACGTATGTGCCAGTCGCGCTTGTAGATGAAATCTTGCAAGCCGAAGTTAATGTGACAGACAGTGCGGTGACCGTTGTGGACGAAGAAGCAGAAAAAGCGCCAGTGCGTACAGGTACGATTTCTACCATCAACAAATCGGAAAAAGGAAATATCTCTATTGCGCTGGACGGATATGAGACAGGCATCATCCTGCACATCAGCGAAGAGACCAAAATCACCGACGCTGCGGGCAAAGTATTGAAGCCGGAAGACTTGAAGCTGGGCATGGAAGTGGAAGCGACTCACCACAAATACATGGCGATGAGCATGCCGCCGCAAACAGGTGCGCTGACCATCGTGGTGAAGAAAAGCCTGGAATCTGCGGAAGTAATGGGAACAGCAGGCAAAGTAGCGAGCATTGCGCCTGACCAGCAAGGCACGTACAAAATGGTGGTAGAAGGACACGGCTTGACCATTACTTCTCCGGAAAAAGTGGCGCTGATCATCAACGACAAAACCGTAATCGTAAGCGCCAAGGACAACAAAGCGCTCAAGCCGGAAGAATTGAAGGCAGACATGAACGTAATCGCGTTCTACGGTCCTAAACTGACGCGCAGCTTGCCGCCAATCGGTGTAGCCGAAAAAATCGTAGTAGAGTAAGAGAGAATCCGGGATGGCAGTTGCTGTCCCGGTTTTTTTGACGCATGTCGCTGACGACGTACGGCATGCAGGTGAATCGGTCAAGGGTCTCAAGGTCTATTCCAGTGTCATATTTTGTCAATGCCGACTTTGCGCGGAACGGGGCAGGTTAAGGGAATTCCCTGATACACAACTGGTCATGTAAACTCTACAATAGCATGTAGATGATTGTCTCAAAGGAGGAGCGCATGAGTACGTGGAAAGAAGATCTGGGAACATCCAATGAAGCTTTTTCCCTGATGCAGTCCATCTTTGCCAACGTCAGTGACGCCATCCTGGTGATCGACCATGAGGGACGGATTGTCAAGGCCAACGCAGCGCTGGCACAAATGTCAGGCTGGACAGAAGAAGAGCTGGTCCGGGAAAAGCACATTTGCGAGCTTTGCTTGGGCATGGCAACCTGTACGGAGGAGACGAGTTGCACCGATTGCTTTTTCAAGCGGGTGCAAATGCCGTCTTTTGAAATGCGGCTCCGTACAAAAGACGGACACGAACATCCTGTGGCAGCCAGCTCAGCCCGACTGCCCGACGACTCAAGTGGCAAGCTGGTGATGATCTTGCGTGACATGTCAGCTCAACAGCGTGTGGAAAAAGAGCGTTATCAGCACAAGCTGACTCATTTTGCGATTCAGGCGCAGGAAGAAGAGCGGAAGCGCATTGCTCGCGAGCTGCACGACGGCGTAGGGCAGGCGCTTTACAGCATTTTGGTCGGACTGAACGTGGTCAGGCAGGGAAATCCCGGAGAACAGGTCATGCAGCACGTTACAGAGCTGGTGAACATGACATCCAAGGCGATGGAGGAAGTCAAGCGCATGGCTTTGGAGCTGCGCCCGTCTGCTCTCGATGATCTCGGACTTTTGCCCGCGTTGCGCTCTTTGATGAAACGAGTGGAAAAGACTTTTCACATACAAGTCGAATTGCACGTACAAGGCGAGAAGCGGAGGTATTCGGCCGCGATGGAAACCGCGTTGTACCGGATCGTTCAAGAAGCCATGACCAACACCGCCAAGTACGCGCAGGCAAGCCAGCTGGCGATCATGTTCGAAAATCGGGAAAAAGAAGTCGTCGTGACCATCGTGGACGACGGCATCGGTTTTGAAGTGGAGAAGACGTTGAGTGTCGGCAAAGGACTTGGCGTGTTCGGGATGAAGGAACGGGCGCAACTGCTTGGCGGTACCGTCGATATTCGTTCGGCACCGCAAGAAGGAACGACAGTCATTGTCCGCGTTCCGTTGCCAAAGGAGGGGATTTTGGATGACCATTCGCGTGCTGATCGCTGACGATCACGCGATTGTACGGTCCGGGCTGGGAATGCTGATCAATGCCCAGGAGGACATGGATGTTGTCGGCTATGCAGCTGACGGCAAGGAAGCTTGCGAAAAAGCGCTGGAAATCCGCCCGAACGTGGTGTTGATGGATTTGAGCATGCCGCCAGGGGAGAACGGCTTGACGGCAACAGCGAGACTGAAGGAAGCAGCACCGGACATACAGGTGCTCGTTTTGACGATGCACGACGACGAGGAGTATTTGTTTCGTGTCCTGCAGGCCGGAGCTGCCGGATATATTTTGAAAAGCGCCCCTGACCTCGATCTGATCGCTGCCATTCGTTCCGTCAACAGCGGTATGGCTTATTTGTATCCATCGGCCACGAAATCGCTGATTGAGGAATTTTTGCAGATGGTCAAAAACGGCGAGGAACAGGCGAAGTACGAGATTTTGACCGAGCGCGAAAAAGAAGTGCTCGTGCTGATCGCCAAAGGTTTCAGCAACAAAGAAATCGCGGAGCAGCTCACCGTTTCCGTGAAGACGGTCGAGTCGCACAAGGCGCATATCATGGAAAAGCTGCACTTGCGCACGCGGCCTGATCTGGTGCGGTATGCGATCAAAAAAGGCTGGCTCGACTTTGAGTAAACCAGACCGAATGCTTTCATCACGTCCTTGCAGCTGTTTGAGGGCGTGTTTTTTATTCCGAAGATTTTGGACAGGAATGGAATATTATGTAACCATGTGCCCGTTCGTCTCGTCATTACTTATGTGTAAAAATAATCCAGTTACTTTGGAGGCGCGAGATGAAAAGAATCAATCAGTCGGTCATGACGATTGTGGCGGCATGCTTGCTGGCTGCAACGCCAATGTGGACGGAAACTTCGCGGGCAGAAGCAGCCAATATAGCAAAAGAACAACAGGCGAAAAAGAGTGAAATTTCAAAAGAAGTGCAAAGCTCGTTGGACAAGCTGTTCGAGCAGATGCCGGAATTAAAGACACTTCGCCTGGAAGAGAAGTTTTTGAAAGAAAACAACTTCCGCGACTACCCGAATCCGGTCTGGAACGTGATGCTGACAAACAGGCCAGAGACAGGGGCAGAAAAAAATCGCACCGAATATGCGACTGCCTCGATTGAACTGGATGCGCAGACAGGGCGACTGCTTTTCCTGGATATTCGCAATCCGGACTGGGCGTCAGCCAATTATCCGGACGAAAAGCTGGCACGCGAAAAAGCGGACGAATTTCTGCACAAATGGCTCGGAAAAGAAACCAGTTCTCTGAAACAGTCGCAGGCAATGGGCAGAGGGAAGGCCGGAAGGGGGAGCGGAGAAACAGGCAAAATGATCGAGTGGGCGAGGTCGAGCGTCTATTACCAAACCCTGATCAATGAGATTCCGCTGAACGACTACTCTCTCGTTGTATCTGTTGACCATGCCGGACATATTGTTCGCTACGACGCTTACCGCCAAATTCAGCCTGACGAGGCCAAGTGGCCCGCCCCAGAAAAAGCGATCTCGCCGGACAAAGCGAAGCAGCTGTATCAGGAGCAGTTGAAAATGCAGCTGGAGTACGTTGCTGAACAACCGACAGCGTATGCCGGGCCGGGAAGACCGTCCGAGAAAAAGCCGATGCTGATTTATCAGGCTAACGAGCCATTCGGAATTGACGCCGTGACAGGCAAGGTAGTGGGAGAGGACAAAATACCGGAGCAACAAAGCGTGCGAGTGAAAGGCGGAGGGAAGTCTGTCAAAATCGCATCCAAAGCAGAGGGCGAGCAATGGCTGAAGGAGCAGTTTGGCATTGATGTCGCAGGTGCTGACTTTGAATACGATGATCATAAGGAAAACTTGACAGATGGACTTCAGCAAATCGAATCGTATCATTGGTTGAACTTTTCCGGCAAGAGTGCCTCGTCCTTTGACAGCATTTCGATTACGACTGACGCTGTGAGTGACCGCCTGATCGGTTTCAATCTGCATTTGCCGGACGGGCGGAAACAGGGGAAGACAATCAGCATTGAGGAAGCAAAGAAAAAGGCGATTGCAGCATTGGAACCGTATGTTGATCCATCGCTTGCCGAGCTGACGCTTTTCGTGCGAACGGATGAAGCGGAAATCCCCGATTGGGTAGACAAGAGCAAGCTGCATAAACAGGACGAACCTCAGGAGTATTCGTTCCACTTCCAGGGCAAACGCAACGGGATTCCTGTGTCAGACGAATTTTATGGAGTGGAGATAAACAAGGAGACGGGGGCGATCGCAGGGCTGAACCTTCATCCGATCCAGCCGGGCATCGTTTTGCCAGACGCGGGCAAGATCGTGAGCGAGCAAGAAGCCAAAGAAGCGTATCAGCAGGAAGTAGAGCTGGAACTGAACTATTACTGGGACCAATACGAAGGACAGCGGGCGCCTGAACCGCAGTTGATCTACCAGACAAAAGAGAAGAACAGCTACCGCTTTATTGACGCCACTACGGGAAAAATCATTACAGTCAAATATCGCTAAACGTGCCCCAAAGCCGATTGCTCTTGCAGCAGTCGGCTTTTTTGTCGAAAATGTGGCGGATATTATGTCGGAATTGTGTCGTAAATGAGTCAGAATGGGGATTTTCCCGGACCATTTTAGGGGATTTCCCCGAATTACTTCCAACTGGTCCCAAGGGTAGAATGAAGGCGTGATAGATGTGATGCGCCTGCGCGGCACACAGAAAGGAGAAAAGTGCGATGGAGACGCAAATCGACAAATTGGAGCAAAACAAAAAGTCAAAAGAAAAAAAGACACAACCAGAGAAAGAAGAGCTCAAAGGAACGTTTGCTGCTGTGCTAATTGTGGGAGGCATCATTCTCGTTGGCTGGCTAGGTGTATTCGGGCTTTTCCTGGAACGGGCGTAATAGAGGAAGAGAAGGAGGATACGTATGCATTTGCACCGTTATGAAAAAATATGGCTGATGCTTGGTGCAGGCGGATTGGCGCTGTTTATCGTGTTGTTGTGTGTCAACGCGTTTGCGATGGGGATGGCTCCGCCAAGCAATATGGAAATGATCGATCCGGAAAAAGTGATGGAGACTCCTCCCTTTGATAAACCAGGCTTGAAGCAAGTGGGAGACAAGGAGTACGACGCTTACATGACGGCGTTTGCCTTTGGTTTCTCACCGACAAAGATGGAGGTTCCGGCGGGCTCCACCATCAATTTTCATGTAACAAGTCCGGACGTTGTTCACGGCTTCCAGATTCCGGAAACAAACATCAACTTCATGGTTTTGCCAGGGCACATCAGCTCAGCTACCCATACGTTTGACAAGCCAGGTGAATACCTGATCCTTTGCAACGAATACTGTGGCGCAGGCCATCAGGTGATGGCAACCACAATTATTGTGAAATAAAGGTAGGTGAACCTTAATGGTCATCGCAAGAAAATTGGATGAAGCAATTCCTCACACTCCGATACAGCGTTCTGCAGCCACACTGAGTCTGGCTTATGTCTGGGTGGCGTATGCGGCTTTTGGGCTGGCAGCATTGGCAGGTATGCTCCAAGGGATGGTTCGCGGCGGTATTATTGAGCTGCCAAGCTGGACGAACTACTATCAAATTTTAACGGCTCATGGCGTATTGATGGCACTCATTTTTACCACGTTCTTTATCGTCGGCTTTATTTTCTCAGGTGTTGCCCGAACGACAGGCGGCTCCTTGCACGGAGCAGCGCTGAAATTTGGTTGGGCAGGCTGGATTCTCATGGTGACGGGAACGCTGATGGCGGTCGTCACGATCGTGATGAACGAAGCTTCGGTCTTGTACACGTTTTACGCACCGTTAAAAGCTTCTCCATACTTTTACATCGGTTCGGCCCTGCTCGTCGTGGGCAGCTGGCTGGCTGGCTTCGGGGTTTTTGCCAGCTATCGCAAATGGAAAAAAGAAAATCCGGGTAAAATGTCTCCGCTGTTCGTGTTCATGGGAGTTACCACATACGTCATGTGGATTATCGCTACTCTCCCGGTAGCTGTAGAGGTACTGTTCCAACTCATTCCGTGGTCACTCGGACTGGTGCCGACGATCAATATCATGCTCAGCCGTACGCTGTTCTGGTTTTTCGGCCACCCGCTTGTGTACTTCTGGCTGATGCCTGCTTACATGGCTTGGTATGTATGCATCCCGCGAATTATCGGCGGACATGTGTTCAGTGATTCGTTAAGCCGTCTTGCGTTCATCTGTCTGTTGCTGTTCTCGATTCCGGTCGGTTTCCACCACCAGTTGATGGAGCCGGGAATTTCCGCAGGCTGGAAAATGATTCACGTTGTATTGACCTTGATTGTCGTTATTCCTTCGCTGATGACCGCCTTTTCGATGTTCGCTGTCTTCGAGACGACGGGACGCAAAAAAGGCGGAAGCGGCCTGTTCGGCTGGCTCAAAAAATTGCCTTGGACTGACGTTCGCTTCTTCGCTCCATTTGTCGGAATGCTGTTCTTCATTCCTGGGGGAGCGGGCGGAATCATTAACGCAAGTAACCAGATCAACGCGGTTATTCACAATACGATTTGGGTAACGGGACACTTTCACATCACGGTCGGGGCGGCAGTTGCCCTCACGTTCTTCGGAGTCAGCTTCTGGCTGATCCCTGCCTTGACCGGACGCAAACTGACCAAAATAGCCAACCGGATGGGTATGGTGCAGACGGTATTCTGGGCTGTCGGGATGTTTCTGATGTCGCTTGCGATGCATACGATGGGGCTGCAAGGAGCGCCGCGCCGCACAGACTATACGACGTACATGGATCATCCGACCGCTCTCGGCTGGATGGACTACCAACGCGTCATGGCTTTTGGTGGAGGACTGCTGTTTGTGTCGGCGGTTCTGCTGATCCTCATTTTGCTGTACTTGACGTTCTACGCGCCAAAAGGCAATACGGAATATCCGATTGCCGAAACCGAAACGAAGCAAGAAGTTCCCCGCATTTTGGAGCGTTGGCCTGTATGGGTCGGACTGGTTGCATTCCTGATCATTCTGGCCTACGGTTACCCGATTATGGAGCAAATCCAGCATCAGGCGCCAGGCTCGCCTCCGTTCCGAACCTGGTAGTGATACAAAGGCAAAGACAAAGAGCCGCTTCCCGTGCAGGGGGGCGGCTCTTTTTTGCTTATTTACCAATATCCAAGGGCGGCGAACTCAGTGAAGGCGAGAATCAAATAACCGATCGCCAACAGCCAGAGGGCAAGCAGCCTGAGGTCTTCCTCTTCAAAAGACATCGAACTCCTCCTTTATCTCTTGTTACCCACAAAGTATTCAGGAGGAGGGGCATTGGTTTAGCTTTATGGCTCGTAAATCATTTTGCGCGTCATGCCTCCATCGATGACAAGCTCTGTGCCGGTAATGAAGTCGTTGTCCTTGCTCGTCAAGAAGAGGCAGGCACGAGCGATATCGTCGGGAGTGCCGACCCGTCCCGCCGGGTGCTGCGCATGATCCTGCGGGCGCAGGGCGGAGTAATCGCCATTTTCGATCCAGCCCGGTGATATGGCGTTCACGCGTATTCCGTCAGGTCCAAGCGACACGCCCAAAGCGTGGGTGAGTGCGAGAATGCCCCCTTTGGAAGCGGCGTATGCCTCGGAGTGCGGCTCGGACATATGCGCTCTTGTAGAAGCGAGGTTGACGATGGCGCCGCCGCCGTTGCGACGCATGATTTTGGCTGCTTCCCGCGAAGCGAGAAAGACGCTGCGCAGGTTGGTGTTCAAGATGCGATCCCATGCGTCGACGGCCAAGTCGTAAGGCGATTCCCAGACGGACAGGCCAGCGTTGTTGATCAGCACATCGAGACGCCCCCAGCGGGAGTCGACTGTTTGCATCAGTTGCTCGATCTGCTCGGGCGAGCTTACGTCTGTTTGGACAAATAAAGCCGTTCCGGGAGTATCTCGGGCAGCGTTTATTTTTTCGACAGCGGCTTCGCCTGCTGCGGGATTTTGCTCCGCGATGACGACGTGAGCGCCGTGAGCTGCGTACATGGAGGCGACAGCCAAACCGATGCCTTGACCGCCGCCAGTGACGATGACAATGTTATCCGTGTATTTCAAACGAAGCGCCTCCAAACAATAGGGGATGAAAAGCGGTAAAGCGTAAGAAAAAATGATTGAATAATGTTTGTAACTATATTAAAGTAAGTTATATACTTCAACAAGGGTATTTCAATACTGAGAGGAGAATGAGTATGAACACAGAATTGAAAATGACCGCTGAACAGGTGATGGAAGCACGCCACAGCGTACGCAAATACGATCCGAATGCAACGATTCCCCAAGGAGAGCTGAATGAAATTTTGCGTCTCGCAGCCAGCGCTCCGTCTTCCTGGAATTTGCAACATTGGCGTTTTCTCGTCGTAACCGACCCGGCGATCAAGGAAAAGCTGCTGCCAATCGCTTACGGTCAGCAGCAGGTTGTGGATGCTTACGCGACCATCATCATCCTGGGCGATTTGGAAGCAAACAAGTCCGCCTATACGATTTATGACGCCGCGCTGGAAAAAGGCTATGTCACCCAGGAAGTACGCGACACCTTGATCGGACAAATCGAAGGGGCTTACAAAAACAACCCTGAGATCGCCCGTGACGAGGCCATCCGCAACTCTTCCTATGCCGCTATGCAGCTCATGCTGGCAGCAAAAGCAAAAGGCTATGACACATGCCCAATGGGCGGATACAACCGCGATGCGCTGATCAAAGAGCTGAACATCCCATCGCGTTATTTGCCGACCTTGATGCTCACCATCGGAACAGCGAGTGTGCAGGCGTACCCAACTGCCCGCTTCGGATTGGATGAACTCGTGATCACGAACAGCTTCTAAATGTTTACTTTAGCGTTCCCAGGCTGCCGGATTTTCCGGCAGTTTTTTTGTGCTTTCTTTTATTTTTCGATACAAGGTGCTGCGGGCGATACCGAGCATTTGCGCGGCCGCTTCCACGTTGGGCGATTTTTGCAGGGCTTCTTCGATCACTTTTTGCTCCAGCTTTTTCAAGGAAAAAGGAGAAGCGGACGGGAGGGGAACATCTTCGCGAATCTGGCTGGGCAAGTGTTCCGGGCGAATCGGTTCGCCTGCTCTTTTGGCTAACAAAAAAGCCCGTTCCACGACATTGCGCAGCTCGCGTACATTTCCCGGCCACTGGTAGCCTAAGAGGGCATTCCAGGCTGCCTTTTCGATGAGATGTGGCCCGTTGCCGTAAAGGGCACACAAGTCGTGCAGGAATTGCTGGGCGAGCTGCCGGATATCTTCGCTGCGCTCGCGCAGCGGCGGAATGGTGATGGACAGCACGTTCAAACGGTAAAACAAATCGGCCCGGAACGTATCGCCATTCGCCACGGCTTGCAGCAGATTGCGGTTGGTGGCGGCGATGATGCGGACGTTTATGGCTCGTTCCTTTGTATCGCCAAGGCGGACGATCTTTCTCGATTCGATGACGCGAAGCAGGACAGCCTGCAAGTCAAGCGGCATGTCGCCAATTTCGTCGAGAAAAATCGTTCCGTTGTTGGCCGCCTCAAATTTGCCGATCGCCCCGCCCTTTTTTGCTCCTGTAAATGCCCCGTCGACAAACCCGAACAGCTCGCTGGCGATCAAATCCCGCGGCAGCGAGGCAGCGTTTATCGCAAGAAAAGGACCGTGGCGGCGCTCGCTTTCCCGGTGAATCGCTTCGGCCAAAACTTCCTTGCCTGTTCCCGTTTCGCCCAAAATAAGCACATTGGCTTGCGATTCCGCCGCCAGACGAGCGACATTCAGCTCCGCTTGGTAGCCGGGATGGGATGTTCGCACGCGGCCAAAGGAAGCGGCAGGACTGGCAAGCTGAACGGTGGGTGTTGCGCTTGCTTTCGCTTTCAACAAGTAAAAAAGATAAGGCGCTTGCTCGGAGCATGTCACCTCATAGCGGGAAGAGAGGTCAGCCCAGTTGTTTTTTGCCACCGTTTGACCAGGGGAGAGCTGCGTCAAAGCAGATGCCTGCTCGCTCATGTAGACGATCAAGCCGTCCGTGGTGGCCACGATAAGCGCTTCGTCGCTGATTCGGCTCCAACCGTTCAAGACCGTTTCAGGCAAAGCGCCAGGAAGCTTCGTATCTGTCAGGAAGGGAGCAGGCGAGATGCTGCGCTTGGAATCCCACACGATCTCGAATTGTCCGTTGGGGAGCGATTTGCCGATTTTGACGGGTCTGGACAGATGGCGATCAGAGGTGTCCAGCGCCATCGGGCCGCATACGGTCGGGAATGTGCGGCCCTTGATCTGCTTCACAATGTCCCGGTGGCTAATGCTTTTTGTGTCCAGCAAGCTTTCCAGGATGAGCTTGGTTCCCAGGTACGTGTTGTACATGACAGAGGAAATCGGGCGCTTTTCCCCGAGAAACCGCTGGAAAGTAGCGATGAACGCTTTGTTGTCCTCGCCAGGCAGCGACTGAAAATAGCTGGCGGAGCTGTAATGACCCGCGCGGTATGGCGTGCCGATTGCAGCCAGTTCCGTCTCTTTTGTGATCGGACTGAAAATGGGAATCTTTTTTCGCGGAGCCGCCATGCGGTGAAAATCCCGGTAAAAGGGCGCGATGCTTTTCCCGACCAGCGTGGAAAAGACGGCATCCGGCTGTTCTTCGGCGATATCGGACAAGACATCGTGAAAATGCTGGTGTCCGAACGGCACGTAATGCTCTTTTACAACCATGCCATTGCGTTGCGCCAAAAAGGAATGCACCTGCCGATGCGTTTCGCGCGGATAGTAGTAATCAGTGCCGATGCAGTAGACGCGCTTGCCGTAATGGCTGGTCATATAGTCCAGCAGCGTATGAATTTGCTGGTTCGGCAGCTCCCCGGTGTAGATGACGTTTGGGTGGCACTCCTTCCCCTCGTATAACGTCGGATAAACAAGCAGGCAATGGTATGCTTCCAGCACAGGGAGGATGGCTTGGCGGCAGGTCGACGTGTAGCAGCCTACGAAGATGCGAACTCCTTGCCGGGCCAGCTTTTCCGCTGCTTGTGCCCCTTTTCGCGGATCGGAGCCAATATCCGCTATGACAGCTTCGACTTGGCAGGAAGCGCGATTGTATTCCTCGATGGCGAACCTGGCAGCATCGCATTGCCCTTTTTCGGTGAGCGAGGTAGTTCCCGTCAAGGAAAAAAGCAAGCCGATTTGGATGCGCACAATATCCCCTCGTTTCATGTCTTGATTTGCGAAAACCAGTCTCAAAATGAGAAAGAGCGTGTTTGCCGCGAGTTTTGTATAGAAAAATCAGAAAATTACGCGTGGAAGTCTGTTAATGAAACAGATTCTTCGCGGCAAATGCTTGTCCTGCCTCTGTTTTTGATTGGCATAAGAGTTGCGATAAGAAAAGCGCAAAAGGAAGGAGGGGAATGGCTTTGAAATTGTTCATTCTCGATAGTCTGGAAACAAAAGGCGTGAGGGTGCCCAAGGAGCATCTCGATGAACTGGAGATGAGATGGCGGGGGATCGTCAGTTTGAAGCAAGAGACAGAAGCGGCTTTGCTGGATGATCACGATATCGCATTGCGAAATATCCCGGGGGGTGACCATTTTGAGTAAAGAGTTGATCGGCAAGTCGGCAGAAGAGCTGGCTGGCCTGCTGGAAAAGCGGGATGTCTCCTCGCTGGAACTGACGAGGGCTGTTTTGGATCACGCCGAAGCGTTGAATCCGACGATCAATGCGTATTTGTCCATTACGAGAGAAGCGGCTGAGAAAGCGGCCGCAAAAGCAGATGCGGAGATTGCTTCCGGCGGGTATCGCGGGATGTATCACGGGATTCCAATGGGGATCAAGGACAACTTGTACTTTCAAAATGAAGTGACGACGATGGCATCGAAAATTCATCAGCATTTTGTTCCGGATTACGATGCGACGATTATTGCCAAGCTGCGGGAAGCCGGGGCTGTCTTTACCGGAAAGCTGAACATGCATGAATACGCGTGGGGGATTACGAACAACAATCCGCATTACGGCGCGTGCCGGAACCCGTGGAACCCGGATAAAATCCCAGGCGGTTCAAGCGGCGGCTCGGGAGCAGCAGTGGCAGCGGATATGTGCGTCGCTTCGCTTGGCACGGATACGGCTGGCTCCATTCGCATTCCGTCTTCTGCTTGCGGGATTGTCGGGTTGAAGCCGACGCACGGCAGGGTAAGCAAATACGGCTGCTTTCCGCTCTCCTGGTCGCTTGACCATATCGGCCCGATGACGAAAACAGTGAAGGATGCGGCAGGCTTGCTGGAAATCATTGCAGGCTACGATCCAAACGATCCGACATCTGTAAATGCGCCTGTTGCTACATACATGGCTGAGCTGACTGGCGATGTGAGCAAGCTGGTGATCGGGGTGAACGAGGACTATTTCTTCAAGCAGGTGGATACGGAAGTGGAGCGGCTGGTGAGGAAGGCGATCCAGGCACTCGCAGATCAAGGCGCCAGAGTGGAGGTGGTCGAGATTCCGGCACTTGCCTACGCGGAGTACGCAGAGATGATTACGATTTTGTCAGAGGCCGCTACCATCCATCATCGCAATTTGCTGAAGCGGCCGGACGACTTTGGCAGCGATATCCGCCTGTTGTTTGAGCTGGGAGAGCTTCCGTCTGCGGTCGAATACTTGCAGGCGCAGCAGCTTCGCCGCCAAATCAAGCGCGACTTCCGCAAGGCTTTTGAAAAGGTGAATGTGATCATCGCCCCGACTTTGCCGATTATTGCGCCTAATATCGGAGAGGCGTTCGCTGACTTGAATGGTGAGCAGGTCGACTTGATCAATCAGATCATTCGCTTTACCGGGCCGAGCAATCTCACCGGACTGCCCGCTTTGACGGTTCCGTGTGGGCTGAAGAGCGGAATGCCGGTAGGCTTGCAAATCATTGGGCCAGCTCTGCAAGAAGGGCTGGTGCTGAATGTGGGCTACGCGGTGGAGCAGACGAATCCGTTGCAAGGCAAAAAACCGGAGCTGGTGCGAGTGTAGCGTGTAACTGTAAACACCAAGGAAAAATGGCACAGGGAACGAGCGGAACAGGCAGCGCATGTGCATGTGCCAAGGCAAGCAAGGAAAAAGGCAGCGGCTGTCCCGGACAGGAAAAAGTCATGGGACAGCGCTGCCTTTTTGTATGGTATAAACACGTGTTTTATTAGCGATGCATGTGCCTGGCGATATCGGACAGCTTTTTGCTGCGCAACCTTCGCATTCAAGCAGGCTGCGCTGTTCGGACAGCTTTTGGGAAGCGAGAGTACAATTGCAGGTAGAATCAAAACCGATCGGCGAGGCAAAACCTCCGTGCCGGGTGTGTACGTCGAGGAAGTAAGCGATTGCCGTTTTCACTCCGTTCGTTCCACCGTCGACGCGCTTCCGGCAAGTCCGGCAAGGGGAGGGGCCAGAGGCAAATCAACCATGATGGAAGTGCCGCGCCCTTGCTCGCTGCTGACCAGGAATCGACCTGTGTGGAGTTGAATGATCTCCTTGCAGATCGCAAGCCCCAGGCCGCTTCCAGACAGCTTGGAGGTGCCTTTGAAAAACTTTTCCGTGACATGCGGCAAATCGTTCGGATGGATGCCCTCTCCGCTATCCGTTACGGTGACCGTCAGCCTGTCTTCCGAGGCCGTTGCCGCTACGCATATCGTGCCGCCTTTTGGCGTGAATTTGAAGGCGTTGTCCAGCAGATTGACAAACACTTGCTTCAACCTGTTTGGATCGCCCATGACGATCAGCGGAGAAGCGGGCAGGTCGAGTTGAAAATCGATTTGCTTCTCCTGAGAGCGGATGGCGAATTGCACATGCATATCGTCCAAAATCTCGCGCAAGTCCATCCGTTCGCGGGAAAGCTTCATCTCGCCGGACTGAAACTTGGAAAAGTCGAGCAGTTCTTCTACCAGGCCGATGAGCCGATCCGTTTCCTTGGAGATGACTTCAAGGCCGAGCATCGTTTCCTCCGGCTCCTCCAAGCCGCCAGAAATGAGCGTTTCCCCCCAGCCCTTTATCGAAGTGAGCGGCGTGCGCAGCTCGTGGGAGACGGAGGAGATAAAGTCGTTTTTCAGCTTCTCGTTTTTGCCGATCTCCGCTGCCATGTAGTTGAATGTATCGGCGAGCGTTCCTACCTCGTCATCGTAGCGTTTGGGGGCGCGGGCGGTGAAATTGCCCTCGGCCATTTGCTTCGCGGCGTTGGTCAGCTCTTCGATCGGGTCGACGATTCGTTTTGCCATGAGCAGGCTGAGAGCAAAAGCCAGCAAAACTACGCCCGCCCCAACACTCAGCCCGTAGAGGGCAATGCGATTAACCGCCTGATATAAAGGCTCGGCGGAGATCGTGTAGCGCAGCACGCCGACGTATTCAGAAGCAAAGGTAAGCGGATTGGAGATGGCAATTACCCGCTCGCGGGATTGCGGGCTTCTGCCGACAAACAGTCCTTTTTGCCCGCGAATGGCATCTGTGACGTCGGAAGTCTGGATCAGCTCTCCTGTCTGGAACCCGTAAGAGTTGAGGATGACTTTGCCATTCAGGTCGAGAACCTCGATTTTGGCATACTCTTGACTGGATATGTTCTCCAAAATATAACGAGCTTTATCCTTTAGGCGGTAGCCGGTAGCGTATTTGTTGATAAAATTGGTGAATGTCGTGCTGCGTGTTTCCAATGCTTCGGTCGCTGTCCCGAAGTAGTAAGTGTGGACAGCCCAATAAAACAGGCCTTCCAGCAACAACACAATCAAAAGCAGGATCATGCCGAAGTAGAGGACAAGCCTGCTTTTAATTCCTTTCATGAGGAGCATCCTTTCGCCACAGGTACCCGTATCCCCAAACCGTTTCCAGGAAAGTCGGGTGAGCAGGATCATCCTCAATTTTTTGCCGGATTCTCCGCATGTTCACGTCGACGATCTTCAAGTCGCCGACGAAAAACTGGCCCCAGACGTTGGTCAAAATCTCATCGCGGCTGATTGCTTTGTTCGCGTTCTCGGCCAACAGCTTGATAATCGCGAACTCTTTCGGGGTCAGGACAATTTCCTGGTCCTTTTTCGTCAGCTTCCGCTCATCGAGCAGCAAGGTGAACGGGGCAATATCAATGACGTTTTTGTCTTCAACAGCTGCGGGAACAGGAGCGAGCCTGCGGTGCAGCGCCTTGACGCGAGCCAACAGCTCTGCGGGACTGAACGGCTTGGACACATAGTCGTCGGCGCCGAACTCCAGCCCCATTACTTTGTCCAGCTCCTGACTTTTGGCGGTGAGCATGATGATGCCCAGCCGCGGATATTTTTTGCGCAGATGCCCGCATACTTCAAAGCCGTCGATGCCAGGCAGCATGACGTCGAGAATGGCAATCTCGATATCGGTATTGGCGTCTGCGATCTCCAGTGCTTCTTCTCCGGTGGTTGCCTCGATGACTTCCCAGCCTTCGCGTTTCAGATTGATGCGCACAAAATCGCGGATCGATTTTTCATCTTCCAGCAATAAAACCTTCATAAGGCAAATCCCCTTGATCTGATTTCGACTTTTTCAGCTATCCATGGACGATGGACGGGTAAACAGCGCTGGCCTTTATCACGGAATGGATAAAGGCTTGTAGAGCTGGCGTATTTCGTCGGCAGTGAGCTGCATGGCACGGTACTCCTGCATGGCAGACTTGCCGAGGTTAGGTGCTGCTTGCGGCAGAATCGCGATCAAAACTTGCTTGCCCTCTTCTTTCAGCAGGACGTAAGGAACTTGCTTCTGCTTGAGTCCGTTCTCGAATTTGCTCCACTCGGTTTGCGGAACGCTTTGGAGAGTCAAAAGCTCGGCTTTATTTTTCCCGTTTTCTCCGTAGTAGAAAAAGCGCATCGTGAACGAATTGGAGCTGGGGAGGGTCGCGAGTGAGTATTTGTCCCGCCATTTATCGGGAATTTTCAGATCGATGCCCTGGGCAAAGTTCTGGTAGTGATCCTCCACGTGTTTCAGCCCCGTTTTTCCATCCCATTGAAAGTAGGAGGAGATCCAAGGAATTTCGGCCATCGCCATATCTTCCGTCCCAAGCGGCTGAATCATCGTGCCGACCTCAATAATTCCATCCCCGTTAATATCCTCACTGTACAAAGAATAAGCCTTGAAGGTCAAATCCATTTCTCCCTCTACTTTAGCCAGCGGATTGCGCAGCTCGCCATTTTCCCAGAGCAGCAGGTCGGTGGCAGAGGAATGTGCGCCGACACCCGATTCGATAAACAGCGCATTGCGCGTAGGCGATGCTTTGCCGATAATCGCCTGTTCGTATCCGTTTACGTAGCCGTCGAGCGCGATCTCAGTCAGTTTGGTAATTTTCCCGTCTTTTGCGCCGAACAGCTCTGCTTTGGAGGTGAAGTTGGTGTGATCGTGCATGACCAGGGCAAGCTCGGGTTGTTGATCTCCGTTCAGGTCGCCAACCGCCATTACCGAATACGACTGCTTCATCAGTTCCCGGGTCTTGTCATCGGCGATCGAAAAGACGGACAGTTCTTTGTTCAAGCCGTCACCGCCGCCCAGTCCTATCAGCATCTCCGGGATATGGTCGCCAGTCAGGTCGTTGAACGAAACGTAGTCCAGCTCATTGCCGATCCCGGTAAAAGAAGTCAGCTTTTGCCAGTTTCCCTGCTTTTGGGTCAGCACCAGCACGCCGATCTCGTAGTCGGTTTTATCTGACTTGTAAAACGCGACAACCTCGGGAGCCCCGTCTCCGTTCAAGTCTTGCAGGGAGACAGCGCTTGCTTCCGCAGGGTGCAGCGGGACCGCCAGTTGAGAACCGGCAGGCAAAAATTGCATGACGGCCTGATTGATCGATTTCTGGTCGCCGTCAGCCGAAGGGGCGCGCATCAATTCATTTGGAGTATCTGTCAGGCCGCAACCGCTCAACAAGGCAGCGCAGAATGCCGCAGACAAGAGCCAAGCCTTTTTCATTGTGATTGTTCCTTTCTGTAGCTGCTTCACATTTGACTCTATTGTAGCTTGCCGCTTCTGTAAAGTTGTTGCAAATCGGTAAAAACGAGCAAGAAAACTTAGGAATTATTTACTAGCAACATTTACCCTGTCCCCCTCGTTAGAGATGTATAGAGGGAAGGAAATACACGGGTGTAATAATCTGGCAAGAAATAGCATGCCCATTTACAGAGGAGGAGAACAATTATGAAACGATGGCAAAAGGCAATGGCAGCGATCGCATGTAGCGGCGCGATTCTCATCGCATCAGGAGTGGGAGCCGATCCGGTTCATGCGAGCACTTTCCAGACGCAGGCATATGCTCCGGTAGTCCTGCTCCAGCCTGGGCAAGATATCCCGTTTTCCGTTCAGTTTACCGCTGGATTTCAGGCGAAGGTGACCAACTTGCGCACAAAAGCGGTCACGACAATTGATTTGTCCGCGAACAAGACGAAGTATATGGACAAAGGGATTTATCAAGCGGACGGAAAGCTGTTGAGGACGATGGACGGGTTTACGCAAAAGCTGGTTGAACTCGTGCCTTTCCGCGACGCCAAAGGCAACCTGCGCTGGATGGGCAAACAGATTATGTGGGGATTCAACAACGAGGATTATGTTGCAGTGGCGACCAGCGTGTGGAATGTCGTTGACAACAAGCCGCAACTGCTGTCACTGACGGTGGAAAAAGCGGACGAAGACAACTTGCCATCGCAGGAAGTCTCGATTAATAGCGGTTTTAGCATGCGGGGCGACAGTACATATGTACTGGATACCAAGTATGCCGATGTAACGGGCGATGGGGTAAAAGACCAGATTCTTTTGATCGGAGACAAAATGGGCTTCTCCATGAACCAGACAGCGAAAAATTTGCGGCTGGTCGTGCGGGAAGGAAAAGATCATCAACAGACGATCATCCCCGTGGGCAAACGCGATCAAGGATTGCTGCCAAAATTGGCGATCGCGGATGGCAATCAGGATCAGGTGAAGGACATTTTGGTTACCATGCCTACGGCTGCAGGCAATGTGTACAGTCAGATCACCTGGAAAGAGAACCGTCCTCGTCCGGTTGTGGAGCAGGATCAGTTGAACAATCGCACTGTATACCAGCCGGTAATGGGCGTGCATGGAGAAGCTGTTGCGATGAAAAGACTGCGCTAAAGCGACTGGCGCAAGGAGAAGAGCAAATCCTCTTCTCCTTGCTTGTTCATGAGCCTTGACAAAAAAAGGAACCAGGCATACAATAGAAATCGAGGGATTTGCTCGCACGTTGTGTACGACTAAATCCACATGAAATTAAGGCATTCTGTGCGTAGCTCAGTTTTTGATCTATGAACAGAGTGTCTTAATTTGTTTTGGGCATAAAAGCGCCGGATTGTGGATAGGGTAGGAACAGGTCGCACGTTGTGTACGACCGAAAAGAGGAGTTCGCACGTTGGGTGCGTTCTCCTCTTTTTATTTATACTCCCATGTGATGATCTTGGATTTCAGGTGCCTGGTGTAAAGAGCGAAGAGGGTCTCCTGGTGCCGTTTGCGCGGAGGAAAGCCGTAGATCGCCCGAAAATAAACGGAAGTGATGAAGTTGATCATGTCGGCAAGCTGGATCAGGTTTGCGTTTGTATCATGCGACAATTTGATTTGAAGGTCCGGGTACACCCGGCGATTTGCCGGGTTTCGCAAGGCGTCACGAAAATGGTTGAGTTCGCTAGGCTTGCCGTCGTCACAGATGATGAAGGCGTAAGAATCGGAATGACTCATCTCGTTTGAGAGGCACTTCACGAGTTCCGTATACGCATGAAGGTGCATCCGGTTATGATTCGTCTCTTTTGCCTTGGCCTGATAAAGCGGCTTGTTGACAAGGGCCGCCACCACTTTTACCTCGGCAGCTTTCACCAGAGACAGCAATTCATCAACGACCCGGAAGCGTTGTGCATCTGACAAATTATAGTAAAAATTTTCGCCATCAATAAACGCTTTTCCGTGTATCTCGAACTTTTTGAAGAAATCGATGTGCGGAAATTGCTCGGCGGGTATCCCGTGGATGGCTGCTTTTATATCTTTTTCCAGGTTGTCTTTTATTTTCTGCACTTCACGGTGCAAGTGGATTTGGTGATGGATCGGAACAAGTACGCCTGCATAGCAGAGTACCGGCTGGTTTTTCATATCGTTGAAGCCGTTGTTTCCTGACTCATCCGTGTAAAACCCGTATAAAGTCACATTTGCTCCTACTTTCGACTGCGACATAGTTCGATTATACCAAATAAAGGAACAGAAAGAGGACGTGTTTTGGACCGTGGTGAGTTCGTTAAATCGTAATTATTTCGTTTTGTGTTGACATGACGACTTCAGTTGGTTTAGTATGATTCATAAATCGTAATGATTACGTTTTGTTAAACAAACAGACAAAGGAGAGCAACTGATGAACGATACAAGAATCCCGGTAACAGTGTTGAGCGGCTACTTGGGAGCAGGGAAGACGACATTGCTCAATCACGTTTTGAACAACCGGGACGGATTGCGCGTCGCCATCATTGTCAACGACCTTAGCGAAGTGAATATGGATGGAGCTTTGGTAGCGCAAGGGGGAGGCATTTCCCGCGTAGATGAAAAGGTCGTGGAGATGTCGAACGGCTGCATTTGCTGCACTTTGCGGGAAGATTTGCTGACAGAAGTGGAGCGGTTGGCGCTCGAAGGACGGTATGACTACATACTGATCGAATCGACAGGGATCGGCGAGCCTGTTCCGGTCGCGCAAACGTTCACATATGTTGATGAGGAGAACGGGATTAATTTGTCGCTGTTGACCCGGTTGGACACGATGGTGACAGTGGTGGATGCCTACCGTTTCTGGCATGACTTTTCCTCGGGGGAAAGCTTGTTGGACAGGGATCAGGCTGTGGGCGAGGACGATACGCGAGAAGTGGTCGATTTGCTGGTGGATCAGATTGAGTTTTGCGACGTGCTGATCTTGAACAAGTGCGATCGCGTAGCTCCCGAGGATTTGGAGCAGTTGGAAGCTGTGCTGAGAAAATTGCAGCCAAAGGCGCGCTTGATTCGCTCCGTACGCGGTCAGGTCGATCCACACGAGATTTTGAATACAGGCTTGTTTGATTTCGAAGCTGCCAGCCAATCGGCGGGCTGGATTGCGGAGCTGCAAAAAGAGGAGCACACCCCGGAGACTGACGAGTACGGGATTTCTTCATTTGTCTACCGCGCGCGCCGACCTTTTCACCCGGAACGATTTGGCGAATGGCTTGCGCAATGGCCGGAAGAGGTCGTGCGAGCCAAAGGTTTTTTCTGGCTGGCAACGCGAAATGATCTGGCGATGACGCTCAGTCAGGCAGGGCCGTCCATTGAAGTGGGAACAGCCGGGTACTGGACGGCAGCGCTGCCGCCAGAGGAACAGCAGGCGGTGCTTGCAGAAGAGACGGATTGGCAGCACAATTGGGACCCGAATCACGGCGACAGGATGACAGAGGTGGTGTTCATCGGCATTGGGCTGGATCAGACAGCGGTGACAGAGCAACTCGATGCCTGTCTCTTGACGGACGAGGAATACGAGTCGGACTGGGGCATGCTCCCTGATCCGTTGCCTACAGCCAGCACCGTCGTAGAGATGTCGATGTAAAAGGATAAAGGAGGAGCGTCACATGCGCGTAAACATTACTTTGCAGTGTACGGAAACAGGAGATCGGAACTACATCACGACCAAAAACAAAAGAACGCATCCAGAGCGGCTGGAGCTGAAAAAATATTCGCCTCGCCTGAAACGCCATACGCTGCACCGGGAGACGAAGTAAACAAAGCGGTCATGACCGTTTGTTGACCGCAAGCGGCCACATCCCATTTCATGAAAAAAAGCCCTTTCTCATGCTGCGAAAATCAGGTCAGTTCCGGACCGATCCTTCGCAGGCGAGGGAGGGCTTTTTTGCTGAAGGATGGAAGGAAGTTGCAAACAGTGTGAACCAGCCACGGGCCGGACGGTTTCAGCCGTTTTTGCCCAAGGCGTAGACGCGCATGACTTGCTCAGCGGCTTGTTTCAACAGGGAAGCGCCATTCTGCATGGCTTCATCCAGCGTCATCGGCTTGTTGGTGATTCCGATGACAGCGGTAACGCCTTTTTCGTACAAAGCTTCTATGCCTTCCCCGACAGAGCCTGCCAGCACGATGACAGGAATGCCGCATTGCTGCGCGAGCTGTGCTACGCCCCATGGTGTCTTGCCTTGCGCTGTTTGAAAATCGACCTGGCCTTCTCCGCTGATGACGAGATCGGCTCCGTCCATGGCGAGAGCGAGCCGGGTCGTTTCCATGACGATCTGAATCCCGGATTGCAGCTTGCCGCCGAGAAAAGCCAAAAGCGCCCCTGCCACGCCGCCTGCCGCTCCTGTCCCGGGCAAGTCGTGAATGGCGGTGCCAGTCGTTTGTTTGATCACGTCGGCAAAATGCCGCAAATGCTCGTCCAGTGCGAGAACCATTTGCGGGGTGGCGCCTTTTTGCGGGCCAAATACGCGGGAAGCACCGTTTGGACCGACAAACGGATTGTCGACATCGCAGGCGATGACAAATTGGCACGCATCCAGCCGTTTGTCTTTGTCGCTGTCGTCGATATGCGACAGCCGCGAAAGCTCGCCGCCGCCAAAAGCAAGCGGCTGATTGTTTGCATCGAGCAGCCTGTAGCCCAACGCTTGCAGCATTCCGGCACCGCCATCGTTAGTCGCGCTGCCGCCGAGTCCGAGAATAAAGCGTCGGCACCCGTGATCGAGTCCCGCCAAAATCAGCTGGCCGAAGCCGTATGTAGTAGTGAGCAGCGGATTGCGTTCGTCTTTGGCGATGAGATACAGACCAGATGCTGAGGCAAGCTCGATGACGCAGGTCACGCCGTCGCCAAGAATGCCGAACTGGGCTGCAATCGTGCGTCCGAGCGGGTCCATGGCCTGCGCAGTCAAAACTTTGCCATTGGTGGCATCAACGAGGCACTGCATGGTTCCTTCGCCGCCGTCTGCCATGGGCGAGACGACAACTTCGGCTTGGGGGCAGGCGCGTTGTACCCCTGCGCGAATCGCTTCACCTGCTTGCTTGGCCGTGAGACTTCCTTTGAAAGAATCGGGAGCGATGACGACTTTCATGCGGGACACCCTCCTTTTTTCTTCATGATAAGCCGAAACGACTCGTTAAAGAAACGTCTGCCGATGAAAAAAGCTGCCCCGGCGTCGCGTGACGCGGAGCAGCCTGTTTTTTGTGGTTACGCATTCTTTTTCATCAACAGCTTTTCTTCCTGTCCGTCCTTGTCGGCAAAAAACCACTTCATCATCGGCGGGGTAACAATCGTCGTCAAAAGAACAACGACGATCAAGACGGCAAACATATCGTCTGTCAGCAGATTGTTTTCCAACCCGATGGCGGCGATAATCAGCGCCACTTCGCCCCGCGATACCATGGCCGCTCCGATTGCCATTGAATTTTTCCAGGGGAACCCGGTCATTTTTGCGCCAAGGGCACCGCCAACGAGCTTGGAGACAATGGCGATGACACTCAGGATGACGATCAGCCACAGATTTTCCACAATACCGGAAAACTGCGCAGTTACCCCGATCGAGGTGAAAAAGACCGGAACGAATACCGCGTAGCTGATCGTTTCCACCTTGTGCGTGACTTCTTGCTTGTACGTGGTCAGGCTGATTGCCACACCAGCGATATAGGAGCCGATGATCGCGGCCACACCTGTATACTCGGCAAAGTAGGCAAACAGGAAACAAATAATCAGGGCAGCGGAAATGACGGATTCGGTTACTTGCAAAGGCGCGAATTTACGCAGAACCCATGGAACCACTTTCCACGACAGGAGAATGACGGCGGCGAAAAACGCGACCTTTTTCAAAACGACCATTCCCAGGTTGACGTCGCCGCCCGCAAAGCTCATCAAAAAGGCGAGGGCCAAAATGACAAGAACGTCGTCAATCACAGCAGCACCCATGATGGTCGCGCCTTCCCGTGATTTTAGCTTGCCCAGTTCTTTCAGCGTTTGGACGGAAATACTCACGCTGGTCGCGGAGAGCAAGAGTCCCAAAAAGACCGATTCGATCGAGGATAGTCCCATCGTGATTCCGGCTACATACCCGAGAGCCAGAGGGGCGATGATGCCCGCCACACCTACACTGGTGGAGGATTTGGCGGTGCGCTTGAACTCGTCTATATCGGTTTCCAAACCCGCGATGAACATGAGCAGAATGACCCCGATCTGGCTGATTTCTTTCAAAATTTCCGTGTCAGTGACAAGCCCGAGAACAGTAGGGCCGAGAACGATACCGATGAGCAACTTCCCCAAAACGGACGGCTGTCCCAGGCGCACACTGATGTCACCGGCGATTTTGGAGGCGATCAAGATGACAGCCAGCTGAAAAATAAGCATGTGGTTTCCCCCTTTATCTTTTTGAAAAAAAACAAAAAGAGCCCGTAATCAAGGGGTTTTTCTTTTTGTCAGCTAAAAAAAGACAAAAAGAACCCTATGATGACAGGCTCCTCCATAAACGAAACGAATATTCATTTGCGATACAATTACATTTTAACATAACGGGGAGAAAAAGTAAAGAAACAGTGGCAGCAAGACTGCGGGCATGTCATCATGGAAAGTAAAAAACAGGGGGAAAGTCAGTGGCGGAACAGGCAAACGATACGCTAAAAGTGAGCAAGCACAATGCCGAGCATTACATGTGGGGCGACAATTGCGACGGTTGGCATCTGGTCAAAGGCCAGGATTTGAGCGTCATTTTTGAGCGAATGCCAGCCAATACGGCGGAGGTGCGCCATTATCATGAGCGTTCCCGGCAATTTTTTTTCGTGCTCTGTGGACAGGCCGTACTTGAAGTAGAAGGCGTTCGGTATGAGATTGGCGTCCAGGAAGGGGTAGAAGTACCTCCGGGGGCCAAGCATCAGATGAAAAACGAGAGTAGCGCAGACGTGGAATTTCTGGTCATTTCCCAGCCGACAACGCGAGGCGACCGCATTCATACCAAGTAACACAAGTGGTCATGACCAAGCGCTCCTTTTTTTTGAAGGACAAGATGCTGCTGCATGCGGGCACATCTGCGTTTACGAAATACGCCGAGGTTTTTTCCGCAGAAAAAGACCTGACTGTCGCAGGACGGCCAGGTCTTTTTGTATCGTTGCCCACTAGCGGACATGTTTATTTCCAGTTAACGAAATCGGACATTTGTGCGAATGTGTCTGCCAAAGCGTGCAAGCTTTCTCCGGTTTGGTAAGCGAAGATAGGCAAACCGACAACGAACAACAAAACTTCTCCGATATATTTGGCGATCATAAGATCTACCTCCTTTTGGATGTGGTTCAAGCCGTGCGATCCAAAAAAAGGGAGCTGTATGTATCCTTGTCGCCATTCGCGTGCTGAATCCGCCGAATGATGCGGAAGCGCAGCGGTTGCCTTGCTGCCATCGGATAAGTTTCAACCGAGCAAGGATTGATGGAGGGTTGATAGCTGTCACTCGTGCTCCAACGAAAAGCCTGCAATTGCGGGTGATCACAACGTCTCAGGCAAAAGCCGGAGGTGAAGCAACCCACAAAGAGGGCGAGCAAGGCGAAGAAATCATCCAGTGAAAACAGCAGCAGCATATCTTCCACGGCGATCCTCCTCCTTTCGTATCCATCATTCTACTCCTGTTCACATATTCCAGCAACCCTAAAAAGCAGGGGGATTGATTCCATTGCCAATGATCCGATTATTTGATTTTGCCGATAGACAGGTTGACGCGATAGTTGCCGAAGGGCAGGAGATCATCCAAAAAGCGGTTGAGGGCGGACTGGTCAGGGACGTTGATTTTCATCGTATAACAGCCTTCTCCGCTGATGCGATGCGCTTCGAGAACTTCGCTGCGGGAGGTGACGAAGCGAGTAAAGCTCGTGTGATCGGTCGTCTTCATGAACATGGTGACCATGGCAGTGAGGGACGGAGCCAGCTTTGTTTCATCCACGAGTGTAGTGTAGCCGGTAATAATACCTTGTTCCTCCAGGCGGCGAATGCGGTTGCCGACGGCTTGTCCGCTCAAATGTACCTGTTCGCCGATGTCTTTCCACAAAAGGCGGCTGTTTTGGCGCAGCAAGGCCAAAATGGCGAGGTCGGTTTGGTCTGGCATGGAAATCTCCTTTCACGGTGAAAGTGGGGCGCTGTATTTGTTTCGCGGGAAGAGGCGTTTGTTTTTTACAATAAAAGCAAGCTCATTTCTATTATACGATCGGGACTGGAGGACAGTGAAGAGATGCACATTCAACTTGTTAGACACGCCACATTGAAAGTGGCTTACGGCGGCCGCACGTTTTTGATCGACCCGATGTTCAGCGATGCCGGGGAGCTGCCTGCTGTACCGAACACGCCGAATCAGCGGGCAAATCCTTTGGTCGACCTGCCTTTTTCTGTGGAAGAAGTGCTGGCAGGAGTTGACGCGATTGTGATTACCCATACGCATCGCGATCATTTGGACGAAAAAGCGATGAGTCTGTTGCCACGGAATTTACCTGTGTTCTGCCAGCAGCCAGACGAGGAAATGCTGCTGCAACAAGGATTTTCACAGGTTACCGCCATCAAGGACGAACATGATTGGCAAGGGATTCGCCTGAATCGGACAGCCGGGCAGCACGGGACAGGCGAGATCGGAAAAGCGATGGGGCCAGTTTCCGGTTTTGTCCTGCAAGCCCCTGGCGAACCGACCTTGTACATGGCAGGAGATACGATCTGGTGCGACGAGGTAGGGCAGACGATTCAACGGTTCTCGCCAGATGCCATCGTCGTGTTCGCCGGGGCGGCAAGGTTTTTGGCGGGCGATCCGATCACGATGACAAAAGAGGACATAGCATCTGTGGCGGCAGCCGCACCGGATAGTCACGTGCTGGTAGCCCACATGGAGACGTGGAATCACTGCCTGTTGTCGCGCAGCGAGCTTCGCGAGTTTTTGGGCGAGCACAAACTGCAAAAACGCGTCCTCGTGCCGAATGACGGGGAGATCGTTGCACACCTGTGACCTGTGAGGTAAGGTGTGATCGAAAAAAGGAAGCAGCTTCGCTGACGGACGGAGCTGCTTTTTCGTCTGCGAGCAAATTCGGGCTTGGCCAGCATTTGACAAACGAGTTGTCACGTAATAAACTATTTTTACGTAAATGATTAATGTCATGAGGTGTTGTTGTGGCGCACGAACAGCTGGAAACGTATATCGTCGAAACGCCCGAGCAGGCGATGGCGTTGTTGAATCCGCTCAGGGCCGAGATTTTGAGCCGATTGGCGGAGCCTGCTTCAGCGGCGGAAGTAGCGCGGGGAATCAACGAGATTCCACAGCGGGTGAATTATCACCTGAAAGCTTTGGAAAAGGTCGGGCTGGTCAGGCGCGTAGGGAGTCGGCAGGTCCGCAATCTGGTTGAAGTGCTGTATTTGGCGATAGCTCGCACGTACGTGCTCTCCGAAGGGCTGAACTGGGCTAACGACACCGTGCAGCAGATGAAGGATCAGGGAGCTTTGTCGCACTTGATCCAGACGGCTGAGCGGATCAAGCGGGATGCCCTCGCTTTGCTGGAACGCTCGGATCAGGAAAAAGAAATTCCGAGTGCCACGCTCGATACGAGCATTCGCCTCGCCAGCGAGGAGCAGCGGGCAGCTTTTGTCGAGGAATACGTGCAGCTCGTCAATCAGCTCGTCAAAAAGTATCAGACGAAGACAAGTGCACAGGAGACGTATCAGGTCATTCTCGCGGTGTATCCCAAAGAAGGAGGCGAGCCGTCATGAAGGCAGAGGCTTCAGCGCCTGTAAAAGCAAGACCAGTCGTTGTGTGGGAAAGACGGGTCGAACCGAAGGCAGACAACGTCATCATGCTTCCGGCAAACGGCAACAACGTGGAACGGGAAGCAGCAGTGACAGAGTGGACGATCGGTTCGAGCGACCAGCCTGCTGTAATCACTCAGGTGTCATCCGGGTTTGGCAAAAGCAAGGCAGCGGCTGTACCGCCACAGTCCGTACGTATGAGCATGGCAGCCTAAAAGCCTAAAGGATATAAAGGAGGGTTTGGCATGAATTTGATTCCGGTAGTCGTTGAGCAGACGAGTTATGGCGAGCGTTCGTACGATATTTACTCCCGTCTGCTGAAAGATCGCATTATTTTTCTCGGCAGCGCCATTGATGATCAGGTAGCAAATGCAATTGTGGCCCAGTTGCTGTTTCTTGCGGCAGAGGACCCGAAAAAAGACATTCATTTGTACATCAACTCCCCCGGCGGCTCGGTGACAGCGGGAATGGCGATCATCGACACCATGCAATTCGTGGCGCCCGACGTATCCACCATCTGCACAGGTATGGCTGCTTCGATGGGAGCGATGCTGCTGGTGGCAGGAGCGCCCGGCAAACGCTACGCCCTGCCGAATGCAGAGGTCATGATTCACCAGCCATGGGGCGGCACGCAGGGGCAGGCGAGCGATATTAAAATCGCTGCCGAGCGGATCATGAAGCATCGGAATCTGCTTTACTCGATCATTGCCCAGCGTACAGGCAAGTCGGTTGAGCAGATCGAAAAGGATGCCGACCGCGACTACTTCATGTCCGCCGCCGAAGCGCTTGAGTACGGGATCATCGATAAAGTTATTGAAAAGCTGTAAAAGCTTGTAAAACATAGACGCAGAGGCATCTTCGGAACTTAGTTTTCGAGGATGCCTTTTTCGTTTGCCCCTAAACATGCGTATATTTTTTTAGCCTGGTTTAAAGAGGAAAAGGACAGGGAAAGAAAAAGGGTGGTATCCGAGTATTTTCGACATGATCACATTCATTTCGACAAGAGGAGGCACTCTTTTGAAAATCAGAACCAAATTCATTCTAGCTTTCAGCCTGATTTTGGCCGTTATGTTCAGCTCAGGCTCATATATGTACATTCATATGCAACAACTGAAATCTGCCTATGAGGAGATGCTCGACGACGGAGAGTTCCTGACCGATTTGCGCGAGATGCAGTTTACCCTCACAGGTCGAAACAATGACGAGCGCGGCTATGTGCTCACGGGCGATGAAGAGTATCGCAAGGAGTTGAAGGAGAAAGCAGGCAAAATCGAAGCGCTGTTTCAAAAGCTGGACGAGTACGAGGATATTACGGAGCAGCAAAAAGCAACGCTGCAAGAAGCGAAGAAACTTTATCAAGGGTACTTGGCCGCAAGCGACAAGGCCGTGGCAGCTTTGGACGAAGGCAGACGGGAAGAATCGATGGTCTATCATTTTGGATTGGAGCGGCAAGCGCGAAAGAAGCTTGATTCGACGGTAAGCACGCTCATGGAGGATGTTCGCCGGGAAAAAGAAGCCGACGATCAGTCGCTGCGTGAACGGGAAGTCGTGTCCGTCAACATCCAGATTGCTTTTAGTGTCGCAGGAGTTCTTGTAGCTGTCGTCATTGGCGGACTGTTGATTCGGGCGATCATTCGTCCGCTCAATCGCGTTAACGAGCAGTTGGCTGCCATAGCAGATGGGGAAGGCGATCTGACGAAGGAGCTGACGGTGTCCTCCAAAGACGAGATCGGCGAGTTGGCTGCGTCCTTTAACCGGATGCTGGCCAATCTGCGCACGCTCATTTCCCAGATTCGCGGGCACGCCCAGCAAGTAGCGGCTGCGGCAGAGCAGTTGACGGCCAGCTCGGAGCAGACTAGCAAGGCAACCGAGCAAATCGCGGAAACGATCCAGGAAATGGCTACAGGCGCAGATGTGCAAGCGCATCAAGTGGAAGAGGGCGACAAGGAAGTGCAGGAGATGACCGCAGGCATCGGACAAATCGCTGCGCGTGCGCAAAATGTCTCGGCTGCGGCACTGAACGCCTCGGAGCTGGCGACGGGAGGAACCCGGACGATTCAGCTTGCGGTAGAACAGATGAACGGCGTCGGTGAAACGATGCAGCAACTGGCTCATGCGGTCAGCGGACTGGGCAGCCGCTCGGAGCAGATTGGGCAAATTGTCGAGGTGATCACGCAAATCGCGGGTCAAACCAATCTGCTCGCGCTCAATGCGGCCATCGAAGCGGCCCGGGCGGGTGAGCAAGGCAGAGGCTTTGCGGTAGTCGCAGATGAGGTGAGAAAGCTGGCCGAACAGGCGTCTGCGTCCGCACAGGAAATCACCCAGCTGGTTAGCGCCATACGCGCAGAGACACTTGATGCAGTAACGTCGATGCAAAAAGGCTCGGACGAGGTGGCAGCGGGGATGGAAGGTGTCGCGACGGCGGGCGAAGTCTTTTCGCACATCCGCGATGCGGTTGTCAGTGTGGCAAAAGACGTGGAGAGCGTTTCGGAAGCCTCGCGTACCTTGACAGAGAGCACGGGAAAAGTCGCAGCGTCGATGGAGCTGATCGCTTCCGTCACGCACACCGCTGTCAGCCGGACTTTGGACGTATCTGCGGCGACAGAACAGCAGCTTGCCTCCATGCAGGAAATTCATTCCTCGGCTGCTTCTCTCGCCAATTTGGCGGAGGATTTGGAGAAGATGATCAGCCGCTTCAAAGCATAAAGGCTAGGATACCAAATGGAATGCTGTCGTGCAGCGAAACACCATGCGCGAAGACGAAAAGCCACTTGCAGGCACGAAAAAACTGCAAGTGGCTTTTTCTTTGCCACATAAAGCGAGAGTGCGGTGATTGCCGGATCAGGCCAGCCGCCACAAGGACAGCTTGCGGTAGACGAGAAAGATCAGCATGTTGCCGAGAGCTGCGACAAGAAAGACTGCCCACGGGCCGATCGACACCGTCATGAAGCCGGAGCCGAAGATAGAGAAGACGATTCCCAGCTTGAAAATCGAGCCGGTAATGCCGCTAATCCGCCCGATCAGATGGGCGGGCGTAGTCTCCTGGCGAAACGTCCAGATACAGACATTTTCAATCGTAGCGATCAGCCCGGTGAGAAACAGGGACAGGCAGAGCAGCCACGTACTGGTGGCGAAGACCATGAGCAGAGAGGAGAAGCCGAGTGACAGAATCGTTACGCCCATCATTTTCCCGAGCGGAAAGCGCCGCCGCAGCGGAGCGACGATGGAGCTGCCGATCAAGCCGCCAAGCCCGGCGACAGACAAGACCAGCCCCAATGTAGAAGTATCGAGACGCAAATGATCTTTGGCAAAGAAAATGATCATGGCGTCGTACATGCCGGAAGTCGCGTTGAGAAAAATGACGAGCAGCGTGATATGCCAAAGCGGTTTATTGCTCAACAGCTCGGCCCAGCCAGCTTTTAGCTCCTGCCAGAACCCGGCTTTTTGCGCAGCAGGTGGATCGGCTTTTTCCAGGAACGAGATCGCGATGAAAGCGAGCATATAGGCTACGCCTGTGATCAGAAGCCCTGAGTACAGACTGGACAGCAGCAAAATAAATCCGGTAATCGCTGGGCCCATAATTTCAATGAACGTGCTCATGAACGAAAAACGGGCATTTGCCGCGGTGAGCAGCGGCGTAGGCACGACTTGCTTGATCATGCTCACC
Organism: Brevibacillus sp. 1238; assembly: GCF_029892995.1. NCBI lineage: Bacteria > Bacillati > Bacillota > Bacilli > Caryophanales > Paenibacillaceae > Brevibacillus > Brevibacillus sp. 1238. The sequence continues at coordinate 64,390 of NZ_JARXWC010000013.1, read as the reverse complement.
CTTGCATTTTGAAAGCCGTAGTTGAACGCCATCAGAAAAAATCCGGCGATGTAGTAATGAATGACCTGGGCGTGCCCAGCCGCGGACAAGGCGTACAGTGAAAACAGCAGCACCATTTGCCCGAAGACCATCCATTGCGACCAGCGCTTTTTCGAAAAGCGGTCGACCCATACGCCAATGAACATGGCGAGCAGCAGGTTGGGCAAAAACTCGATGCTTTTCATCGTGGTCATCGCTATGGCTGACTGCGTCATGTCGTACAAAATGAGCGGCAGGGCCAGTTCGTATACTTTGCTGCCGCAAGCAAGCAGTGTGGACGTGCAAAACAAGATGAGAAACGGTCGATTGCGCCAGATCGGCATGAAAATCAAAACCCCCTTTTCGTTCTCCATTGTAGTTGGAAAAAGGGGAAGAAAAAGGGTAGAGTAGTAGCAGAGGCAGTTCCCCTTTTTACAGAAAGAAGTGAGGCAACTTTGCAGATTGTGTATCATTACTTGCGCTTGCGCCAACATTTTGCCAACAGGCAGGAGGGCGAAGCGCAAGCGATTACGCTTCACGAGCTGGCGGAGATTTTGTGCTGTACGGAACGCAACGTCAAAAAAATCATCAAGCAGCTGGTCGAACAAGGCTGGATCGAATGGACGCCGGGCAGAGGGCGGGGAATCGGCTCGCAGCTTGTCTTTTTGCGCAGTGTCGAGCAGATTGTCATGCCGCTCGCCAAAGCCCAGATTGAGCAAGGCGATCTGGAGCGGGCTATGCAGTTGCTGCAAGAGTCCCGTCTTCCTGCCGGGGGCAGGGAACGCTTTTTTGACTGGCTCTCCGGGCAATTCGGCTTTCACAGTCAAATTGTCGAAGAGCGGACATTGGACACGCTGCGCATGTCTTTTTACAGAACGATTCCCCGTCTTGACCCGGCTTTTGTGAACAGACGCACAGAGTCGCACATGGTCAGGCAAATTTTCGATACGCTGATCAGCTACGATGCTAAGGAACATGCCTACAAGCCGCGTTTGGCTCATCATTGGGAGACGAATGCGGCAGGGACGGAGTGGACCTTTTATTTGCGAAAAGGAGTCTTGTTTCATCACGGGCGGGAGTTGACCGCGCAGGATGTAGTTCGGACATTGGAGCGGGTGGCTGATCCTCAGACGGGATCGCCGTATCGCTGGATGCTTGAAGATGTGGAGCGAATGGCGGCTCTTGGCGCCAACGTTTTGCACATCCGGCTAAGACGGCCCAATCGGCTGCTGCCTGCCTGTCTCGCTTCGGATCGTCTGTCCATCGTTCCGGTGGACATGGTGCAGCAAAAAGGCGAGGAGTTCAGTCGCTTGCCAGTCGGAAGCGGGCCTTTTCGGCTGGTGACGAATGATGAGCAACAGTTTGTTCTGGAGGCATTTCCCGCTTATTTTCAGGGACGAGCACACTTGGATCGGGTGGAAATCTGGGTAGTGCCGCAATTTGACAAGCGCAGCGAGAAGTTTTTTGCTACGGAAAAAGAAGTCCATTTCCAGACAGCCTGGAGCATGCCGAAGCCGCTGGGCAGCTGGCAGGAGTTGAAGCAAGTGGAGCGAGGGGCTACTTACCTTGCGTTTAACCTGAATCGGCAAGGCCCGCAGCAAAACCGCGCTTTTCGTCAGGCTGTGGATAGCATCCTCTCGCGCAAGCAGATGATTGCCGAACTGAAAGGAAACCGCTACGGGCGGGCCTACAGCTTTTTTCCGGAAGTTCCGGGGATCGAACCCGCTCTGGCAGCGGGAAGCCGCGAGGAAAAACAGGCTGCCGTAAAGGACAGCGGTTACAGGGGAGAGCGCTTGAAGCTGTATACATACGAAGGCGCGGGCAATGAAAACAACGTCGAGTGGGTGCAGCAACAGCTGATGGAGCATGGTGTCCACGTCGATGTGACGATTGTGCCGATTGAAACGTTGAAAAAGCCGGAGGTATTGCTTCAAGCCGATCTCGTTTTGGCGGGAGAGGTTTTTGATGAGCAGTGGATTTTGGGGATGGTCGAGTTTTTTCGCTCGGACATCAGCTTTGCCCGGAACTTGTGGAATCCGGCCTTGCGCGAGCGGATTGATCGTGAACTGGAGCTTTTGACGGAGGAACAGGGCGAGGAAGGGCAGCAAAGGAGGCTGCGGCGTATCGAGATGCTACTGGCCGAGCGGTGCGCTCTGCTGTTTTTGTACCATACAAGGCAGCATTCGGTTTACCACTCGGCACTTGCCGGAGTCTCGTTAAATGCGCTGGGCCAAGCCAATTACAAGGACATCTGGTTCAAACAGGCGCATATCGCCACACCAAAATGAAGGAGAGCGCCGAAAACAGAGTCTGTCACGAATGTGGCGATTGCGATAAGATAGGAGTTCAGTGCGAAAAATGGGGGAGAGACGATGAGACGATTCCGATTTGACGAACAGGCTGGGAGAGAGATCGAGCGTTTTGATTCTGTCGGCGCGGTGTTTTCCCGCATTTTGCGTACGAAAGATGCTGTGTCTATCGGCTGTATTCATGTAAAAGCCGGCGGGGTAGTAGGCTATCATCCGGCTGTTTGCCCGCAGCTCTTTCTCGTGGTCAACGGAGAGGGCTGGGTGCGGGGAGAGGATGACGAGCGGATTCCGATTCAGGCGGGCCAGGCGGCTTTTTGGCAGGCGGGCGAGGGTCACGAATCGGGAACAGAGTCTGGGATGACAGCGATCGTGATCGAGGGAGAGGAGCTTGATCCCGACAGCTTCATGACGTTGTTGGAAGCATAATGGTTCACGCCAACTCCACATGCACGAGGAAGATCATCTTGAGAAAGTCGGTGTGAAAAAAGAAATGACGTGGAAGACACATATGCTCCTTGGCGCAATCGCGGGATACTGGGCGTACCCTTCCTGGAAGGGGAGCGTAATCGGTGCCACGATGGCGCTAGTGCCAGATATCGATCAGGCGAGAAGCAAGCTGGGGCATTTCCTGGGCCCTGTGTCCAAAATGCTGCAAAAAGGGCTTGGGCACCGGACGCTGACGCATTCGTGGGTCATTTTGTTGCTTCCGGCTGCTTTTTGGGGCGATTCCCCGGAGGGCTGGGCGGCCTTGTGGGGATTGCTCTCGCACCTGATCAGCGACATGCTGGTGGGGCGTATTCAGCTGTTTTGGCCGCTGCGAATGGGCTGGGTAGGTGTGCGCCTGTCGCGCGCGCTTTATGGAACCGTAGATCGTCTCGTCTTTTATGCGGCGATCGTCTACATCATCTACATGGGATATATGTAAGAAAAAGAACCTTGCCGCACTTCACAGTGGACAAGGTTCTTTTTATTCTCGCAGTTGCGATGCTTATGGCATCATGAATTGTTGGACCAGTTCGGCGTTTTCCGCCATGAATTTTTCTGCTGCGGCTCCTGCCTCTTGTTGGACTTCCATCATTTGCTCATCGGTCATGGTTGCCAGGTTGAGGGCATTGTCAGCTGTCATGGCTGGAATTTCCAGCGCTTTGCCAAATTCTTGCTTGGACTTCATTTTCAGGCTGATACCTTTTGGCATGTCTGGAGTCGCCTGGTCAAAGTTGATTTTCACGCTGGCGTCGGAATCGCGCCCGGCATCTGTAGATGTCTCGGATACAGTGACGTTCCCGCTCAGAGCGATCGGCTCGGAGTATTCGTCTGCCAGAACGACTGCGAAATCGTACTTGCCGTCTACTTTTTTGCCTTCTTTGACGGTTTCAAATGTTGTCGACAGATCAAGCGCTGGCTGCTCGTTCTCTTTTACCAGGAGATTCAGCTTGCCGTTTGTTTTGCCGCTTTGCTCAGTCGCTTTGTACGTGTAGGATACTTCGCCGTTTTTCGGATCTTCCGGGTTGTGGATGGCGAAGCGATAGTAGCTGTCCGCGCCTTTTTGGTAAGCGGTGCTTGAGAAGAACAAGTTTTCCTGTTTGTTGTCTTCCCCAGTAAACATCAGTTTGCGGGACAAGATTTGGTGATCGCCGTCTACGAGCACGACCATTTTCACTTGTTCCTTGCTCGCTGTAGAGCTGTCGCTAATGTCTTTCAGCAAGTCATCGAAGCCTTGATCGTAGTCTTTCTTGAACTCTTCTTTGGAAACTTCATCTACCACATAACCGCTGTCAGCCATCAAGGTAGCGACGTTGTGGTAGCGGGTGTAGATCAGATCAAACAGCTTCGTGTCCGCTTTCGCTTTTTCTGCCAGCTTGGTTGCGAGCGCTTTTGCCTCTTCTTCGGTAAAAGTCACAGTGATTTCACGAGCGCTTTCCTTGAAGCCTTCTTCCGAGAAGGAAGCATCCTTGTTGATTGCTACTTGCGTGTCCTTGATCGAATCTGCGTACAGCAAAGCATACGGAGTCAGCACGCTTTTCACTTCATCCTGGTTGAAGCGGACTGCTTCCATCAGTTCGCGATAGGTGAGGAAACGCTTAGGCATCTCTTGACCGTATTTTTGCTTGAGGGCATCGCGGTCTTTCAAGTCCATGTAGCCGTATTTCGAGTAAAAATCAGGCAGACGGAAGCCAAACTGCGAGTCGTTCATGAAGTACTCAATCGTAGCCAGCTTCTTGTCTTTCAGATGAACTTCGAGATTTCCTTGCTGCTGGTGCTTTTGCTCGTCGATGTTGCTTTGCATGACGACTTTCGCGCTCTTCAGCAGATCGAGAATTTTTTGTGCTTGCGGGTCTGGGATTGTAGCATCTATCGCAATATCAGACAGTTCGGTTGTGGAGTGCACAGGCTTTTCCAGATATGGCTTCATGTACTCTTCGTATTCCCCATAAGCCTTGGAAACGTTGGACGAGAACTTCATCATGCTCTCCGCTTCCGATTGCAGGTAGATCGTTTTTGCGCTTTTGAACAAGTCGAATTTGGCGTAGGCCGTTCCGAGCCCCCCCAAAATAACGACAGCAGCTGCTCCCGCAATCAGCAGCGGTTTTTTGGAGCTTTTGCGTGGCGGGTTCACGTTTGTAGTGGTTTCCATGAGTTCCTCCCCTTTGTAACACTCTCTCTTTTTTTTGCGTACGAACCGTAAATGGTTTTTCGCACTCGATTTTGTATTGTACCATAAGGGGGAAGGATGAAAGTGATTTCCAGTAAATTTTTTCAAAAATGAGGAAGAAAGACCCAAAAATATAAGTGTTTGTTCCAATTTTTCACCCTGGACAGCTTGTCTAATCGACAACAGGTAAGGCAGACGGCTTTTCGGGCTACAGAGACAAGGGGATGGATAGGAGGAGATTGTGTGGACTTTCGCGTGCTGCAGACGTTTTTGGTAGCGGCTACAACAGAAAATTTTCATCAGACAGCTGAGGCGCTGTTTATCGCCCAGCCAACGGTCAGCCAGCATATTCGACAACTGGAGAAGGAATTGGGGATCAAGCTGTTTGAACGGGTTGGGAAACGCGTCAGGCTGACGGCAGCGGGCAAGCGCTATCTGCCGCATGCAAAAGGTCTTTTGGAACAGTGGCACCACAGCATGGAAGATTTGCAGGCGTGGCGGCAAGGATACCGGGAGAAGCTTCATCTGGCTGTCTCGCCGATTATTGCCCGCGCCCGCTTCTCCCATCTGCTCCACCGTTTCACCAAGCAATATCCGGATGTAGACATTTCGATCAAAATTGCCGAATCTGTGGAGATCGGCCCGCTCGTGCAGAGTGGACAGGCTGATTTGGGACTGACCCGGATGGTGCCAGGCGAGTTTCAGCTGGATACGTACTTGCTGTATGAAGATCCGGTGGTGTTCGCTGTACCGCATAGCGGAGGCGACATGGATGCTCCTTTGCCTGATTGGGAGCAGGAAGTGCAGGCGAACCGTTTGCTGACCCACAATCACCCGGGCTACTGGGACGATTTGCTGCTGCTTTTGCGCCAGAGAGGACTTGCTTTGCGCACGATGGCGGTATCGCAGGTGGACATCACCAAACGCTTCATTGAAGACGGGCTTGGCGTGTCTTTTTTGCCCCGGTCGGCTGTCAGTCGGGATTTGTTTGAAAATCGCTTTATCGAGCTGCCGACGCCGGGGCTTGTGCTGCCAAAGGTGGCTTCTTACCTGCTCGTGCCGAAAGTGGGAATTAGCGAGCCAGTCAAGCATTTCATGGAGATTTTGCAGGCGCTCTATCCGCCGATGCCTTCGGTTGTGCAAGGGGGAAGGCAGTAGGGAGAGCAAAGGGCCAAATGATTATAAAATGTGATTGATAGCGGGTTTTTCTTTTATTTCCCTTCCATATTAATAATCGATATACTGAAGGGAAAAGAGAAGAAAAAGGAGTGGCGATCATGACAAAACAACATCCTTTGGCAATCGGTCTGGAAGGAATCGCCGTAGCGGAGACAGACCTGAGCCTGGTAGACGGAATCAACGGATTGCTCGTATACCGCGGCTATTGGGCGCGCGATCTGGCTATTCACCACACGTTTGAAGAAGTAGCGCACTTGCTCTGGTTCGGCCATTTGCCAAGCGAGCAGGAGCTGACGGAATTAAAGAATAAATTGAAAGCAAACCGCGAACTGCCGGAGCATGTCAAAGGAATCCTGAAGCTGATCCCGGCAGATGTCGATATGATGAGTGTGCTGCGCACAGGCGTTTCCGCGCTGGGCAGCTCCTCCCAAGGCTTCCCGCCAACGATTGACGAGGTGATTGCGCTGGCTGCGAAAATGCCTACAATCGTGGCGTATCGCTTCGCCTGTCTGGAAGGCCGCGAGCCGATCTCCCCTAACCCGGAACTGGATCACACGGCGAACTATTTGTACATGCTAAAAGGCGAGAAGCCGAACTCGGCTCATGTTCGTGCGCTGGATGCGTACCTGATTTTGACGCAGGAGCATGGCATGAACGCTTCTACTTTTGCTGGCCGTGTCGTCGGTTCAACCGAGTCTGACCTGATTTCTTCGATTGTGGCAGCCATCGGGGCTTTAAAAGGTCCTTTGCACGGCGGCGCTCCGTCGGAAGTAACGGAGATGATCGAAGCGATTGGCACGAAGGAAAATGCGGAGCCGTGGCTGCGCAGCAAGCTGGAAAGCGGTGGCCGCCTGATGGGCTTCGGTCATCGCGTCTACAAAACGATCGACCCGCGTGCAACGGCTTTGCGTGTGGTGGCTTCCGAGCTGTCGGCGGACGATCCGTGGTTCGACTTGGCAACACATGTGGAAAAGGTCGGTTTGCAACTGCTGGACGAGTACAAACCGGGCCGCAAGCTGAACACAAACGTGGAGTTCTTCGCCGCTGCGGTCATGCGCGCGGTTGGGTTGGATGAGAACTTGTTCACTCCGACTTTTGCCGTGAGCCGCGTAGTTGGCTGGAGCGCTCATATTTTGGAGCAGGCTGCGAAAAACCGCATCATTCGCCCGCAATCGAATTACATCGGCTCGATGCCGGAATAATAGACGTTGCCTTTTACAAAAGCTATCCGTTGTTGCGGATGGCTTTTTTTGCTGAAAAATCCAGGTGGGTGTTGAGCGAAGCTGTAGTGGAGGGAGGAAACAGGAGAAACCGCAGCAGGGCACCTGGCCTTTTGCGGGGAGCTTAAACTAGCCGCCTGCGGTGAAAAAGGAAAACCGCGTCAAAAGCAGTTTGTTCGGAGAAGTGGATTCACGTTGCCGCTTAAAGGCCGTTTTCCTTTTTCGCCTCCGGCTGGGTAGGAGTCCGAAAGCCCTGCTGCTTGTTTCTCCTGTTTCCTCGGCCAACGTTAGGCTTTGGTCGGGGAGTGATTTTTGAAAGTTGATCAGGGGCGGAAAATCTAATGCAGGCAGCAACGAGCTTTTTGCATGAAAGAGTCGCATACAGCAATCTTCTTCAAGAAAAGCCTTAATCTGTTTTCATGTTTTTTTTTGAAACTGACGTCGAACTCACCAGCCTCTTTCCTCGCCACACCTAAAGTACCGATGAAGCAGACTACGAAGGTCAACCCAAGCAAGCTTTTCGTATTTGGCATTTTTCCTTGAAACTCCCGCTGACCACCACCAGCTCCCAAGCACTCCCCCAACCCAGCTTTTCCGCTTAATCTGCAACTCCACCACCCGAAAGTGCAGCAGGGGGATTGCAGAGGTCGCTAACTTTTGGCATGATAATGAAAAAAAGTAAGGAGTGGAATCAATGGCTCTGTTGTCTACCCCGTTTCAATTCAAAGGACTCACTTTGAAAAATCGCGTAGTGATGCCGCCTATGTGCCAATACTCCGTGGAAGCGCAAGACGGAACGCCGACCGACTGGCATTTTGTCCATTACGTGTCTCGCGCAGTAGGAGGTACAGGCTTGATCATCGTAGAGATGACAGACGTGGAACCGGATGGCCGCATTTCCAACTTCGACCTCGGCCTGTGGTCCGATGAGCAGATTCCGGCATACAAGCGCATTATCTCCGAGGTACACAAGTACGGCGCGAAAATCGGCATCCAGATTGCTCACGCTGGCCGCAAAGCGGAAGACGCTGAAGTACCTGTCTCGGCATCTGCGGTTCCTTTCCCTGGCTCTCGCTACAAAACGCCACGGGCACTGACGACAGAAGAAGTCAAAGCGATGGTCGTCAAGTTCCAGGAGGCAGCGAGACGCGCAGTGGAAGCGGGAGTGGACACGATTGAAATCCACGGTGCGCACGGATACTTGATCCATCAGTTCCACTCGCCGTTGACGAATTTGCGGGACGATGAATACGGACGGGACAAAGCGCTGTTCGGCGTAGAAATCATCAAGGCGATCAAAGAAGTGATCCCGGAAGACATGCCGCTGATCATGCGGATTTCCGCGGTAGAATACGTAGATGGCGGTTATGGCCTGGAGTACAGCACAGAGCTGTCCCGTAGATATAAAGAAGCGGGCGTGGACATTTTCCATTTGTCGAGTGGCGGCGAAGGTCCGATCGGTTCAGGCGGACGTCCGGGAATCCATCCAGGATATCAGGTGCCACTTGCCCGCGCGATCAAGCAGGCATTGGATGTTCCGGTGATTGCAGTCGGCAACCTCGACGATCCGAGGCTGGCAGAAGCGTCGATCGGCAATGGCGACACGGATTTGGTAGCTGTCGGACGCGGCATGCTGCGCGATCCGTACTGGGCGCTTCACGCCATCCGCGAGCTGTCCGCCGACGAGCTTGACGCGCCAAAGCAATACGCGCGTGCATTTTAATCACTCCTAAAAACAAAGCAACCTTTCTTGCTGCCGATTCGCGATTCGTGATTCGCAGACAGAGAGGTTGCTTTTTTGCATGCCAAAAGATCATCCCTGCAACGGCGCAGCTTCACATACCTGACAGGTGCGGAAAAGACAGGCTCAAAAAAGCAGACGCCCTCACACAAAACGATCCTGCGTCGAGAAGAGTCAGCTTCTGTGATAGACTAATGCACAAAGTACGGCCGAAAGGAGACGGTAGTTTTTGCGAGAATTTTCGACGATCCGGTTTACCGATAAAGAACCGCTTTTTACGCAAATGTATCACCATCTAAGAGACGAAATCGTGAACGGACAAGTCCGGCACGGGGAATTTCTCCCTTCCATTCGCAGTTGCGCGCAGTCGCTTGGCGTCAGCAAAAATACGGTAGAAGTCGCGTACCAGTTATTGATGCCCGAGGGCTATGTCAGCAGCATGCCGAAAAAGGGGTATCAGGTCGTCTACAAGGCGGAAGCCCCTGCGACCAGGCACACTCCAAGCACGACAGAAGCAGCCCCTTTGAACATTCATACGGATTTTCGCTACGGCAATATCGAATTGGGAGCTTTCCCGTTTCAGCAGTGGAGCAAGCTGCGCAACCGGGTGATTGCCGACCACCAGCAGCGCTACATGGTAGAGGGTCAGGACCAGGGCGAGTTCGAGCTGCGAAAAGAACTGGCAAAGCTGTTGCACGAGACGCGCAAAGTCATGGCGACCCCGGAGCAGATTGTCGTCGGAGCTACTCCCCAGCAGCTCGTTTCCGTTTTGGTACAGCTTCTGGACAGGGAGAAACAGATCATTGGCGTGGAGAACCCTGGCTATGACGGCGCGCGAAACACGTTTGTCAACGGAGGCTATCAAGTCCGGGGCATCACGGTAGGCGCGGACGGCGTCTCCATACCAGAGCTTTTGAGCAGCAAGGCAACTGTCATGTACGTCAGCCCGTCCCAGCAATTTATCAACAAGCTTGTGATGCCGCTTGAAAAAAGAACCGAGCTGATCGAATGGGCACAAACCAGCGCGTATATCGTGGAAGATGACTATGAGTGGGAGTTCAAGTACGAAGAGAGCTTCCTTCCTGCGATCCAAAGCTTGTCTCCGCAAAAAGTGGTCTACATCGGCAGGCTGTCCAAAGCGTTGCTGCCTGTCTGCAATCTGAGTTACATGGTGCTCCCCTATGATCTTTTGTCGCGCTTTTACCAGCGTGTGCCGGAATACGATCAGCCCGTCGCCAGACTGGATCAGCTGACATTGTCCGCGTATTTGTCCGACGGCTTTTGGCACAGGCACGTGCAGGCTATGCGCAAAAGCTACGCAGACAAGCGGCAAGCTTTTCTTCAAGCTGTCTCCCGCTGGATGGGGGAACGCGTGGACGTGCAAGGAAAGGACACAGGGCTGCACGCGTTTTTGACCGTCAAAGAAAAAGGCAGCGAAGCAGAGTGGATGGAGCGCGCTTTGCGAAACGGGGTAAAAGTGTACGGGACAGCGAGGTACTGGGTGCAGGACATCCGGGAATACCCGTCGTTTCTGCTCGGGTACGGGGCTTTGAACGAACAAGAAATCGAGGCGGGCATCCGGCAGTTGGCTGCTGCCTGGTTCGGGTAAAAAGCTGCTTTTTGCGAATCTGCCCCGGTCATTTTGTGAAATCTGTCCCTTCAAGAGAGGGCCTCTTGCGCTCTATGATGATACATATGAAAGCGATAGAGTAAAGGGGGACAGGGAGCAGATGAGGTTTATTTTCGACTTGGATGGGACGATCTGCTTCAAGGGGCAGCCTATCTCCAAGAGCATTCTGGATTGTCTGCTTGAACTGGAGCAGGAAGGCCACACCGTAGGGTTTGCTTCCGCCAGGCCGTGCCGGGATATGCTGCCGGTTTTGGATGAGCGGTTTGCCAACCATCTTCTGATCGGGGCGAATGGAGCCATGACCTATCATCAGGGACGGTTGCAGAGCTACACGGCGATTCCCGGCCAGTTGGCAACAGAAATCATTCGTATCCTGGCTGATCATCAAGCGCAGTTTTTGATTGATGACAAGTGGGATTACGCTCATAACTGCACAGAAGCTCACCCGGTCATGCGCAATATCGACTGTGGGCGCAAAGCTAGCCGCATCGACTTCGATCAGTTGGATGCCGTTTTGAAAATCTTGATTTTATCGGCAGACCGGACGAAAGATCTGGCGGCAAGACTGAAGGAACTCGACGTCACCATGCACCACCATTCCGCAGAGGACATTCTCGATCTCACCTGCCGGGGTGTCAACAAGCTCGCTGCCCTGGAGCGGTTTGCCCCGCAGGATGAACCATTCATTTGCTTTGGCAATGACATGAACGATCTGCCGCTTTTCGAACAGGCGCAGCACAGTGTCCTGATTGGCGAGTACGAGCCGCTCGTGCCGCTGGCGACTGAAAAAATCGCGGTGGACAGCCAGGTCGAGAGTGTGATTGTTTCCAAAATTCAGGAACTTAGCGTAGCGTACAAGCCTGCTCGGACGTATTAAAATGAGGAGGGGAATGGAAGATGAATCAGGCATTGGTGCAAAGACACCGGGCTTTGCGTGAAGCAGAAACAAAAGCAGAGCAATTGTTTGCCCGAATCGAAGAAACAGGAATCATTCGCAGCGGGGCGTCGGAAAAACAGATCAATCAAGAGATTTACGAGCTTGCCTTTCAAATGTTCGGGATCAAAAAGTATTGGCACAAGCGAATTGTGCGCGCCGGAAAAAACACGCTCCATCCATACAGGGAGAATCCGCCGGACCTGATTGTCACTCCAGAGGATATTATTTTCCTCGATTTCGGACCGATTTTTGAGGACTGGGAAGCTGATCTGGGGCGGACGTACGTACTCGGCAATGACCCGATGAAAATCAAGCTGCGCGACGATATCGAAAAAGCGTGGGATTTGGGCAAGGCTTACTTTGAATCCAAGCCGGATATTACGAGCAGCGAGTTGTTTCACTACATGTGCCAGGTCGCTGAAGAGAACGGCTGGGAGTTTGGCGGGCCACACGCCGGACACCTCATCGGCGAATTTCCGCACGAGAAAATTCAGGGGGAAGACATCGTCAACTACATTCACCCGGACAACAACAAACCGATGAGAGACCCTGATCACAATGGTCATCCGCGCGACTGGATCCTGGAGGTACACTTCGTCGACCGCAAATTGGAAATCGGCGGCTTCGTAGAAAAGCTGCTGACGGTGGACTAATCCATCATTTTTACCCTCTCCCGTTGTCAATGGATGGGAGAGGGTGCTATTATGAAGCTAGAAAGTTATCGTTATATCGATAACTGCAACCGGGAACGATAAAAAAGAACCGACACGGTGCTGGTAACACCATGTCGGTGGTACAAAGACGGCCCCTTTACGGGGATCGGCTCAAGTGACTTGTAAAACGGACGAAATGACCGCCTTAGCCACGTCAAAGCTTAAGGGCGGTCATTTCGTTTGGACAAGGCAACAACGATTGCTACGACTAGGCTCAGCAGTCCGACAACAAAGCCGCCAAACTGGAGCATAAGCGAAAGCGTTTCGTGAGTAATTGCCACGATCCCACCTCCCTTCCGTTTGTGACGTGGGGAGATGAGCCGACCACCCTCAAGATTGAGCCGTATCTGTGTACTTGTCCAAATTTTACTATTTTTCCGGTATGATTGTCTAATTCGTATTTGAATAAAATGGCTCGGCGGTCGAAGCTTGTTGTACCGCTTGGTCATGCCATAGCGGAAAACCGCCTGCTCCCATTCGGATCAAGCGGTTTTTTTGTGCGCAAAACTCAGTACATCACCATGTTGCCCGTCTCTTTCATGTGCTTTTCCGCCTTTTTCAGCAACACGACCGTCACCAGCACGAGCAGCAGCAAGACGCTGGCCAACAGCGCCAATTCAGGCGCCAAAGCGGACAGAGGCGCGCCTTCCATCAACAAGCCGCGCACAAGCTGGAGAGCGTAGGTGAGCGGGAAGCAAAACGAAATCGCTTTGGCCCAGAGCGGAAAAGCCAGCGGCGGAAGGCGTACGCCGGAGAAGATCAGCATCGGTTCGTCCAGGACGGTATACAAGAAGCTCGCGTCGCGGGAAAACAGGAAGAGGACGCTTAAAAAACCGCCCCAGACGATGGCTGAGACAAGCAGGACGAAAAACGCGAGCGGGATCGCCCACCAGCCGCTTGGATGCATCCCGCCGACGAACAGCAGCGCCAGCAGGGTGAAGCAAAAGAACAGCCAGACGCCCTCGACAAGCGAGGAGAGGGAACGCCCGTACAGGAAAGCCAGCCGATTGACCGGGCTGATAAAAATCATTTCCATCGTCCCGGCCTGCCGCTCGAAGCTCATTTGCCAGGCGGATTGCACCAGGCACCAGAAAAAAATGTACCCGAGATACCCGGTCAATAAAAACAGCGGGAGCTGCTCGGCAGAGAGGAAGCGGGCAAGCGGCGAATCGGCTCCTGTGCGAAACGGCGCAAACGAATAGTACGCGGTCACGAACATGATGGCGGGCCAGATCAGCAGGCTGAAGTACACCATTTTGCTGTGAAAAGAATGCCGATGCTCCTTCTGGATTTCCGCCCACAACAGCGCAGTAAGCTGCTTCATGCGCCCCTCCTGTCTGCCATGTGCAGGATGACATCCTCCAGGGACGGCTGCTGGGTATGTAGGCGCAGGACGGGCGACTGATGGGCGGCTAACAGCGAGAGCAGCGGCGTGGTCATATCGGTTTGCCCGCGCAAGGTCACTTCCCATGTGTGTTCATCTGTTTCGGCAATTTCCCGTGAGCCGCCGTAGCGCACGGCGAGCTTTTGCAAATCGAGATCAAGGGAAGCGGAAAGCGCCGGGATGACGACGTGCAAAGCTGTCTCCAGGTTGAGCGATTGGGTCAGTTGCGCAGGGGTGTCATGTGCGACCAGCTTGCCTTTGTCGATGATGTACACCTCGTCGCACAGTTCCTCGACTTCGTGAATGTAGTGACTGGTCAACAGGATCGCTTTTCCGTGCGCGACAGCCAGTTCTTTTACATGCTTGCGCAATTTCCTGGCGATCGGAGCGTCCAGCCCCAGTGTCGGCTCATCCAGAAACAAATAGCTCGGATCGTTAATCAGGCCGCGGGCGATTTGCAGCCGTTGCTTCATGCCTTTGGAATAGCGCTCTACCGGGGTATCAGCGGCATCGAGCAGCCCGACTTGCAAGAGCAGCGAATCGATTCTGCTGCGCAACGCTCCGCCGTGCAGTCCGTACAGGCTGCCGAAATAGTGCAAGTTTTCCCGCCCGGTCAAGCGCCAGTACAGCATCCGCTCGCCGCCTGCGATCATGTTGACTTTGGCTTTTACGAACCGATCCTCCTTGACCGCGTCATACCCGTCTACCGTAATCGTTCCGCTGGTAGGAGTGAGCAAGGTCGAGCACATTTTGATCGTCGTGGTTTTCCCCGCTCCGTTGATTCCCAACAGCCCGATGATTTTTCCGGGCACCATCCGAAACGACACATCCGATACGGCCTCTACTTCCTTCCATTGTTGGCGAAGCCAGCTTCCTTTTTCCTTCACGTGATATACTTTTCGCACATTTTCCACAATCAGCACGGGAAAAGACCTCCTTTTATGCAAATATCGATTCGACGACGCGCTTCTCCATTCGCCGCATGCCCCACATGCCGATGACGAGGTACGCAAGCGACAAAACGGCCATATGGAGCAGTTGGGGAGCAACAGCGACCAGCGGCTTGCCCTGAATCACGCATTGGCGAAAAGCGTCCAGCGCAGGCGACAGCGGCATGATCGCCCCGAGCGGCTGCAGCCATTCCGGCAAGTACGGAGTGGGAAACGTGACGCCAGAGACGAACGCCATGATGACAAACAGCGTGTTTTGCGTGATGTATGTATCACGAAAACGCAGCATCAGCGAGCCGAGCACGAGAGCCTGGCAGAAAAACGCACCTGTAGACAAAATCCAGACGGCAATCGCGCTCCACAGGTGTGTATGAACGAGATTCAGCCCGAACAGCGCTCCGATCAGCACGATGATGGAAAATTCAAACACCGTGCGAATGACTTGCTGGGCGACATTGCCCAAAAAGTACCCTCGGCGCAAAGAAGGGGTGAGCAGCACCGCTTCCAGCGTGCCTTCCCGCAGCTCGGTAATGAGCGAACGGCTTACGTTCATCAAGGTGGAGACGGCAAAAGCGTAAAAAGCGCCGCCCAAAATCGCATAGGACAAATAATCGGCTGTGCCAGCCAAGTGCTGGAAGCGGCTGTCCAGCTGCCCGGCAAATACATAATGATAGGCAAAGTAGGCGAACAGCACCGTGTACACGCCAGACAAAATATGGCCGATGACAAACGACCACGGATAAGCCCGGAGCATGACAAGCGTGTTGCGGACAAAGGTTGCTTTGGCGACTCGAAACAAGTCAATTCCTCCTTTCGTTTTGCGGGGGAGAGATGGGTAGCGCAGGTGTCGGCATGTCGATGAACTCGTGCAGATCGACAGCCAACTGCTCCAGGCGGGAGGTAATCCCGCGGTAAAACACGTACCTACCGCGCCGCTCGCTCCAGACGAAGCCAGCGTCTACCAAAAGCTTCAGATGCTTGTTGATCGCCGGTTCGCTGACGCCGTGCAGGTCGGCGAGCTGCTGCGTGCAGTAAGGGTGAGCGAGCAGCGACTTGAGAATAGCCGTCCGCGTCGGATCGCTGAACACTTTCATTTTCAGCGTAAAATCTGCCGGAATCGCTGAGGTGGCCGCGTTCCCCGGCACATCGACGCAATAACCTATCGAGATGTGCTCCCCGTATATGCCAAGCAGCAAATGCGGCGAGACAAACGTGGAGACGCGCAAATGGATGCGGGCCAGCTCGGAATAGGCGAATGTATACGTTTGTGCCTTGTGAAACTGCAAAAATTTCTCATGTACTTTCAGCCGGGGATGCACCTGCGACAAAAAACCGACCGGATCGGCGGCAATCTGCTCCTGGCCTTCATGAACGGCGCGCACCAGCCACGGCTCAATGCGCCTTTCTTCTGCGCGAAAAAACGGCAGATAGGCGTAGCAAAATTCCAGAAAGCTGCGCTTGGCGGACAACGGATGCCGCAGCAAGTCCCGATGCTCCGGTTTAAGCTGTTCGAATGCGTCGTCCGTGTAGCCTTGCAGCCACTTTTGTATTTGCCGGGGATGATAGACAGGCCCCATCATCAATTGGACAAACTGTGCCGCGTCCAGCGCCTGCACCCGCTCCAGACTGGCCTCTACGGAATGCTCATAGCCTTCTTCCCACGGTACAAGAAAGTCCATGGCGTCAAGAAACTGGTTGGACATGCTGCTGAACTGATGCAGTTGCTTGACGAGCGATGCCGGAAGCGCCTGGAGTGTTTCCTGTGCCCAGCCCAACCGGGACGTGTGGTGATCGGGGCTTGCCAGGACGTGCAAGCTGAGAAAAAACTCAAAGCCGGGCACGTAGGCAATCGACAAGTGTTTGCGCAGCCAGAGCGGCAAATCTTGCATGGTTCCCCCTCCTTTTCGTTTGATTAACTATTTGGTGAATCCAATTTGGAAGCGGGCAAAAGTGAGGAAATTATGGAGGAGAGAGGGGAGGATGTCAAGAGAAAAAAAGAAGCAACCACGAACGCCGATGGCGGGTGGTTGCTCTTTGGTTTGGTCACTGGTTTTGCGCCTGACTCTGATTCGGGTTCTGGCTCTGGCTGTCATTTTCCGCGTGGGCAGCCAGCGCCTGGACAGCTTGCTGCATGTCCGCAAGCTCCTCAGGCGACAGCGAATGCTCCTGATAGCGATACTGTTCGTAGAAACCAGTGATTTTGGCGGCCAGCTCCAGCGCTGGTGCCGTCATAACCGGGTGATACTGCAATCGCTTGAAAAATTCCTGCGTTGTCTCATATGGCTGGACGGTGGCCCCGCGCTTCGCCATTGCTTGCAAAAACTGATAGTAGGCGTAGCGAGTGGGATCGTCTTCCGGGCCAATCGGCTTTTTAAACCATTGGGAGACATCCCATGCTGCCGCGTCACCGTCAACAGTCGGCGGAAGCGCAGACAAATTTGCCGCGTAATCCGTATTGTCTGCGGGTGCCGCTGTGTGTTCGGCGCGACGGCGGCGCTTCCACATGTACCAGCCCAAAAGAATGAGCGATGCGAGAATGACGAGCGCAATCAAATACGGCTCCAACACGGAAAACAGTGGTTCACCTTGCTGAACCGGGTCCAGTGGGAGATTTTCGCTTTGACCTTGACCATCCAGGGCGTTATGGACACGCTGGTCTTTGTTCAGCACTTGCGACAAGCCGCCGATCCAATCCGCAAGCTTGAGCAGGACTGGTTCGATGAGCATGTAAAGCCCTGCGCCAAGCGGCCCTTTGACCCACGACCAGACAAATCCCACAAGGCCGAGCACGACAGAGGCAGCCGCTATATAGCCAACCGTCAACACCAGCCGCGTCCCGACAACCTGCGCAGCCAGTTTAGCGCCCAAAGAGCCGGGCAGACGGACAGGCAGAGACTCTTCCCGCAGCAGGAAAACGGCGAGAGAAATCAACACGTAGCTGCCCGTAACCAGGGCCAGCATGCCGAAGTACGGGGCAGGCGTAAACGTTTCCGGATGAACCATCGTTCCGTACAAGGCGGCCACGACGAGTTGAATCAGGCAGACCATAAATGCCAGCACGAAACGGCGTTGCATACTGCTATGCCCAAGGCCATTGGCTACTGCCGTTTGCACGCGCCAATAAAAAATGCCTGTCAAAGCGAGCGCAATCAGCCAGGAGCCGTACAAGTAATAGCTGAGTACGCCAACCCCCAGTACGACTGGATAGAGCAGCAGATGGAGAAGAGAGTGCCGACCACCGTGATGGTACAGCCAGCTTCCGGCGAGCAACAGCAGGGAGGCGGCCAGGCAAAAGAAGAGCAGCTGACCAAAACTTGCCGTAATCCAGCCCAACAGCATCAGTGCCCCACCGATCAGCAGCGCCTCCAGCCAGAAAATGAGCGTCCAGCGGCTTAGAAGAGAAAAGGTCACCGCGCCATCACACTCCTTTTCCTGGCTTGTGCCAGTTCTTGCCGTGCGAATACAACCTGTTCCTGCGAGACATCCAGCACGGCGATTTTGTGACCGCGGCGAAGCAGCTGTTCCATGGTGGCGACAGGCAGCTCATCGGGACGCGCGGTTACGAGAATCACCGCTTCTTTTGCCGGGCTTTCTTCCAGTCGCCGGAGCAGGGAGGGCAGAGGCGTCGTCACGTAATGGTTCAATTGCGCGAGTTGGGTCATGACGTGCAAATGATGGGATTTACCGCTGCCAGCAGGCAGGTGAAAATGCTCGCGTCCACGCTGCTTGACGGTCAGGAACAGCTCGAAGCCGATGGACTTTTTGCGGCAAAGCATGGACAAGGCGGCAAGGCAAGAAATGATGCGTTCATTGGCTTCATCGTTATGCCGTTGCGCAAGCGGTTCATAGGACGGCAAAATGTGGCCGATGATCCGCCAGTTCGGATGGGCAGTATGTTCGAAAAGCCTTGTTTCAAGCGTGCCTGTCTTCGCAGTCGCTTTCCAATGAATATGCTTGAACCGATCGCCTGGCATATAAGGCCGTGTTCCGCGCAAAAAAGTGACATCCTCTTGCTGGCGCTGGCGCGAAAGCTTGCTGCCGTCTGGCTGCGTCTCTTCCAGGACGAGCGGAGGAAGCGGCAGCGGCAACGGGTAAACCAGCATGGAGAAAGACAACGGCATCGGCAGGAAAGTTACTTCGTCTGCGAATAGCGGCATCGTCTCTGACTGAATTTCCGTCAGCCAGACCGTACCGCGCTTGTGCGGGGTCAGCGTCAACGTTCTGGCTGCGCTCTGGCGGATGGGCAAATCAAAGCGCAGTCGCACGATGGTGCGCTGATTGCTTGTTTTGACTTCGTTTCCACCGTCCACCGTGACATGCTCAGGCAAGGAAAAGCGCAGCCACGTAGCTGGCAGGGGAAGCCAGGAGCGGTTGTGCAGGCGAATGGTGATGTTCACGGGTGTGCCAGGCATGACGCGGGTCTGGTCGCTCGTCCACTCCAGCTTGACCCATTTGACTATCGATTTTGCCCACCACTCTTGGGCAGCAGGCATGAAAAAGAAAAATCCGCCAAGCAGCCAGAGAAACCAGCTGCCCGAAAAAAGTCCGAAAAGCAGGAGGAGAAAGCCGATCACATGAAAGGTTTGCTTCGTATCCATCAGGCTTACACGCTTTCCTCAACAGGTGCCGGCACGCTGGACATGATTTGCATAACCACTTCCTGCTCCGTCACATGCAGCTCGGCTTCCATGGACAGACGGATTCGATGGGCAGCGAGGCTCGGGAACACGGCTTTGACATCGTCCGGCAAAACGTAAGTGCGCCCGGATACAAAAGCGTAAGCCTGTGCCGAGCGCAGCAGGGCAAGCATGGCGCGCGGGCTGATGCCGACGTCGACAGAGCGATGGCTGCGGGTAGCTTCGGTCAAATCGATGACATAGTCTTCTACCGCCTGGCTGACGTGGACAGCGGCGACTTCTTTTTGCAGGGCAGCAATCTTTTCCACCGTTATTACGGGCTGAATCGTCTCCAGAGGAGAGCTGCTGCGAAATCTGCGCAAAATCTCCTTGGCGTCTTCGCGTGTGCCGTAGCCAAGCGACAACCGGAACAGGAAGCGGTCCAGTTGAGCCTCTGGCAATGGATAAGTGCCTTCTGATTCAATCGGGTTCTGGGTGGCGATTACCAGCATGGTCGAAGGCAGTGCCAATGTAACGCCTTCAATCGTTACCTGGCGTTCTTCCATGCATTCCAGCAAGCCGGATTGGGTCCGCGGGGTCGCGCGATTGATTTCATCAGCGAGCAGCACGTCAGCGAAAACAGGCCCTTTGCGCAGTTCAAACTCGCTCGTGCGCTGATTGAAAACATGCAAACCTACTACATCGGACGGGAGCAGATCGGCAGTAAACTGAAGGCGGTTGTACGTTCCGCCGATCGCTTGGGCCAAAGTTTTGGCGAGTACAGTTTTGCCCATGCCAGGCAAGTCCTCCAGCAACACATGTCCACGCGCCAAAAGAGCTGTTACCAGCAGGCGGACCTGATCTTCTTTTCCCACGATTACTCGGTTTACGGTGGCAAGCAGGCTATCCAGAGCAGGATGAGTCATGAGATTTCTCCTTTATGTAGATAGGGTATGGGGTGATGTCATTTCCACGCATTTCATTATACATGGAATATCCTATATTTTACAAATTTTTGCAAAGCAATCCCGCCGATGGAAACGGCCACGATCAGCGCACCGATCGCGAAATAGAGCGGGCGAATGCCGACGCTGTCGCTGAGCGTTCCTCCCAGCCAGATCCCTATAGGCATTGTAGTGCGAACGATCAGCAGACGCACTGAGAATACGCGTCCCATCATCCCGGCTGGGACGTGCAGTTGATAGAGTCGCGTGCTGTGCAGTTGAAAAAAGGGGGCAGTAACACCCGCCAACAGCTCGATGGCGATTGCCAGCTCGATGAACGGAGTGAAGCCTAAAGCGACAAAGCTCAACCCGCCTGCCACCAAGGAGACGAGCATGACTAAAGAGGGCTCCAGATGATTAAACAGCTTGGGCACCAGAAAAGTTCCGATGAGGTAGCCTAACGGATAGCCTGCCAAAAACAATCCCGCATGCAGAGCCGTTCCGTGCAGCTCGCCCGCCACAAACGGCAGATTGAGCACCAGAGTCACACCGACCGCGAACTGCACAAGTGCGGAGTACAGGCTCAAATAGAAGAGAAACGGTTTTTCCCGAAAGACGGACAGCCCTGCCTTGAACATGAAAAGCCATGATTCTGCTGTTTTGGCAGGAGGGACCGAAGTCTTTTCGCACAAAAGCAGAAAAACTCCGCTGACGGCATACCCGATGGCGACCAGGCCCAGCACATGTGTGCCGCCGATGCTCGCGACGAGAATCCCGCCCAGCGGCGGGCCTGCAATCATCGCGATGCGCATGGCACTGTCCAGATAAGAGTTGGCTTGCAGCAGCGATTCTTGTTTGACAAGAGTCGGGAGCAGCGATTGGCTCGCTGGCACGTACAGCGGTTGAACAAGACCGTTGATCAGCGATGTCAGATAGAGCGGCCAAAGAGCGTCAGGCGCATAGGAAATCGCCAAAAAAGCACAGCCGAAAGCCGCACAGCGCATCCACTGGGAAAAGAGCATGACGCGCTTTTTGTCAAAGCGGTCAAGATAAGGGCCAGCCACAAGCTGCACCAGCAGCGAAGGCAAAAAGTAAAGCAGCCACATTTGTCCGACAGCAGTCTGGGAGCCGGTGATTTGGTAGAGCAACCAGCTGTTTGCCAGCGTCGAAAGCGATGCGCCAAACTCGGAGATCAGCTGACCGAGCAAAATACAGGTGTAGGAACGGTTTTTCCAGAGCGGAATCATCAAAATCCCCTTTCCAGAAACTGATCGAGCAGGAGGGAAAGCTGGGATACGGACTGGCTGCGCAGGCGAAACCGGGAGCCGGACGCTTCTACCAGACGCGCGGAACGAAGCATGGACAAATGGTGATGAACCGTCGATTTTGCCATTTGCAGGACGTCGGTCAATTCCTGCAAGCTCAGCTCTTTTTCCGCCAGCATTTTGACCATGCGGAGCCGCTGCTCGTCTCCGAGCGCCTTGAAGCTTTGCACCAGAGCCTGCGGCGGCTGGTACGGGTCGATGTGCTCGCTCATGTTTTCATCGGCGACCGGGTAGTAAAAAATTTTCGTGCCCGCGTCATCGGCCTGCACCGTCCAGGGGCGATAAATCGCTTGGGGGATTAGTAGCACACGAGTGACGGTTGGCTCAGGGGGATAGCTTGCTCCGGTTGCCCACTCCACCAGTGCTTCAGGATCGAGCTTGTCCTGCATCGCGCGCTTTTGCGACGAATCCTTTTCCAACATACGCCGGATGCTGGCTTCTTGCGGCTTGATGTGTGTCTGATACCAGCCTTCCATCAAGGTGAGCAGATGCTGGCGCAGTTCATTTGTATCGACAGAGGTGATATGGGCAATATACGCTGCAAAAAAGAGGTGGTCCCGGCATGCTGCTTGCAAAAGCTCGGCGTCTGCTGCGCTGCCCTGCGCGGCATTTTCGCGTGCTTGCTGTCGTTCCTGGCCCAAAAAAGGCAGGGCGTGGTAGCGCAACTCTTCTGCCGACAGCTCGCTGACAACATGCAAAAACGATTCGAGATCGGCAAAAGGCTGGTGGTGGAGCAGTTGCAGCAACGTCTTCCAAGTGTTGTGCCTTTTGGCGTAATCAACTTCAAGCTCGACGGATTGCGGAAGCGCGCTCAGCATGCTGCTCCAGTGCTCAGGCGGATGCTCCAGCGTGTGGTGAATCTGATCGTAAGTGGCGACGGCGATTCCGAGTGCGGCTTCAAAAAGCGGTGAGCAAGCGAAGTCGAGCTGGTAGGTGGTGCGTGCACTGCCGATGTTCCATATTTTCAAAGCGGATCACCCTTTTCCCATTTTTTTCATAGATCAAATTCTAAAATATTCGAACTGTTAATTCAAGTTATTTCGAATGAATAGTTCAATGATTTTCGCATCTGTTCTTTTTTCTCTGCTGATTTAGTTGAGACTATCCAGTGAAAGACACAAAAAAACGAAAAAACCACTTCCCTGACGAGAGTGGTTTTTTCGTTTTCGCTTGAATGAAAAGGTATGGTGTTGTAGGAAAACCTATACCTTGCTCACGGCAACAGCTGCTTCCAAAGCTTGCTTCAAATCGCCGATGATGTCTTCGATCGCCTCTGTTCCGACAGACAGACGGATCAATCCGGGAGTTACTCCTGCCGTTAATTGCTCCGCTTCGTTCATTTGCTGGTGCGTCGTGCTCGCCGGATGGATAACGAGCGACTTGGAGTCGCCTACGTTTGCCAAATGAGAGAAGAGCTTTACGGATTCGATCAATGTTTTGCCTGCTTGCACGCCGCCGCGGATGCCGAAGGTGAGGATGGCGCCAGCGCCTTTTGGCAAATATTTTTGCGCGAGTGCGTAGTTGGCGTCGCCTTCAAGACCTGGGTAGCTGACCCATTCCACTGCCGGATGCTCGGCGAGGAATTTCGCTACCGCGAGTGCGTTTTGGCTGTGGCGCTCCATGCGCAGGTGGAGTGTCTCCAGACCTTGCAGGAACAGGAAAGAGTTGATAGGAGCTACGGCAGCGCCGATATCGCGTTGCAGTTGCACGCGCGCTTTGATGATGTAGGCGAGCGGGCCGACTGCTTCTGTATAAACGACTCCGTGATAGCTTGGGTCTGGCGTCGTCAGACCAGGGAATTTGCCGTTGTTCCAGTCGAATTTGCCGGAATCTACGATAATGCCGCCAATCGCCGTGCCGTGTCCGCCGATGAATTTGGTCGTGGAGTGAACGACGATGTCAGCTCCGTGCTCGAACGGACGGGTCAGGATTGGCGAAGCGAATGTATTGTCGACAATCAGCGGCACGCCGTTTTCGTGCGCGATGTCCGCAATTGCCTGCAAGTCGGCCACGTCGATGCGAGGGTTGCCGATCGTCTCGCAAAAGAGCGCCTTGGTATTATCGTTGATGAACGCGCGGAAGTTGTCCGGATTGGACTGATCCACAAAGTGTACTTTGATGCCCAGGCGTGGCAGCGTATGGGCAAAAAGGTTGTACGTCCCGCCATACAAGCTGCTGGATGCGACAATCTCGTCGCCCGCTTGCGCAATATTCAAAATCGAGAAGGTGATGGCTGCCTGACCGGAAGAGGTTGCCAGCGCACCTACGCCGCCTTCGAGCAGAGCGACGCGCTTTTCAAATGCGTCTTGGGTCGGATTCATGATGCGCGTATAAATGTTGCCGAACTCTTTCAAAGCAAACAGGTTGGCAGCATGCTCCGTGTCACGGAAGACGTAGGAAGTCGTTTGGTAGATCGGAACCGCGCGCGAGCCTGTTACCGGGTCTACCTCCTGTCCGCCGTGTACGGCGAGCGTTTCCGGTTTCCATTGTTGTTGGTCAGACATGATCATCTCTCCTTTTTATATGGGGGTAAGGAAATAAAAAAACGGAGCGTTCTCCTGAGTAGAAGAAGGCTCCGGCTATGCGCGGGTGTGCGTTCATCTCTCAGAATCTATGGATTCTGCAGGAATTAGCACCGCGCAAGACTCGCTTGCTGGTTGCCGGGTTTCATAGGGCCTGTCCCTCCACCGCTCTTGATGAAAATGTAGCTTTCAGTTGTTGTCATAATTGTATGAAAAACCATACTTCGCTGTCAACATCAAATGATTAAGTTATCGGGGTGGATTTTGTGGATTTTAAAGATTTACCCGTTCATGCTGTTGCCCATAAGATCCAGAGAGCCTGTCTGGTAAGCTCTGTTTACATGGTTTGTATGAGGGTTTCCTTCATCTGAAACCAAATGAGTTGCCTCACGAGATTGTTTTCCTTTTTTGGCATACAAGAGGACCGCAGCCAGAGTGCAAACAGCCAAAATTCCAAGGACATACATCATAGAAATAACTCCCCCTCACGCTAAGCTTCATCAATTATCAGCGTTCTTTTTCATGAACTGGCAGACATGGTTTTTTACTTGTAATTTTATAATTTTATGGTCATTTTTGTAAATTCTTTGAACTTGCAAGCAACCGAGCCTTGCTGTCACAAAATTGCCCCTATATCTCGGCGCTTTCGCAGCTCCCGCCGTTAGAAAACGCCTGGGGCCTATGATATGATGGAAATGGCAGAAAACGACTAAACGATTGTACATATAGGAGGAAAAAACGCGATGAGCCATGGCGTGAAGGAAATTACACCACAAGAGCTGCTGGAAAAGCTCGCGGCAAAAGAACAGCTTCAGGTGATTGATGTACGCGAGGTGGAGGAGTGGAACGAAGGCCATATCAAAGAGGCCAAGCTGATTCCGCTCGGCTTTTTGCCGCATCGCACCGACGAGCTGGACAAAGACATTCCGGTCATCATGGTGTGCCGAAGCGGCGCACGCAGCCACCGGGCAACTGAATATTTGTGTGAGCTTGGCTTTGACGCTGCCAATATGGTAGGCGGAATGCTGGCATGGCCTGGGGAAAAAGAAGTCTAGAAAGACAGAGAAAATGTGCGCTGCTCGCCGCTGCAAGCAAAGCGGGATGGCGCATGAGATGTGCAGGGGAGGCAGGAAATCGTGAGTGAAGGAGCACAGCAACAAGGGTCAGCGTTGCAGCGCCATTGGTTTACGGTGCTGGCAGGCTTGATTATCCTTGCGATTGTAGGTGTGTTCGGCTACAAATACTTGGCAAAAGATCCGATTCCGGTGATGAAGCCGATCGCGGACTTTTCGTTGGACAACAGTGACGGAACTTCCTATACGTTCTCGCAAGGCAAAGGCAAGGTGCGCCTTGTCGAGTTCATGTTTACCAATTGCCCTGATATTTGCCCGGCAACGACGTACAACATGTCCAAGCTTCAGGATCAGTTGAAGGAGAAAAAGCTGTTCGGCAACAAGGTTGAGTTTGTCTCGATCACCTTCGACCCCGACTTTGATACGGCTGAGGTTTTGCAGCAGTATGCAGCGAAGTTCAAGGCTGATCAAAGCGGCTGGAAGTTTTTGCGCGGAGATGCCCAGGCGGTGGAAAAAGTAACGAAAGACTTCGGGATCGCGGTACTGAAGCAGCCTGACGGTTCTTTTGCCCACACCGCCCGCATGTTCCTCGTCGACGGTGACGGCAACATGCGCCGTGCTTACGGCATGGCGGCGGACATGGACATGGAGCAAATGATGAAAGAAATGGAACAGCTCGCTGACTAGACTCAGACGGTTTCTTCGTACGTGATGTTCACGACTCGTTCCGTTTGGTTTTCAAATTCAATATGCACAAGAAGCGCCCACCTGCGATTGCCCTGCTGGAGCAAGAGCTTGAACGTCTCCTCTGACGTGGTGGGCGTTTTTGCTATGCGCCCGACATGCAAATAGTCTACGATTTGCGCGTGCGGATATTTTTGCATCGTTTCCTGCATCGCCAATCTGCCCCATTTGGCATATGGCGGCTGGGCATTTGCTGGGGCATACTGGAAAAAGAACAGCAGCAAACTTGCGGCCAGTGTAGCGAGAAAGCTGCGCGTGAGGAACATGTTCATGGAAGAATGCATGGCGGAGGCTCTCCTTTTTCGTGTTGGAAAACGGGCTTGCCATGTAGTCTGAAGTCTTTTTAAAGCGGTCATTCGTAGAAAATCCTTACACGTGCAAAAGGGGGCTTGCGGCCGGAGCAGTCGCTTGATGCCCAGCTTTTGCTCGAGTTGGAGATACCGCGTATCAGTTTTCTAATATTGACCGAAGATGAATGTGTGGAATTAACAAGACAGGATGAAACGAACGCCTCGCGTTGTGTTACAATAAGAATGGCATGCTTGGTTCGGGTTCCCAAAATCATGCACGATGAAGTTAGGAGGAAAGAGTTTGAGCGACGTTAAGATTTTCGCAATGGGCGGCCTCGGCGAGATCGGAAAAAATATGTATTGCGTCGAGTATGAGGATGAAATTATCATCATTGACTGCGGGGTGAAGTTCCCCGAAAATGAAATGTTCGGTATCGACCTGGTCATCCCCGATATTTCCTATTTGGTGGACAACCAGCACAAGATTAAAGCACTTTTGTTAACGCACGGACATGAGGATCACATCGGAGCGATTCCTTATATTTTCAAACAAATTAACGTGCCGATCTACGGTGGTCGTCTGACCCTGGGCTTGGTCAAGGCGAAGCTGGAAGAGCATCGCATGCAAAATGACGTGAAGATGATTCCGATCTCGGAAGATACGGAAATTCCGTTCAATCGACTGAAAGCGACTTTCTTCCGTACGAATCACAGCATCCCGGATTCGCTCGGGGTTGTGCTCCACACGCCTGAAGGCATGGTTATCCATACAGGCGACTTCAAATTTGATATGACTCCAGTCGGACAGACCACAGAGTACGGCAAAATTGCCAAACTCGGCGCGAGTGGCGACGTTTTGGCTTTGCTTTCCGATAGTACAAACAGTGAGCGCTACGGCTTCACCATGTCAGAGCGCACAGTTGGCGAGGGGATTCTCGATGTGGTGCGCAAAGCGCGCGGTCGCATCATCCTGGCTACATTCGCGTCCAACGTGCATCGTCTGCAACAAGTGGTAGATGCCGCTGAACAGTGCAACCGCAAAGTCGCGGTCATCGGCCGCAGCATGGAAAAAGTGTTCCTGATTGGACAAGAACTGGGCTACATCCAGATGCCTGAGGGTATGCTGATTGATATCAAGCACATTGACAACTACGCAGACAATCAGGTGCTGATTATTTGCACGGGAAGTCAAGGCGAGCCGATGGCGGCGCTGACCCGGATTGCTTCCGGATCGCACCGCACTGTGTCGATCTATCCGGAAGACACGGTGATCATCTCTGCTTCGCCGATTCCGGGCAACACGATCAATGTCAGCCGGACGATAGACAAGCTGTACCGGGCAGGCGCAAACGTCGTGCTCAGTCACGTGTTTGACATTCACGCGTCTGGACACGGAAGCAGCGAAGAACTGAAACTCATGCTCAACTTCATTCGTCCGAAATACTTCATTCCGATTCACGGTGAATACCGGATGCTGAAGACGCACTCCAAGCTGGCGCAGCAAGTAGGAATTGACGAGAGCAACATTTTCCTCATGGACAACGGGGAAGTGCTGAACTGCAACCGTGAAAAGGCATGGCTCAGCAAGGTGCACGCCGGAATCGTGCTGATCGACGGCAGCGGCATCGGAGACGTAGGCAACATCGTTCTGCGCGACCGCAAGCATTTGGCGGAAGATGGCCTGATGGTCGTCGTCGTCAGCCTCGATATGAAAAACTTCAAGATTCTCACGGGACCAGACATCGTCAGCCGCGGTTTTGTCTATGTGCGCGGTTCTGAGTCGCTCATTCAGGAAGCGACGCTTCTGGTTCGCCAGCGCCTCCAGGAAGCGCTCGACAAGAAGATCAAGGAATGGTCTGAGCTGAAATCCCAGATCAATGAAGTAATCAAGCCGTTTATTTATGAAAAGACCGGACGCAATCCGATGATCCTCACCATTTTGATGGAAGTGTAGAACGAAAGCACTTCTGCGTTCTCGCGAGGGCTCGATCAGGTTATAATAATACGTAAATGGAAACGTGATACAAAGGAGAGGTTGCCCCATGATGTCTTATGAAGCGTATATGAGCCAAGTGATTCAACCGATGCGCGATGAATTGACCCGCAACGGATTTCAAGAGCTGCGCACGGCAGAGGAAGTTGAACAAACATTGCCGAATGCAAAAGGTTTGACTCTCGTAGTCGTTAACTCCGTATGCGGCTGCGCAGCAGGACTCGCTCGTCCGGCAGTGGTTCATTCCTTGGGCCATTCCACCAAGCCAGACAACATCTATACTGTATTCGCAGGTCAGGATAAAGAAGCTACGGCAAAAGCCCGCGAGTATTTTGAAGGCTATGCGCCGTCGTCTCCGTCTTTTGCGATCATGAAGGACGGCAAAATCATGACGATGATCGAGCGCCATCAGATCGAGAACAACGATCTGCAAACCATCTCCAACCTGCTGACCACAGCTTACGAGACATACAAATAAACAACAATGACCATGACAAGGCGCTCGGAATCGGGCGTCTTGTTTTACATCCGAAAGGAGCAACCACCAGCATGCAGACCCGATCATTTGGACGAGATCCCCATCAAGTTTCCTTGCTCGGATTCGGTGCGCAGCGGATCGTGGACGAGCACGATTGCAGCGAAGAGCAGGCAATCGCGATTATTCGCCGCGCAGTAGAAGCGGGCGTCAACTACTTCGATACAGCTCCGAGCTACAGCGACGGGCAGTCGGAGACCCGGGTGGGCTTGGGGTTAAAAGGCTTGCGCGACCGCGTGTGGATCGCGACCAAGACGGGAGGACGCACCCGCGATTTGGCTTTGAAAGATTTGGAGGGCAGCTTGAAGCGGCTCCAGACGGACTACGTCGACGAGTGGCGCATGCACAACATCATGCAGCCGCACGATCTGGAAGCGATTTTTGCCAAAGGCGGCGCTCTGGAAGCTCTGCTGGAAGCCAAAGAGCAGGGACTGATCCGCAAAATCAGCATTAGCGGACATACCGACCCGCGCTTGCTGGCAGAAGCGATTCGCCGTTTTCCTTTTGACAGTGCGCTCGTGGCTTTGTCTGCTCTGGATCATTTCATCTACAGCTTTGTCCATGATTTCGTGCCGCAAGCAGTCGAAAAAGGCGTGGCCGTCATCGGGATGAAGGTGATGGGGCTGGGCAAGCTGGCTCCGTGGACGGAGCAGGCGCTGCGCTATACATGGAGTTTGCCTGTCGCAACAGCGATCTTGGGCGTGAGCAAAATGGACGAGCTGGAGGCGGATTTGGCCGCAGCAGAAGCTTTTGTGCCGATGACCGATATCGAACGCGTGGAGCTTTTCCAACAAATCATGCCACTCGTGCGGCCGGATGTCCTGCGCTGGAAAGCCCGCGAATGGATGTCTGGCGAATGGTATCAGCTGCCCGAATTGCCATTTTGATTGAGCCGTAAAGAGAAGGAACCTCTTCTGGATTTGATTTGCTGGAAGGGGATTCCTTTTCGCCTTTTACTATACTATTATATATAATAAGTTTATAAAAGGCGGTGATTGTTGTGTCTGCAAGCAAGCTGGTGGTCATTACAGGGGCGACCCGGGGATTGGGCAGGGCGATGGTGGAGCGGTTTCATGAAGCGGGCTGGGTCGTCGCGGGATGCGGCCGCTCGATGGCAGAAGTGTGGAACTTGAATCGCGAGTTTGGAAAAAGGCATCATTTTTCGACGATCGACGTTTCCGACGGGAAGCGGGTGGAAAGCTGGGCAGAGGAAGTGTGCAGCAAGCTTGGCGTACCGGATCTTCTCCTCAACAACGCCTCCCTGATCAATCGCAATAGCCTGCTGATGGAGCTGTCGCCAGAAGAATTTACGACAGTCATGAATGTCAATGTAAACGGCGTGTTTTACGTCTGTCGCGCTTTTTTGCCGAAAATGGTACCCAATCCGGAGGGCAGAGTGATTGTAAACATCAGCTCGTACTGGGGGCGAGTCGGGGAAGCGTATGTAGCACCGTATTGCGCATCCAAATTCGCAGTCGAAGGGCTGACTCAATCGCTGGCGCAAGAATTGCCGAAGGGGATGGCGGCAGTCGCGCTTGACCCGGGAGGAAGCGTCGGTACGTCCATGCTGCAAGCGTGTTCGCCGCAAGACATGGCGGCAGCCCCATCCGCACAAGAGTGGAGCCGTGTAGCTGTGCCGTACATCATGAGCCTTTCTGCGAAGGACAACGGCAAATCGTTGACATGCCCGCCAGTGAGGTAGCCGGGTTTACGAAGAAAGCGACAATCGAGAACGGTCTGGATAGCAAACAAGCCGCCTTTTTCCAAGCTGGAAGCAGGCGGCTTGTTTATGTGTAAACGAATCAACTGGCTTTTGTCGCCGAGACTCGTTTTTCGCGCTGGACATACGCATGGAGCAAACAGAGGAAGACGGAAGCAAGCGAAACGAGGGAGGCCAAAAGCAACGTGGGCTGCACGCCACCGTGGTCGTACATATAGCCCATCGCCAGCGGGCCGAGCAAGCGCCCCACAGCAGTGATCGCCCCGACGACTCCCAGGTAAAAGGGAGCGTTTTCCCCCGTCTTTTCCGTAATGAAAGTCGGGATGGTCGGAGAGATCAGCATTTCGCCAAAAGTGGTAATGATCATGCCGGCGACAAAAGCAAAGTAGCTGCCGTGATACATGAGCATGAAGCCGAACCCGAGAGCGTATGCCACCGCGCTTGCCACCAACTGCGCGGACAAGTTTTGCTGCAGGATGTGCTTGATCCAGGACGTGATGGGCTGACCCGCAAAAATGATGATGCCGTTGATCGTCCACAGCCAACTGAAGGCCGACAGCGGCATGCCCTGCGCCGTAATGTAAGGGGCGACACCCGTGTTCCAGACCATGTTGGAAAAGAAAATACAGGCAGCTCCCAGTGCCATGAACAAGTAAAGCTGGTAGCGCAGAAGCAGGGCAAACGTATTTTTCGCCTCGCCTTGCCGCCGGTTTTCTTTTGCCTGGTCGCCAACCAGTTCTTGGTGCGAGATATTTTTCATAAGGCTCTTTTCGCAAATTTTGTTGCTATTGCTGTTGTGGAAACGTGTGCTCTATAATGAAAATCAGGAAGTCTATAGGATTTCCATTTACCGTGAATGCACGCTTCGCTTGGTACTATAAATATCAAGCAACTCACGGCTTTTCTAAAAGCAACAATTTCTTAGAAAAGAGCGTTTCATAAAAAGGAAGAAGAACAGCGCAAACAACAGCGTGCTCGTACTGTTGAACAAAAAGGTCAACTGAAAGGAAAAGGTAGCGATGACCCCGGCAAGCGAAGTGCCGATCGCCATGCCGAGATTGTTGCCTACGTAGACGATGTTAAACAGCTCTCGGCGCTGCTCCTTCCAGCGAAAGCCAATAAATGCCTGGATCGCCGGAAAAGAAAGGTTGAAAGTAAAGCCCAAACAGGTCATGAGCACGAGATAGACGGGCCAGCTGCTGATGAACGGAATGGACAGCTGAATCAATCCTTGAAAAAGCAGCGCTCCCACGATGAGACGCTTGGCGCCCAAGCGGTGAAACAGGGAGCCGCCGACGAATTGCCCGGCAATGCCCGCCAAAGACTGGACCATCAAAACAAAGCCGGCTTCGGTCATGGAGCGTTGGAGAATCGTATGTACGTACAAAGTAGTCAACGGCCACATGAAAGCGCTGCCAGCAGAATTGATAAAGCTTGCAACGAGAAAAAACAGGGCTTCCTGCGGGTAACGCTGAAAAAATACGGATGGAGAAAGCACGACAAGTCACCCCTTGGAAACGAGTATGAAGGTAGTATAAAGAATATTGCAAATTTTGTAAACGTTAAAGTATAAAAAGTTAAGCTACCCAAATAAAGGCTGCTCCACATTGTAAAGATTCGAGTATACTAAACAAGTGGTGAGATGAGTTCAAGTAGATACAGAGAATAAAAGGTGGAGTAGTTCTTTATGCGAATATGGAAACGAGTGTTGCTCCTGATGCTTGTCGTGATTGCCACGACAGCGGGTTATTACGGATACTCCTTTTATGAGTTTGCTCAAAATATCCAGGCTCCTAATGTTGTTACACCTGCCCCGCCGGATGGCGGAGCCGCAACGAAAGCGGCGGAGATACCCGAGTGGGATGGTCAAGAGCGTGTGAACATCTTGCTGATGGGTGTGGATCGCAGGGGAATGAAAAATAACGGGCTTCCCCGTTCCGACTCCATGATGCTGGTCAGTATCGACCCGGCATCCAAGCGTTACGATCTGTTCTCCATTTTGCGGGATACGTATGTGGACATTCCCGGAAATGGCAGCTCGCGTATCAACTCGGCGATTGTAGACGGCGGGCCTGAGCTGGCGATGAAGACGGTCAGCCAGTTTACCGGACTTCCTGTGGATCGCTACGTCATTACCGATTTCGAAGGCTTCAAGGCGCTGATCGACGCGGTGGGCGGCGTCGAGATCGACGTAGAGAAAAACATGTATTACCATGACCCGACAGATAAAGGCGTCTACGATATCAATCTGAAAAAAGGTGTGCAGCAGTTGGATGGCAACAAGGCGTTGCAGTACGTCCGTTTCCGCCATGACGCCACATCCGACTATACGCGCACCGAGCGTCAGCGCAAATTGCTCGCCGCTGTAGCGAGCCAGATGAAGAGCGGCACATCCCTGATCCAGTTGCCGTCCATCCTCAAACAAGTGGCGCCGTACATCCAGACGAACATCAGCTCCATGGACATGCTGAAGCTGTCCGCGCTCGGCTTGAAGCTCGATACGATGCAACCGGGCAACTATCAGCTGCCGCCGATGGGAATGTTCCGGGAATCGCACAAGGCAGGAGCCGTGCTCATTCCCGACGTAGACCAGATTCAGTCGTTCATTCAGGAAAAGCTTGAGCCGCCGACTGAAACGATGCAACAAGAGGACAACAAAACAGACGACAGTACAGACAGCACGCGAATGTAGCGTGCTGTTTTTTTGCATATTTGGGCACACTATCCATGATTTTCTACAGCACAGGCACATTGGGGTGAAGGAGATGGACCAGGAGTTCCTGCATAGATGGTTTTCGCATGGCGGATGCCAAAGTCGTGTACAGCGAGCTTATTCCGAAGCTGAGGGAAATCGATCAGGATAGACTGAATATCGATCATGTCGAAAGGCACTTGGGACTGGGGAAACGAGCAAGGGCATGCGGGACAAGGCAAATTTGCAATCAGACAAAAAACCTTCAGGCGGGCAAATACGGGTGGCATTGTACAATGAGCACTTTGCGAAAAAAGACATTGGCAGCATCTCCTCCCGTTTTTGACGTGCGCGTCCGTCTGCAGGCACGAATCCTTGAACTGACGATACCGATCAAGCTGGAGGACAGCAAAATGATGAAAACGATGGAGGACGCATTGGAAAAGGAAATCGAGAAAGAACTGCAAAAAGTCGTCAAAAAATTGCAGCAACTGGACGTCGATCCGGCGGGATTTGGCATCGTCTATCGCGCCCAGCAGAGGGGATTGAAAGAGATGACGAACCGCGACTGGAGAAAAATTTTCCGGCAGGCGTCTGTTCGTTTTCATGTTCAGGCAACCATTATCCGCAACGGAGTGATAGATTAAAAAAGTTTTTCCTGGGATTGCTATTGACGGGATATTTTCAAAAAGGATATAATCCGGTTTGTATCATGAAAATATGAAAAACGAACATAATATACGTGGAAATCTTTCTTATCAAGAGAGGCGGAGGGACAGGCCCGATGAAGCCCGGCAACCGGTTCATTTTTTCGAAAATGAGCGTCGCGGTGCCAATTCCTACAAGATTGGTTGGATCTTGATAGATGAGAAGGGTGGATGCGAACGTATACATGCGTTGCAGCCCCTTTTTCGTTTATGAAAAAAGGGGCTTTCTGTTTTTCACAAGGCATGTAGACAGATTTTGCTGGGAGGTGGATGCGTTGATTCAATTGCAACAACTGCATAAAAGCTATCAAGTACAAGGCAAGACGATTCCGGCATTGCTCGGGATTGACCTTTCCATAGATAAAGGGGAAATTTACGGGATCATCGGGCATTCCGGTGCGGGGAAAAGTACCCTGATTCGTTGCATCAACCTGTTGGAGCGCCCTACGTCAGGACAAGTCGTTGTCGACGGAGTGGATTTGACCAAGCTCGATGACAGCAAGCTTCAGGAAAAGCGCCGCCAGATCGGGATGATTTTCCAACACTTTAACCTGTTGTCTTCCGCGACCGTAGGCGAGAATGTCGCTTTCCCGCTCAAGCTCGCCAATCGCTCGAAGGCTGAAATCCAGAAAAAAGTGGACGAGCTGCTCAAACTGGTCGGGCTGGAAGCGCATCGGGACAAGTACCCGTCGCAATTGTCCGGCGGTCAGAAGCAGCGCGTAGGCATCGCCCGAGCGCTGGCCAATGATCCGAAAGTGTTGCTGTGCGACGAAGCGACTTCCGCCCTCGATCCGCAGACGACGAACTCGATTCTCGCGCTCTTGCTCGATATCAACCGCAAACTGGGGTTGACCATCGTGCTGATCACGCACGAAATGCACGTGATCCGTTCCATCTGCGACCGCGTAGGCGTCATCGATGGCGGAAAAATTGTCGAGTCGGGCGAGGTTCTGGACGTGTTTCTCAAGCCACAGCATCCGACGACACAGGAATTTGTCGAGCAGGTGGCCGATTCCAGCGAGCTGCGGGAAGCAGTCGCGCACGAAAAGGTGGCAGGAAACCGCACGATTGCCCGCGTCACATTCCTGGGGGAAAAGACGTACCAGCCGATCTTGTTCCAGACGATGCAAGAAACAGGCACGGTGTTCAGCATCTTGCAAGGAACGATTTCCCGCATGAAGGATACGCCGTACGGCCAACTGGTCGTCGAGCTGGAAGGCGATGTCCGTCAAAACGAAAAAACCATCGAGACGTTGCGTCAGCGTGGCTTGGAAGTAGAGGTGATATAGATGGACTGGACTTTGGAAAATGTGGATTGGTCGGAGATCGCCGAGGGAACAATAGATACGCTGACGATGCTTGGCTTCTCGACACTGTTTACCATCCTGATTGGTTTGCCGCTGGGGATTATTTTGTTCCTGACTTCTCGCGGACAGCTTTTGCAAAACCAGGTGTTTTATGCGATTGCCTCATTCGTTGTCAATATACTGCGTTCTGTACCGTTTATCATTTTGATGATCTTGCTGATTCCTGTGACAAAAGTAATTGTGGGTACTTCACTCGGGGTACTCGGAGCGATTCCGCCGCTCGTCATCGGTGCAGCCCCGTTTTTTGCGCGGCTGGTGGAAACCTCGCTGAGAGAGGTGGATCGAGGAGTCATCGAAGCCGCTCAGTCGATGGGAGCCTCCAACTGGCAAATCATCTGGAACGTGCTGCTTCCTGAATCGCGTCCAGGTCTGGTGGCCGGGATTACGATCACGACAGTTGCCCTTGTCTCTTACACCGCGATGTCCGGCGTAATCGGCGGCGGCGGGCTGGGAGATTTGGCAATCCGCTACGGCTACCAACGCTTCCAGACAGATGTCATGATTGTTACAGTGATTATTTTGCTCGTGTTGGTCCAGATCTTGCAGTCGCTGGGGGATCGCCTGGTTATGCGATTCAGCCGCAAGTAAGGTCTTTCCATATAAGCTTTGCAGAACACAGACCAAAAAATAGGGGGAAATCATTTATGAAAAAATTAGTCGTATCTGTACTTTCTACCGTATTGGCATTTTCCTTGGCAGCGTGCGGAAGCAAAACGGAAACAGCTCCAACTCCAACTGAAGGCGGCGCACAAGGCGGACAACAGCAAGAAGTAACGTTGAAAGTAGGCGCTTCTCCGGTTCCACACGCAGCCATTTTGAAGTTCATCGCTCCAAAGCTGAAAGAACAAGGTGTTAACCTGGAAGTGAAAGAGTTTACCGATTACGTACAACCAAACGTACAGCTGAATGAAAAGCAACTGGACGCAAACTTCTTCCAGCACAAGCCTTACCTGGAAGAGTTCAATAAAGGTCAAAACATGGACTTGCAGCCAGTAATCGCCGTGCACATCGAGCCTTTCGGTGCTTACAGCAAAAAAGTAAAATCCGTTGACGAGCTGGCAGAAGGCGCAACCATTGCTTTGCCAAACGACCCGACCAATAGCGGACGCGCGCTCGCTCTGTTGGAGAAAAACGGCGTGATCAAGCTCAAAGAAGGCGCTGGCATCAGCGGAACGGTAAAAGACGTTGTAGAAAACAAGAAAAACCTGAAGTTCAAAGAAGTAGAAGCTGCTATGCTGCCACGCGTCCTGGAAGAAGTTGACCTGGCGCTGATCAACACCAACTACGCACTCGAAGCAAAACTGGTGCCGACAAAAGACGCTCTCTTCCTTGAAGACAAAGAGTCTCCATATGCGAACTTCCTGGTAGCTCGTCCAGACAACAAAGATTCCGAAGCGATCCAAAAGCTGGCGAAAGAACTGAACAGCCCAGAAGTGAAAAAGTTCATTGAAGATGAATACAAAGGTTCCATCGTTCCTGCATTCTAAGGAACAGCTAATTGATGAATCAACAAATAAACCCAATTTGGCCCGTGTGGCTGGTTGGGTTTATTTTCATTTATAAAAGTATAAATATTCGTAAAATTTAATTAAATCTCACCGAACCCCATTCTCAAGACGATTTTTGTCGAGTATATTGTGGTGGCGATAGAAAAAATTGATAAGGGGGAAAATTCAGATGAACAAAACATTCAAACTACTTTTCGGCGTGTCGCTTGTGGCTGGAAGTATTTTGGCAGGATGTTCCGGGAACCAGGCCGCCGCTCCGCCTTCTGCACCTGCCGAGCAAAAAGCAGGAGAAGCCAAGCAGACGGCGAGCGCTGGCAAGCCGCAAGTGTTCAGGGCCAACCTGACAAGCGAGCCTTCGACGGCGGACCCTGGGCTTGCCAAGGATGCTACGTCAGGCGCGGTCGTTCGTGCTACTTTTGACGGCTTGACCAGATTAGACAAAGACGCCAAGCCGATGAACTCGGTTGCGTCGGACGTGAAAATATCCGACGACAAACGCGTGTACACGTTTACGATTCGCGACTCGAAGTGGAGTAACGGCGATCCGGTGACAGCGCACGACTTCGAGTATGCCTGGAAGCGTGTGCTCAATCCGAAGCTGGGTGCCGAATATGCGTACCAGCTATACTACATCAAAAATGCGGAAAAGGTGCATACGGGCAAGGCGCAAGCAACCGAGCTGGGGGTAAAAGCTCTTGATGACAAAACGCTTGAAGTCACGCTAGAAAACCCGACACCATTTTTCCTGGAATTGACGGCCTTTTACACCTATTATCCTGTAGACAAAAAAGTGGCAGAAGCCAATCCGAACTGGGCGAATGAAGCAGCAACACATGTTAGCAACGGTCCGTTCAAAATGACGGGCTGGGAGCACAAGAGCAAGATTGTATTGGAAAAGAACGAAAACTACTGGGATAAAGATGCTGTCAAACTCGACCGAATCGAATTTGCCATGATCGAGGATGACAATACAGCGCTGTCCATGTTCGACAACAACGAGCTGGACTGGGCTGGTCAACCGCTTGGCGGTTTGCCGACTGATGCGATCCCGTCTTTGAAGGAAGCCGGCAAGCTGGTCGTTCATCCGAAAGCGACGATGTATTGGTACAAAATCAATACGACCAAAGGGCCGCTGAAAAATGCGAAAATCCGCAAAGCGTTGGCCTATGCGGTCGATCGCCAAAGCATCGTGGACAACATCACGCAGGTTGGACAAGTGCCGACGATGGGAATGCTGCCTTAATCGATGATTATCAAACCGGAAGGCTACTTCCGCGACAACGATGTCGAGACAGCGAAAAAGCTGTTGGCGGAAGGCATGCAAGAGCTGGGTGTGACCACCTTGCCCACGATTACGATGTCCTACAACCCGACAGACAGACACAAAAAAATCGCGGAAGCCATGCAGGATCAGTGGAAACGCAATCTCGGCATCGACGTGAAGCTGGCGATCAAAGAATTTAAGGTTCACTTGCAAGATTTGCATGAACTGAATTACGAGATTGGCCGCTTGGGCTGGAATGCCGATTTCAACGATCCGATCAACTATTTGGAAATGTTCCGCGACGCGAAGACCGGAAACAACGATACGGGCTGGGAAGACGAGCGCTACAAAGAGCTTTTGAAACAGTCCGCCTTGGAGAGTGACCCGGAGAAGCGCAAGCAGCTGTTTGCGGAAGCCGAGCAAATTTTCATGGACGCCATGCCAGTCATTCCGCTCTTTACGGATGTCGACGTCTGGGTGCAAAGCGACAAGGTAAAAGGCGTACAGGTAGACGGATTGGGCTTTATCGATCTGAAGTGGGCAGAGATGGTCGAGTAGCAGGCCAAAAACCCCGGTAGCGAGAGTGCCAAGGCATGCCGCTTCCGGGGTTTCCTTTTCAAATTGTCCGGCTTAGTAGCCGAAATCCAACGTTTTTCCTGTTTCTGCATACGTCTTGATGTTGGAGAGAATCATCGGCCAATCTTGACTCGCGTTGGCGTTGGAAGGATGATTTTCGGTCCATTGGTCGTTGATCAAGGTCAGTCGTGTACATCCGCCGACAGGCTCCAGCTTGAAGGTCACGCGGCTCTGCAGTTCAGCGTGGTTGGGCCGGTAAGACGGGCCAGGATGCTCCAGGAAGCTGAAGACTTGCTGCGGCTCGAATGCCAGAACCTTTCCGTACACATGGACTGTCTCAGGGCCATCATTTCCTGGCCCGACATAAGCCAGATCGTCACCGACTTGAAAAGTGGAGCGGATGACGGAGTTGAAAAACGTGCTTTTGACTCCCTCTTCCGAAGTGAGAACGTGCCATACGCGTTCCGGGGTAGCTCCGATGTAAAAATTGAAAATATGATCCATGTCGTGCCTCCTGTTATCAATAAATTTTGAAATTGTAATCCCCAGCTGCAACTACTACTCTTAGTATAGACAGACAAAACAGGGGTGTATTGTAAAAACGCGACAGGAGGCGGACTAAATGGAAAAAAATCCGGATATGCTGCCAAAAGGCGTGCTGCATGCCGTGCTCGGCGGCAAAAAGTTTTCGCTGCAACGGTATGAGCCAAGCAAGGAAATCGGATACTTTGTTCAGCACTATTGGGTAGTCAGATGGGATTTGCGCGGACAAGCTCCTTATTCGCAAACAGTGTTGGCCCACCCCAACGTCAATCTCGTTTTTGAACAGGGGGCATCGGGAATTTTCGGAGTCGCTCCGTCCACGTCTTCCCATATGCTTGCGGGTCAAGGGCATGTATTCGGTGTAAAATTCAAGCCAGGGGGATTCTTTCCGTTTTGGCAAAAACCTGTTTCGGAGTTATACGGTACATCTACTACTATAGAAGAAGTGTTCCAGGTGGACACGGCCGCACTGGAAGCAGAAATACTCCAGTTGCCGGACGATCAGGCAATGGTTGACCGATTCGAGCAGTTTCTGATTGAACGGCTGCCCCAGCAAGATCCGAATGTAGAAAAAATTTCTCAGCTGGTCGCAAGGATTCAGGCGGATCGGAATGTGCTGAAGGTAGAGGATGCTGTTCGACTGTCCGACATGACGTTGCGGACGATGCAGCGACTGTTTGACCGTTATGTTGGCGTCAGCCCGAAATCAGTGATTCAGCGGTATCGGCTGCACGAAGCGGCGCAACTGATTGATCAGGGAGTAGTGAGCGACTGGTTGGAGATGTCCATAGCGCTTGGCTATTACGACCACTCGCATTTCATCCGGGACTTCCGTTCCATTGTCGGAGTATCTCCACAACAATATCGACAAATCCAAAGTTTATAATTTTGAAGAAAGCCTTCCCGGCGTCGTTTGCCAAGACGGGAAGGCTTCTTTGTTTTTGCATGGGAAGAATGGCGAAAATTCCGCGGTTCGCATAGTTTTTCCGTCGCGAGGCATACTTCATTTAATGAAGAATGTGAATTTATTTCCGTTAATACAATTTGATCTTTGAATAAAACATAATTAAACTTGCTTAAAATGTCTTCAATATTACTAAAAATGCAGTATATTTGTTGAAGTAGCTTTTCCATGAGTGTTACACATACAAAAGGGGGTCAACACCAATGAAAAAAAGCGTATTCGCAGCGATGAGTTCCATCCTGGTTCTGAGTGCGGCGCTGGCTGGCTGTGGCGGCGGCGAGAAAGCAGCAGAGCAAGGAAATTCTGCTAATAGTGAAAAAACAAGCGGTCCAAAAGTTCTGCGCATGAACATGAAGAGTGAGCCACCAACGGCTGACCCTGGCTTGGCTGAGGATTCCACTTCCGGTGCTGTTTTGCGTGCGACCTTTGACGGTTTGACTCGTATTGGTGAAGATGGCAAACCACATGAATCCGTAGCGGAAAAAATTGACGTTTCTGAAGATGGACTTACTTATACATTCCACCTGCGTGACAGCAAATGGAGCAACGGCGATGCTGTTACAGCAAAAGACTTTGAATACGCTTGGAAGCGAGCGCTCGATCCGAAACTCGGTTCTACCTACGCTTACCAACTGTACTACCTGAAAAACGCGGAAGAGTACAACACAGGCAAAGCGAAAGCTGAAGACGTGGGCGTAAAAGCAAGTGACGACAAAACACTTGTTGTTACTTTGAAAAACCCGACTCCGTTCTTCCTGGAGCTGACAGCTTTCTACACGTACTTCCCAGTGAACCAAAAAGTGGTTGAAGGAACGCAAAACTGGGCAGGCGACGCGAAAACTCACGTAGGTAACGGTCCGTTCAAGATCGATACTTGGGAGCACAAAAGCAAGCTGATTCTCGCGAAAAACGAGAACTACTGGGATAAAGATGCTGTAAAACTGGACAAGATCGATTTCTCCATGGTTGAGGATGAAAACACGGAGCTGTCCATGTTTGACAACGGCGATCTGGATTGGGCAGGTGCTCCAACTTCCGCACTGCCAACAGACGCGATTCCGGCTCTGAAAGACTCCGGAAAAATGCAAACGCATGCGATTGCGGGCACGTACCTGTACAAATTCAATACAGAGAAACCGCCGTTCAACAATGCGAAAATCCGTAAAGCGTTCGCTTATGCGATCGACCGTCAAACAATCATCGACAACGTAACACAAGCAAACCAAGAACCGGCAATGGGTCTGGTGCCTCCAACGATGGCAGTAGCATCTAGCCCGTACTTCAAAGATAACGATGTAGAAACAGCGAAAAAATTGCTGGAAGAAGGTATGAAAGAGGAAGGCATCACCAAGCTGCCAACTCTGACTCTTTCCTATAATACATCCGAAGGTCACAAGAAAATTGCCGAAGCAATCCAGGACCAATGGAAAAAAGCTCTTGGCGTAGAAGTGAAGCTGGAGAACAAAGAGTGGAAAGTATTCCTGGATGACCTGCACCAAGGTAAATTCCAAATCGCTCGTTCCAGCTGGACTGGCGACTACAA
This sequence comes from Brevibacillus sp. 1238, assembly GCF_029892995.1. Taxonomy (NCBI): domain Bacteria; kingdom Bacillati; phylum Bacillota; class Bacilli; order Caryophanales; family Paenibacillaceae; genus Brevibacillus; species Brevibacillus sp. 1238. The sequence goes on along the minus strand of NZ_JARXWC010000013.1, from coordinate 22,730 downwards.
CGATCCGTACACATTCCTGGATCTGTTCAAGCTGAAAAAAGGCAGCAACAACGATACCAACTGGGAAAGTCCGAAGTATCAAGAGCTGCTGAACAAATCTGCGGTTGAAAAAGACCCTGAGAAGCGCAAACAAATCTTGGCAGAAGCAGAAGCATTGTTCATGGACGAAATGCCAGCTGCGCCAATCTACTACTACACTCATTCCTACGTGAAGAGCGACAAGGTAAAAGGTGTTGTTCTGGACGGTCTGGGCTTCGTAGACTGGAAATGGGCAGACATTCAATAATAGCAAAGAATGAAAGAGGAGCGATCAGCTCCTCTTTTTTTGTTGAATGCGGAGGGAAATCGCCGTCAAAGCTTGTCGAGTTTGTTCATCCATAAAGAAAACAGAATAGAGGGCAATGAGAAAAATAAAAATTTGTAAAATTCCAAATAAAAAATGAGTTTGAGAGCGACACGCATCAATAAGCCATTTTGGGCAGGATCGCCAAGAGTGTTGTGAGAAGAAGTGCGACAAAACCGCGCCAAATCAACGTTTTCCAGATGAGAATAAAGACGTCGAGCACTTGCTATTATATTTTTCCAATAAATTATTTTTTATAAAAGATTAAACATCTTTATAAATAAATAAAAATTTATTAAATCATTCTAAAACATATTTAAAAATAATATAAAACCATGTATATTGATAAAAGATTTAGAAAAGGGGGATTACTTGTATGAAAAAGAATGTTTTCGTAGCAATGAGTTCTATCCTCGTTCTTGGTGCGGCACTTGCAGGATGCGGTGGCGGTAACCAAGCAGCGCCAGCAGATAATAATGCAGCAGCAGGTAACAAAACGGAAACTCCTGCTCCAGCAGCTGGACCAAAAGTACTGAAATTGAACCTGCACTCCGAGCCGCCAACAGCTGACCCTGGTATTGCGGAAGATACAACTTCCAGCACGATCATCACAGCTACTTTTGAAGGTTTGACTCGTGTAGGTAAAGATAACAAAGTACATGAAGCAGCAGCTGAAAAAATTGAGATTTCTCCAGACGGTAAAAAATATACATTCAAAATCCGCGATGCTAAATGGAGCAACGGCGATGCCGTATCCGCAAAAGACTTCGAATTTGCTTGGAAACGCGCGCTCGATCCGAAAACAGCTTCCAACTACGCTTACCAACTGTACTATGTGAAGGGTGCTGAAGCCTTCAACAAAGGTACTGGTAAAGTAGAAGATGTAGGCGTAAAAGCAATTGATGACAAAACACTGGAAGTTGAACTGACTAACCCAACTCCATTCTTCCTGGAACTGGTAGCGTTCAAAACATACTTCCCAGTTCACCAAAAAACAGTTGAAGGCAACGACAAATGGGCTACTGACGCGAAAACAATCGTTGGTAACGGTCCATTCAAAATGGAAACTTGGGAACACAAGAGCAAACTGGTTGTTGTGAAAAACGACAACTACTGGGATAAAGACAACGTAAAACTGGACAAAATCGAGTTCTCCATGGTAGAAGATGAGAACACTGAGCTGTCCATGTATGAAAATGGCGAACTGGATTGGGCAGGTGCTCCAACTTCCGCATTGCCAACAGACGCAATTCCGGCTCTGAAAGATTCCGGAAAAATGACAACTCAACCGATCGCAGGTACTTATTTCTACCGTTTCAACACAGAAAAAGCACCTTTCAACAACGTGAAAATCCGTAAAGCGTTTGCTTACGCGATCGATCGTCAAAGCCTGATCGACAACATCCTGCAAGCTGGTCAATTGCCAGCAACAGGCTACGTGCCACCGAGCATGGCTCTGAACAAAGACGGCTACTTCAAGGACAAAGACCTCGATGCAGCGAAAAAATTGCTGGAAGAAGGTATGAAGGAAGCAGGCATCAGCAAACTGCCAACCCTGACACTTTCCTACAACACTTCCGAAGGTCACAAAAAGATCGCAGAAGCGATTCAAGACCAATGGAAGAAAAACCTCGGCGTAGACGTGAAACTCGAAAACAAAGAGTGGAAAGTATACCTGGATGATGTACACCAAGGTAAATACCAAGTAGCTCGCGCTGGTTGGCTGGGTGACTTCAACGATCCAATCAACTTCCTGGAAATGTTCAAAGAAAAAGACGGCGGAAACAACGATACTCGTTGGGAAAATCCGAAGTACAAAGAGCTGCTGAACCAATCCGCTCTGGAACAAGATCCAGAAAAACGTAAAGCAATCTTGGCAGAAGCTGAGCAAATCCTGATGGATGAAATGCCAATCATGCCAATCTACTACTACACTCAATCTTGGGTTAAAAACGACAAGGTTGACGGCGTAATCATCGACGGTCTGGGTGCTGTTGATTACAAATACGCTGACATCAAGTAATCATTGAAGAGATGCAACTGATATAAGGAAGAGAGGCGTTTTTAACGCTTCTCTTCTTTTTTTTGCGGCAAGCAGTCGGCGAGCATGGCGCAATCCTTTTATTAGAAAAATCACCCAAAAAATCCCTCTCGCTTGTATACTGATGGTAGAAGTCCATATAAAAAAATAAGGAGTTTTGATCGTGAAAAAAAGCGTAGTAGCAGTTACAAGCGCAATGCTGATTGTTGGGGGAAGCTTGGCAGGGTATGCGGATGCCGGACAAGCGGCGGAGCCGAAGGTGCTCAGGATGAATATGAACTCGAACCCGCCGACTGTGGACCCGGGGATCGCGGAAGATTCAACGTCAGGAGCAGTAACCAGGGCAATTTTCGAGGGATTGACCCGTGTAGGCGAAGATGGAAAAATTCATGAAGCAGCAGCGGAGAGTTATACCATTTCTGCTGACGGCAAAACCTATACATTTAAAATCCGTCCATCTAAGTGGAGCAATGGCGATCCGGTAACTGCTCATGACTTCGAATATGCTTGGAAACGCGCGCTGAACCCTGAGACAGCATCGAATTATGCTTACCAGCTATACTATTTGAAAGGCGCGGAAGCTTACAATCAAGGTAACGGAAAAGCGGAGGAAGTAGGAGTCAAAGCCATAGATGCGACAACCTTGGCCGTGGAGCTAACCGCTCCAGCCCCGTTCTTCACGGAACTGACAACTTTCTACACCTATTACCCCGTAAATAAAAAAGTAGTGGAAGCAAACGCACGATGGGCGCTTGACCCCAAAACGATTGTAGGGAACGGCCCTTTTCAAATCGAGACTTGGAAGCCCCAGCACCAGATGATTCTGGCGAAAAACCAGAACTACTGGGATAAAGGGAACGTAAAATTGGACAAGATTCATTTTTCCATGATAGAAGACGAACTGGTAGAGCTGACGATGTTTCGCAACGGAGATCTAGATTGGGCAGGAGCTCCTTTGTCCCAAATCCCACTTGATCTCGAGTTGGATTTGGGATCACCTCCGATACTTAACACTCAAGCGATAGCAGGCACTTATTTTTATCGCTTCAACACCAAGCAAGCTCCTTTTCATAATGTCAAAATCCGTAAAGCTTTTGCTTATGCGCTGGATCGGCAGGGGTTGATAGAAGCAATGTGGATGAATGTCCTTCCCGCCACAGGTTATGTGCCGTCGAGCATGGGGCTTAAAGCTGAGGGTTACTTCAAAGACAATGACATAGAAACAGCGAAACAGCTTCTCCAAGAAGGAATGAAAGAAGCAGGAATCAGCAAACTCCCTCCCATCACCATTTCCTACAACACATCCCAAAGTCATAAAAAAATTGCAGAAGTGATCCAATATCAATGGAAAAACAATCTTGGCGTAGAGGTGAAGTTGGAAAACACCGAATGGAAAAAATTTCTGGAAGATGTCCACCAAAGCAAATATCAAATATCCCGCTTTGGCTGGCTCGCCGACTTCAACGATCCGATCAACTTTTTGGAGATGTTCAAGGACAAAGACGGCGGGAACAATGACACTGGTTGGGAAAATCCGCAGTATAAAGAACTGCTGAACCAGTCGGCAAAAGAGCAGGACCCGCAAAAACGCAAAGCGATTCTCGCCAAGGCCGAGCAAATCCTCATGGACGAAATGCCGATCATGCCGATCTATTATTATTCACAAAATTGGCTGCAAAGCAAAAAGGTCGATGGAGTGGTTATGGACGGCTTGGGAATGATCGACTTCAAATACGCAGATATCAAGCCTTAATCTGCTGATGCCCTTCTTTCTTTTTTTCCAACGCATGGACAAATGACCAATCCATTGTGCTCCTGGCTACATAGAGTAAAAAGGAACAAACTGCAACCAGGGGGGATCGCTGTGGATATTGGCAAATTGCTCAGCATTGTAAGGTCAATTCCCAAAGACAAGCTGAAAACGGACGCAGGCTTGAAAGAGGTCATTCGCGATTTGGGCAAAAAAGCGGGCAAAAACTTCTCAGACAAGGAACTGAACGGATATGTGGCGCAGTTTCGGCAAATGTCCAAGACCGAAAACGTCGGGAGCCTGCTGAATAAGCTGTCCAAAAAAGGTGTTAATTCCAAAGACATCGACAACCTGAAAAAGCGCTTTAAATAAAGGGGGGCTTATCTAGGAGGGAGGTGGGATTATCGCTGCCAAGACCCGAAGGAAAAAGAAGCAGGCCGTCTCCCAGGGCCAACTGTTAGAGACGATGCACAGGCTGGCTGATGCGCATGATGTGAGCAATGCCCAGGTGATGCGCGAGATGAACCAGATGAAGCAAGAGTTGCAGGATATGAAGGACACGCTTGGAAGACTGAAGGCTACGCCCAGTCTGGGACCGCGGCGCAGCATCTTGTTCGGTGGACGCCAGCGTCCGGTTCCTGTACAGTCCGCCCCGGAGAAACCGAAGCCTGCGATCTCGATTGAAGATTTGCTGCCGTTATTGCCGCACTTGAGCGGGGCTATTCCCCAACTGAAGAACCCGAAAGTAGCGGATTCAATCAAAGTTCTGTCAAATCCGGCTGTCATGTCCATGATTCAGCAGTTTATTGCCAGCGGGGGCTTGAATATGCTGAAAGGGCAGGGACCCGTTCAGGAAGTAAGCAGAAGAGAAAGGCGCGGCTTGTCGCGCTTCCTTCGATAGAACAAGCAGGATCAGACACGATTCTCTCTCAAAAGACTGCCTCTTTGTCAAAAAAGAGCAGTCTTTTGTCTTTTTGGTACGAAAAGACTATAAACTTTACAGATTCACTAGCGTCTAATAGAATGGTGAACGTTGCACAATGGGCTAACGCCACATAACAAATCAGACATCACGGAGGAGGTCAGGATGAAAAGACGATTTTACCCTCTGCTTCTGGCGCTGCTGCTGGTCCTGCTGCTTATCCCCGGTTGGGCGGCTGCGGCAAGTAGTGCAACTGAGGAGACCGTCAGCTTAATGATTGGTGGACAAGCAGTTACCCCGGATGTACCGCCATTGATCAAAAGCGGGCGGACATTGGTTCCCGTCCGTGTCATCGCAGAAGGTCTGGGCGCAGATGTCGCCTGGAATGAAGCGACCCGGACAGCTGTTATTACGAAGGGATCTCAGCAGCTTTCCCTCACGTTGGACTCGCGCACAGCGCAACTGAACGGAAAACAGGTCAAGCTGGATACAGCCCCTGTCATTTCCCAGAAACGCATGCTGCTGCCTTTGCGATTTGTCGGGGAATCGCTTGGAATCACAGTAGGTTGGGACAGCAGTTCCCGTACCGTCATTGCCAATGAGACGCCGCAAGTGACATTGAACGGACGCGCTCCTGAAAAAGCGATCAAGCTGTACCAGGTGTCTGACACGATGTATGTGGCTGCCGATGCAGTGGCAGAACAAGTCGGGCAAAAAGGCTTTGCCTGGAGTCGCCCAGAGCGCGGCATGACGATCGACAGCCAGCTGGTTCTCCCGTTGAAGCAAGTGGAAGACGAACTGGGCGGGTCGATTGACTGGAACCAGAAAAAGAACTTGGTCGAGATTGAAAGACTTAATCATCTGACAGGTGTTGAGCAAGATGGGGATCGCGTACATATTAATATGAAGCTGCCTGTACAGGCGAACGCTTTTGTACTGACAGGCCCCCATCGCATTGTGCTGGATCTTCCCCAAACGGCTTTGACAGATGATTTGGTGGAAGAGTTGAAGCAAAAGGAACAAGCAGCGAGCACGGGAGCATCTGAGGATCGCCAGCAGGCTGCTTCCGCAGATGACGAGGACGAACAGAGTGCAGAAGACTCCGATTCTTATAACGATGAGCAGCAGGCAGCCGCGAGTGCGCCGGAGGAAGAGCCGCTCATCGCCAGCCTTCGCTACAGCCAGTACAGTGCTTCTCCCGAGACGGTTCGCGTCGTCATTGAGTTGAACCAGAAGAGCGCGTATAATCTGGCGTATACGAAAGACGGCATCGAAGTGAAGCTTACCCCAAAACCTAAAAAGACAGGCTACCTCATCGTAGTGGATGCTGGTCATGGGGGAAAAGACCCTGGAACGTTGGGCGTGGCAGGCAACCACGAAAAAGATTACAATCTGGCTGTCGCAAACAAGCTAATAGCCTTGTTGAAACAATATCCGGAGTTTCAGGTAGTTCCGGTGCGTACGACAGATGTATTCTATGAGCTGTCAGAGCGGGTGGCGATTGCCAACGAGATGGATGCGGATCTGTTCCTGTCCATTCACGCCAACGCATTCCCGAAACCGACGACAGGCGGAACGGAAACGTTCTATTACAATGCAAACAGCAAAACATTTGCGCAAGTCGTTCACAAGTATTTGCAAGGTGCTACGCAGTTCCCGGATCGGGGCGTCAAGGCAAGTGGCTTTTACGTCATCAAAAACACCAAAATGCCGGCTGTCCTGACAGAGACAGGCTTCCTGTCCAACCCGCAAGAGAATGCGTTGCTTACCTCATCGGAATTTCAGGACAAAATCGCGAAAGCCCTTGCTGCGGCTATTCGTGAATACTATCAGTCTTATCAGTAAGGGAGGCTTTCACGATGAAAAAAAGTCTGATGATCGGGGTGGCAGCTTTTGCTGTGTTGCTTCTGGCTGGTTGCGGACAAAATGCAACGCCTGCACCGCAGCCGACAACACCTGTTGAACAGCCATCCGGCAATAAAACAGACCCATCGACTACAGAGCCGACACTGAAAAAACAGCTCGTGACCGTCTACTACTCCGACAGCGATCTGATGGAACTGCAAAAAGAAGAACAGGAAATCTCGTTTGCAGAAGACATCGAGAAGTACAAGAAAACACTCGCGCTGCTTGGGAAGCCAGTGAAGGCAGATGCTCATTTTCCGCTCTGGAAAGACTTCCAGTACCATTCGTTGACGTTTGCTGACGGCACGTTGACGATTGATGCGGATAGCAAAAACCAGTACAACCTCGGTTCCAGCGGCGAAGGAATGGCAGTGGACTCGCTGAAAGAAACCTTTTTTCAATTCCCGGAAGTAAAACAAATCGTCATCCTAGAAGACGGCAAGAAAACGGAATCGTTGATGGGGCATGTCGATATATCGCAGCCTTTGACCCGCGACAAATAAATAGTTAACCGCAAGCGAAAGGCGGCACAACCTGATTGAACAGGATGTGCCGCCTTTTATACATTTGCCCGACCATCTTTAAAAAAGCTTAACAATGGCATCACAATCCTACAACATTCGACCTGTATAGTTTGTACTTGTAAGAGAGAAAAAAACAAACCGAACCTTTTAAGGAGGATTTTCATCCAATGAAAAAACTCAGCAAAATGTTAATGGCGCTGACATTTGTAGGAGCATTGCTCGCAGGTTGTGGAAGCAACAATGCGGCTCCAGCACCACAGCAACCAGCGCAACAACCGGCGCAGCAACCAGCTACTCCGGCTCCGGAACAAAACAACTCTGGTTCGACAACAACTACATCGGGTGAACCGATCACTGCAGTTGGTTCTACCGCTTTGCAGCCTCTGGTCGAGCAAACGGCCAAAGACTTTATGGCAAAAAATCAAGGTGTGCAAATTCAAGTTCAAGGCGGAGGAAGCGGTACAGGTCTGAGCCAAGTAGCAAGCGGCGCAGCAACAATCGGTAACTCCGACATCTTCGCAGAAGAGAAAAAAGGCATTCCGGCAAACGAACTGGTTGACCATAGAGTAGCAGTTGTTGGTATGGCAGCAGCGGTTAGCCCGAAAGTAAAAGTAGACAACCTGACCAAGCAACAACTGATCGACATCTTCACTGGCAAAATCACCAACTGGAAAGATGTTGGCGGCGACGATATGAAGATCACGCTGGTAAACCGTCCAAAGTCTTCCGGAACCCGTGCAACATTCAGCAAATTCGCACTGGACGGAAAAGAAGAAGCAGAAGGCATCACAGAGGATTCCTCGGGTACCGTTCGCAAAATCATCGCGGAAACTCCTGGCGCAATCGGCTACCTGGCTCTGTCCTACTTCAATGACTCCGTAAAAGCATTGAAACTCGACGGTGTAGAAGCAAACGCAGAAAACATTGCATCGAACAAATACCCAGTGTGGGCATATGAGCACATGTATACAAAAGGCGAGCCAACTGGCAACGCAAAAGCTTTCCTGGAGTTCATCCTGTCTGAAGAAGTACAAAAGAAAACTATTACTGAACTGGGCTTCCTGCCAATCACAGATATGAAAGTAGAACGTGATGCAGAAGGCAAAGTAACGCAAAAATAAGACACTCACGGGTCAACAGCAAAATAGAGGGGTGGGGGGGCCTTACCCCTCATTTTGCTTGCTCGAAAGCCGTTTTCTTTCTAGGAGGGAGAACATGAACCATCGTATTGAAGGGGTAGGGACAAATCGCCAATCACTGATTGCGCGAAAAATGCTGACATACAATAAACGCCAATTTACAGAGAATATGACCGGGCGAACAATCGCCATGGTATGTGCGGCTTTGCTGGTCATCGTCGTCTTGTCGATTACGTACTTCATCGCTTCCAAAGGGTTGTCCACCTTTTTTGTTGACGGTGTCAGTATCAGTGAATTTTTGACTCAGGTGAAATGGGACCCAGAGGGCGAGCCTGCACTCTACGGTGTGTTTCCTTTCATCCTCGGATCGTTTTTGGTAACGGCTCTCGCTGCATTGATCGCGGCACCGCTCGGAATTGGCGCAGCGATTTTCATGACGGAAATATTCCCGGGCTTCGGGAAAAAAGTGTTGAAACCAGTTATTGAGCTTTTGGTTGGGATTCCATCCGTTGTATACGGATATGTAGGTCTTACTTTATTGGTTCCGTTTATTCGCGAACAGTTCGATGTGTTGGGCTTCAGTCTGTTGGCTGGGGGACTCGTACTCGCTTTGATGATCTTGCCTACGATCACCAGTGTGGCGACAGATGCGATCGAGGCTGTGCCTCAAGATTTGCGGAACGCATCGCTTGCTCTGGGTGCGACGCGTTGGCAGACGATTTGGAATGTCGTGCTGCATTCTTCCCTGCCGGGTTGCTTGACGGCGGTCGTATTGGGGATGGCGCGCGCGTTTGGCGAAGCGCTTGCGGTACAAATGGTGATCGGTAACACGACGAAGCTTCCAGGCAGCTTGCTTGATCCAATCAGCACGCTGACGAGCGGAATTACGCTTAACATGGGAAATACGATTCAGGGAACGCCTTACAACAATGCGCTCTGGTCCATGGCTCTTCTGCTGCTTCTGATGTCGTTCGTTTTCATTATGATCTTGCGCTTTTTGGGCAGAAAAAGGCTGGTGAAGTAAATGAGAGCGAGATTGATGGACCGCATTGCGACTGTTGTGCTGACTCTGATTGCCGCTTTGATTATCGGTACGCTTATCGGCTTGCTCGGCTTTATTTTGACGCAAGGCTGGCATAAGCTGAACCTGGACTTTTTGACTTCTCCGCCTGATATCGTCAACGCAGGAGGCGGGATCGGACCGCAGCTGTTCAACTCGTTTTACTTGCTGGTTCTGACCATGCTGATTGCTTTGCCGCTTGGCATCGGAGCAGGAATTTATATGGCTGAATATGCGCCGGATAACAAGTTCACACAGTTTATCCGCATGAGTATAGAAGTGCTTTCTTCGTTGCCGTCTATCGTTGTTGGCCTGTTTGGTTTGCTCGTCTTCGTAAACATGACGGGCTGGGGGTATACCTTGTTCTCCGGCGCCCTGGCTTTGACCGTTTTCAACCTTCCGTTGCTCGTACGCGTAACAGAGGATGCGCTGCGCAACGTGCCGCGCAGTCAAAAAGAAGCAAGCCTGGCGCTTGGCATCACCAAATGGCGGACGATCGTTTCCGTCATTCTTCCGGCAGCGCTCCCGGGCATTCTCACCGGGGCGATCCTCGCTTCCGGCCGCGTCTTCGGGGAAGCGGCTGCGCTCTTGTTCACGGCAGGGATGTCTTCGCCGAACCTGAACTTTGCTGATTTCTCCTTGAACAGCCCGACCTCTCCGCTGAATCCGTTCCGCCCGGCTGAAACATTGGCCGTGCATATTTGGAAAGTAAACAGCGAGGGGCTGACGCCAGACGCCCGCGATGTGGCAGACGGTGCGGCAGCTGTTCTGATCATTGCTGTGTTGCTCTTTAACCTCTCGGCCCGTTGGTTTGGTACTTGGGTGTACAAAAAGATGACTTCAGGGTCCAACTAAGGAGTGATGACGGGGATGTCCATACTCACCATGCAGGATACGATTATTTCGACAAACAATGTCTCGGTTTATTACGGCGAGAAGCAAGCCGTCAAAAATATCTCGATGGAAGTCGAGCGCAACTCGGTGACGGCTTTTATCGGGCCGTCCGGCTGTGGAAAATCGACGCTTTTGCGCAGCCTGAACAGGATGAACGATCTCGTTCCTTCGTGCCGCGTGACAGGCTCGATTGTCGTGGATGGAATCAACATCAACAGTGAGGAAGTCAACATCGAGAGCTTGCGCCAGGTCGTCGGAATGGTGTTCCAGAGGGCCAACCCTTTTTTCAAATCGATCTATGAAAATATCGCGTTCGCCCCGCGTTTTCACGGATTGACGGATCGTCGCAAGCTGGACGAATTGGTGGAGACGAGCTTGCGCAAAGCGGCTTTGTGGGACGAAGTAAAAGACCGTCTGCGCGATTCCGCCCTGTCTCTGTCAGGCGGACAGCAGCAGCGTCTGTGCATCGCACGCGCCATTGCCATGCAGCCGACCATTTTGCTGCTGGATGAGCCGGCTTCTGCACTCGACCCGATTTCTACGATGAAAATCGAAGAGCTGGTCATGCAACTGAAGGAAGAATACACAATTGTGATCGTGACGCACAACTTGCACCAGGCGGCGCGCATCTCGGATAAGACGGCGTTCTTTTTGCTCGGCGAACTGGTCGAGATGGATGAAACGGGAAAAATTTTCACCTCGCCAGAAAACGACAAGACAGAGGCGTACATCAGCGGTCGCTTTGGCTGAATCGCGAAGGAAAAGGAAAAGGAAAAGGCTCTCCTGGCAGCATGCTTGCGCAGGAGGGCCTTTTCTTGTACAGTCTCGGGGCAAGGGCAAGGGCAAGGGCAAGGGCAAGGGCAAGGGCAAGGGCAAGGGCAAGGGCAAGGGCAAGGGCAAGGGCAACGCCGGAGCCGGAGCCAGAGCCACGGCCACGAAATGCAGCATGACTCCCCAAGCGTTGATGACTGCTGCGCCGTGCGACGAGTCCGCTAGACAGCAAAACAAGCAACAAAAAAAGCCTTCTATGCAGAAGGCTTTTCTACTGCCCGGAAAAACCGGATTTCGTGCTCCAAATCTTCTACGATGCCAGCCAGTCGCTCTGAATCGTGCAGGAACTGCTCAGACAGCGAGAGACTTTCCTGATTGGCGGCGACGGCTTGCTGGGTGCCGGCAACCACTTCCTGAGCGGAATCCGCGAGGCTGTCGACGCGCCGGAAAATGACCTGGCTTTGACTGGAGATCGTTTCGGCCAACTGCCTGATCGCTTCAAACTGCGTCGTCAAAACTTCGCTGATCGAGATCGTCTGCTGGAAAATATCTGTCGCCTGATGCAATGTGTGAATCCCGTCGACGGTCGCGTGATCGGTAGTTGCAAGACAAGCCTCTACGCGCTCCATCCGGTTCTCGCCGGACGTGATGACGTGTTGGATGCGAGTGGTGGCCTCCTCGGTTTGCTCCGACAACAGGCGGATTTCGTCAGCCACGATGCCGAAGCCGAGTCCAGCCTGACCAGCTCGCGATGCTTCAATCCGGGCGTTGAAAGACAACAGTCTGGTGCGCTGCGAGATGGAGGAAATCCAGCCGAGAATGTCCCGAATGTCATCCATGCTTTCTCGCATCGAACCCATCGCCTGAAGGGATGCTTTCATATCCGTCGAGATTTTTTGCATGTTGTCTTTTAACAGGGCGATTGAGGTTGCGGCTTTGGCGCTTTGTTCACGCGATTTCTGATTTTGCATGATCGCTGTTTCCATCGATTGGGTGACGCGGCCCAACTCTTGCGTGATGTCCGCCATAGTTTGGTGAATATCATCGATTTGGGCTTGCTGGTTGTCCATTTCCAGGGCGAGCCGCTCCGTGACGGAGACGACCTCTGTCTGCATGGCGTGGGAGTGGCGCGAGCCTGTTCCGACATGCTCGGCCACCTGTTTGACATCGGAAATGACGTACTGGATTTTGCCGATGATCGTTCTGATCTGTCCGCTCATCCGGTTGAAGCTGTCGGCGAGCTGTCTGATTTCATCATTGGTTTGGACGTGCATCGTCTGGAACAAGTCGCCTTCGCTGAAAGCCGTCATTTTTTGCTGGACTTCTTTGACGGGCTTGATAATTTTGCGAACGTACAAATAGAGCAGCAAAGCCAGTGAAATCAGACCGACGAGCGAGACGACCAGAATCGTCAGTTGCAAGCGGCGGACCTCCTGCTTGACCTCTGATACGGATTGAACGACGATCATTCCCCATTTGAGCGCCGGGTCGAACTTGTAGGCGGCGAACGCATCCATGCCGTTTATATGGAACGAATCAAAGCCTGACTTGCCTGCGATCACATTGGAGACGACGGGCAGCTCCGTGAGCAGGGGGCGCTGCAAGGCGTACGTTTTATCCGGGTGAGCGAGCAGCTTTCCTTGCTGATCGACAATCATCGCGTACCCGGTATTTCCCAGCTTGATTTGTCCGATAGACTCGCTGAGCTTTGGCACGGAGACGAACGCTACGACTACCCCGACAGGTTCTTCCTCGTCGTTGCGCAAAGCCATCGACACGGCGATTTTGGGAAACTCGGTTGCGGAAAATTGAAACACGTCCGAAACAAAAGCGGTTGGCTTGTCCCACGCTCCTTTGTACCAGTCTGCTGCCCGCGGATCATAAGAACTGTCCAGCGGGGAGCCTGGGAAGGTCAAGTAACGCCCATCTGCTGTAACGACCTGAATTTCCGAAATCGTCGGATTGCTGTTAACCATGTCGGTAAAGATGCCGAAGCTCTGACTGTTTGTGATTTTGCTGTTTTTGTAAGTAGAAGCATAGGAGGAAAGAGCGGTGATGATCGACTGTACGCGGCTGTTCACTTCCTGCAAGGCAGACCCGGATGCATCGAAGAGCTGCTGCTTCGTTTTTTCATTGAGTGTGCTTTCCGATTGATAACTGATAAAGAATGCGGCAATGGCCATCATGCTGACTACCATAGTCAAAATCCCGAAAAACAATCTGGTAAAAATCGATCGGTAATGAAACGACGCGTTGCCCAATATACGTTTTTTTCTCGGCATTACATGCTCTCCCCTTATTCGACAAAACGTTCAGCTTTATTGTAGGGTGTACTATTGGGGGCGTATATGGTTTGCAAGAAACATTTACCATAACTTTACCTAGCTTTAAAACTTTATGGAAACTTAATATAGTCCTCATCAAAGCATAACATTGGCGAGCTATAGTGGTTGAGTAATCAGATGCTACAACCGCGAAGGAGCGAAGGAAAGCATGAGTGTTATTTCGGTAAGAGAGTTAAATCTCTTCTACGGTAACAAACAAGCCCTCTATCATATAAATCTTGATGTTGAGCCAAATTCCATTACAGCTTTGATCGGGCCGTCCGGCTGCGGGAAGTCTACGTTTTTGCGCACGTTGAACCGGATGAACGACTCTGTTCCGAACACCAAAATCACCGGAGTTGTAAAGGTGTTTGATGAAGACATTTACAGTTCCAGCGTGGAAGTCGAGCGGTTGCGTAAAAATATCGGAATGGTGTTCCAGCATCCGAATCCGTTTCCGAAAAGCATTTACGACAATGTCACCTACGGACCGAGACTTCACGGCATGATGGATCGCCACAAGCTCGACGAGATCGTGGAGAACAGTCTCAAGGCCGCTGCTTTGTGGGACGAAGTCAAGGACGTGTTGAAAAAGCCTGCTACCGGACTGTCTGGCGGACAACAGCAACGTCTCTGTATTGCACGCGCGCTGGCTGTCCAGCCGCAAGTCATTTTGATGGATGAGCCTACTTCTGCGCTGGACCCGATCTCCACGGCGAAAATCGAGGAGCTGCTGGAAGAGCTGAAAGATACGTATACGATCGTCATCGTGACGCATAACATGCAGCAAGCAGCGCGTATTTCTGACAAAACGGCGTTCTTCCTCAACGGGGAGCTTGTGGAATTTGACCAGACGCCAACGATTTTCCAAAACCCGCGCGACAAACGGACAGAGGACTACATTACTGGCCGTTTCGGATAAAGCAAGTTTGTAGTAAGGTAGAGGAGCGGACCGATTGCGGGTTCGCTCTTTTTGGCGTGGAGGGGAGACATACGCGGTGGTCTGGATTTCATTGTTGATTTTTATCGTTACGCTGACATTGGTTATTTGGCAGCCAAAAGGTTTGTCGATCGGCTATCCGGCGGTAGGGGGAGCTGTGTTGGCTCTTGTGACAGGGGTAGTGTCACTCGCTGATGTGGCGGAAGTGACGTCGATCGTCTGGAATGCCACGTTTGCCCTGGTTGGCATTATCATCATTTCGCTCATTTTGGATGAGATCGGCTTTTTTGAATGGGCCGCCCTGCATATGGCGCGATTGGCAAAAGGAAATGGCCGCTTGATGTTCACCTACGTCATTTTGCTCGGGACGCTGGTGTCTGCTTTGTTTACGAATGACGGAACAGCGCTGATCCTGACGCCGATCGTACTCGCCCAGGTTCGCGCACTCAAGCTCGACGGCGGGATGGTTTTGGCATTTGTCATGGCGAGCGGTTTCATCGCTGATACGAGTTCCTTGCCTTTTGTGGTCAGCAACCTCGTCAACATCGTTTCCGCTGACTATTTCGACATCGGCTTTGCCGAATACGCGCTGAAAATGGTTTTGCCCACCTTGTTTTCTGTCGGCGGCAGCCTGCTGGTTTTGTTTCTGTACTATCGCAAAAGCATCCCGCGTCACGTAGATTTGTCCCAGCTTCGGCGGCCGGGAGAGGCTATTCGCGACCAGCGACTGTTTCGCCTGGCGTGGCCGATTCTCGGCGTGCTGTTGCTCGGCTTTTTTCTAAGCGAGTCGATCCATGTGCCTGTTTCGTTCATCATCGCGCTCGCCGCCCTCGTGTTTTGCCTCGTCTCGCGAAAAAGCAAGGCGATTGCCATGGGCAGGATCATGAAGGAAGCGCCGTGGGTGGTCGTCATTTTTTCCATCGGCATGTATGTGGTGGTCTGGGGGCTGCACAATGCGCAGCTTACGGATTTGGTGAAAGCGGCGCTCGTTGCGCTCATGGATTGCGGCTTGCTTGCAACCACGCTAGGCACAGGGCTGATTTCCGCCATTTTGTCTTCGATCATGAACAACTTGCCGACCGTCATGTTCAACGCTTTGGCGATTGGCAGCACGCAAGCAGAAGGCGTCTTCCGCGAAGCGATGATCTACGCCAACGTCATCGGGAGCGATCTCGGACCCAAAATAACGCCGATTGGCTCGCTCGCCACTTTGCTGTGGCTGCACGTACTGGGCCGCAAAGGCGTAAAAATTACGTGGGGTCAATATTTTCGCACAGGGGTTGTGCTGACGGTGCCGACTCTCATCATTACTTTGCTCGGGTTGTACCTGACACTGATCCTTTAAAAGAAACGGATAAAGCAAGTCTGCTGACGATTGGACCAGCAGGCTTGTTTTTTTATGGACGCGAAGAGGGCTGTTTTCCGAAAATAGCTTTTTTACTCGAATAGGACAGCAGAAGCAAAGGGAAAAATAGGCGCAACATACAGCAAAAGGAGGATGTTTCCATGTGGCAGGGCTGGCCGATCGAGCGTGTGCTTATTTTGTTTGCGGGACTGTCGTTCATTTTGATTGCCGTTCAAGTCACTCTGTTTCATTCCAGACAAAACTTTCGGCATTGGGCGATGTGGGTGCCTGTGATTGAACTGCCGATTTTTGCGGTTGCCGCTATTGTGTTGTCGTTCGTGAATGCAGGATGGCTCAGGTGGGTGTTTGCCTTGATGATGTTCGTCGGCATGGGGGGAGGCGTGTACGGGGCTTATCTGCACGCCGCAGGAGTCAAACAGCGCGTAGGCGGATTTTCGCAATCGCAAAATTTTTTGGTCGGCCCTCCGGTTATTCTTCCTCTGCTCATTACGGCGATTTCTGCTTTGGGGCTATTGGCCCTGTTCTGGGGGTGAGGGCAGATGGCAAAGCACAGACGTTACTCTGCCTATGATGTGTGGGAAGAGCACGCCAATTGGGATGTTCACACGCGACAAATTGTTGGAGCCAGGAAAATGCCGCAGGTCGCCCACAGCTACTTGCTGCCTGCCGAGGCCCTTTTGCTGCAAGCGATTGTGAGTGTGCTTGTAGACGACCACAGGCTGGAGGTGCTGACTTTTGTCGTGGCGCATATCGATGAGTCGCTCGCGAGTCCCGTCGGAGAATCGCAGCGCAAGGTCGGTGTTCCGGAGAAAAAACAGCTGTATCGTCTCGGCCTAGCAGGTGTTGAATCTGAGAGTCACGCAGAGTTCGGTTGCGAGTTTGGCGCGCTCTCCGCTGGCGATCAGGAGCAGGTGTTGAAGCGGATTTCTGGCGGCAGCGTGAAGGAGCAAGAGGCGTGGACGCATGCTGCGGCCGTCGATTTTTTCAAAAAGCTGCTGCACGATACCGTGCAAGCCTATTATTCGCACCCGCTCGTCTGGTCGGATATCGGTTACGGCGGGCCAGCTTATCCTCGCGGTTATGTGCGGGTGGAAAAAGGATTGACAGACCCATGGGAGGCGAAGGCAAATGGCGAATAACGACGAGAAGCGGCATCCCAACGAAGCGGATCGGGCACGTTCCTCCCAGGATGGCCTGGTACGAAAATACGCGGAAGAAGCAGATGTATGCATCGTCGGAGCAGGCGCGGCAGGAGGAGTGCTGGCGTACGAATTGGCGAAAGCAGGACTGCGCGTGGTCGTGCTGGAAGCAGGGCCGTTCTGGGACCCGCAGCGCGACTTTGCCAGCGACGAGTTGAGCATGCAGCGGCTTGCCTGGCAGGAGACGAGGCTGGTTGCGGGAAACGACCCTTTGCGGCTGGGTCATAACAACTCCGGGCGGGGAATCGGCGGAGGCACCGTTCATTTTACAGGGGTATTTTTACGATTTCACGAAAGCGATTTTATGACCCGGACAGCAGATGGGGTCGGGGAAGACTGGCCGATCACCTATCATGACCTGGCTCCGTATTACGACAAGATCGAGCGGGAAATTGCCGTGTCAGGCCCGCATCATTTTCCGTGGGGAGCTTTTCAGGGGCCGTATCCTTACCCGGTTCGCGAACCGATCAGCGCCAACGCCCAATTGTTCCGGGAAGGCTGCGACAAGCTGGGGATCGAAAGCGTAGTTGCCCCCCTCGCGATTTTATCGGCTCCGTTTGACGACCGGCCGCCCTGTATCAACCGCGGCTTTTGCAACCAGGGCTGTATGCCGAATGCCAAGTACAGTGGTCTGATTCATCATATTCCAAAGGCGATCGCAGAAGGAGCGGAAGTATTGTCTGACTGCACGGTCACGGAAATATTGATGGCGGGCGACCGAGTCAGCGGAGTGTTGTTTTCCCATCAGGGGCTGATGCATCGGCAGATGGCGCGGGTCGTTATTCTCGCCGGTTTTGTTGTGGAAACGCCACGCTTGCTGTTGAACTCGGCGACATCGCGGTTCCCCCAGGGATTGGCCAATTCCAGCGGCTGGGTAGGCAAAGCAATCATGCCTCATTCAAGTCATGACGTCTACGGGCGGCTGCCGGAAGAAGTGCGCCTGTACAAAGGAACGCCAGTGCTTGCCTTGACCCAGCACTTTTATGAGACGGAGCGGGAGCGCGGCTTCGCCAGAGGGTACACGCTGAGTGCGCATGGATCAAGACCAGTCGGCATGGCGGGAGCAATCGCGACGGAGCGGGAAGACAAAACCTTTTTGTGGGGCAAACAACTGCGGGAAACGATGCTTGACTACAACATGTATGCGCGAATTACGCTGGTAGGGGAAGTGCTCCCTCATCCTGACAATGCCGTTACGCTTAGCGGGGAAAAAGATGAAAACGGGATGCCGATACCGAAAGTCACTTTCAGCTATCAGGAAAACGACCGCAAGCTGTACCAGCATGCCATCGGGCAGATGAACCGGATCATGGAAGCGATGGGCGGAAAGCCGGAGCATGTCGTCTCGGATACCGCTCATTTGATGGGGGGCTGCCGAATGGGGAATAACCCCGAGCAGTCGGTTGTGAACGAGTTTGGGCAATCTCATGACATTCCCAATCTTTTCATAGCGGGTGCTTCCACATTCGTTACATCGAGTGGCAGCAACCCGACAAACACAGTAATGGCGCTGGCTGCGCGCACAGCGGACAAGCTGATCGAAGCGATGCAGCAGCGAGATGTTTAAGAAGTGTTCAAGGAACTTTTACGTTCATATCTTCCCCATCATATAAGCCATATAGTATACTGGGAAACAGATATGCAAGGCAAAGGTGGGTTCGTATGGAAACGGATTTGATGCAGGTATTGTTTTTATCCGAAGTTTACAAGCTGCTTGGTGACAAGACGCGCTTGACGATCATGGCTCTTTTGCAAGTCCAATCACTGTGTGTCCGTGATCTCGTGGAGATTCTGCAAACTTCCCAACCCTCTGTTTCCCAGCACTTAGCTAAGCTAAAGACACATGGTTTGGTCAAAGAGCGTCGCAAGGGACCATGGGTATTTTACTCTGTTAATACAGAATGCTCTCCTGCCGTTAAGCAAATTTTGTCTCACTTGCCAGATATGTCACCGATTGTCAAACAAAAATCAGCCGATGAACCTTCGTTCGGCTGATCAGTCTTAGGAAGCGTTGGATCAGATGAGATCCAGCGCTTTTTTTAATTCTTCCTTGTCGAAGCCGTGAATGACAAACTGTTCGCCGCCTTCCTTTTCGATGAAAGTAACGGGAGTCATGCTGGCTCCGAGGTTGATGGCTTCCTGGAAAAAGGCGTCGTTTTTGCGGATATCTCTATCTTCAAAAGCGATGTTTTGGGATGTCAGCCACATTTTTTCTTCCTGGCAAGGGCCGCATGTCGTCTGGGTGTAAACAATAACGGTTTGAGCCATGTAAAACGCTCCTCTCAAGTGGTAGTCGATCACTTAATTCGCGCTTGCTTACGGATTTCCTGCGCGGTATTGCACTTATAGGATACCCCGGTTCGCTGGTGAAAACAGGACAGAAGCAATCGGAGCGAGTTTGTACAGGCTGGAAAAATTAGGATGGATATGAGCGAGGGGGGCGGTACAAATTATATTCAGTGACGTCGAGGAGGTGAATGGAACGATGCCTAAACAAAACAAGCAAGCAGGAATGAACAAAGCTAACCAAGCGGCTCAGGCGCAAAACACTGCTACTGAATTTGCTAGCGAAACAAACGTAGCGGAAGTTCGTCGTCAAAACCAACAATCCGCTCAAAAATCCGGCCAACAAGCAGGTCAAGCTACTGAGTAGTAGCTGTAGACAACAACCCTCGCATCTTGCGGGGGTTTTTTCGTTTGGCTTGCAAAAAGGGCGGAGAGGATGGTACTGTGACAGCAGAATCTACAAGCTGGGGAGGGCTTTTGCCCATGATTGTCGGTATTGGCGTGGATATAGTAGAGATTGAACGAGTTGCAACATTGATCGGGCGAAGGGAAAATGCGATCAACCGTTTTCTCACCGATGAAGAAAAGCTGCTGCTGACGGGAAAATCGGCGCACAGGCAGGCGGAGATGGTGGCTGGCAGGTTCGCTGCCAAAGAAGCCGGGGCAAAAGCACTCGGCACAGGGATCGGACAGGCGCTCAGCTTTCTTGATATGGCTATTACCCCGGGCGAAACGGGCAAGCCTTTGATGCAGATCAATCACGACGTACTGACCAGACTTGGTTTGGAACCGGCCCGCATTCGTGTACACGTAAGCATTTCGCACAGTCAGACGCACGCTATGGCACAGGTGGTTGTGGAAGAGCTGTAAACTTGTCTGCATATTGGGACGAGGATGGACATACATTTATATCGCGTAGATCAGGAGGGACTACCTGCTCTGACACAGGAAGGGTAAGTCTTCAGCCGATCAAGCGATATCGCGTCCTTTGTACCCCGTACAGCTTTTTGACACGATGAGCGCTGCAAGAGGCGAAAGACTGACAGATTTCCCAGGAAATAGACAGGGGTGCCCTTCTTTGTCGAAAAAGTTGACAAGGAGGAGTTCATTGAATGAAAAGGGCAGCTTTACCACTGGTGTTATTGTTGGTCTTTACGTTGATGCTCGGCGGTTGCTTCGGTCAGAAAACACCAGAAGATGTGGTGAGTGACCTGAACGGAGCACTGGGGAAAATGAGCGGATACAAGTCTCAGGCGGTTTTGACTATGCAGACGGGCTCTACACCTATGGAGTATGACGTCCAGGTCTGGTATGAGAAGCCCACGAATTATCGGGTGGCGCTCACCTCCAAGCAGCGTGGAATTACCCAGATCATTCTGCGCAATAACGAAGGAGTTTTTGTCCTGACTCCGCACCTGAACAAAAGCTTCCGCTTCCAGAGCGGTTGGCCGGAGAACAATGGCCCACTCTATTTGTATGAGACGCTGGCGAAGAGCATTATTGACGATGCGGAGCGTCAAATGAAGATGGAGGAAAAGCAGTACGTCTTTGAAGTGAAAGCAAACTACAGCGGCAATCGCTCGCTCACCAAGCAAAAGATTTGGCTGACAGAAGACTTCAAGCCAACTCATGCGGAGATTATGGATTCGAGCATGAAGCCACTGGTGCGAATCGACTTTACCGAATTTTCGTTCAACCCTACCTTTGACAAGGATGCGTTTGACAGAGATCGCAACATGAGCACAAGCTCTTTGCCAGCAATTCCAACGATGGCAGGCGCAAACGGACAGGTCGCCAAGCTTCCGAACAGCCAGTTCGGTGTGATCGTGCCGACTTACGTGCCTGAGGGAGTCAAGCAGGGCGATATCGAGCCAGTGACGCGTGATGGCGTGCGGACAGTCATCCTCAACTACAAAGGGGCGTATAACTACAAGCTGATCGAAGCCCGTCCGACAGAAGCTTCCGTATCTTATGAACAAGGCATGCCTGTCAATCTCGGCTTCACAGTCGGGGTGCTGGCACAAACGGGTGAAAAAACACGACTGCTCACTTGGGAGCTGGACGGTGTCGAATTTACAATCGCCGGAGATTTGCCAGAAGAAGAGATGGTCAATGTCGCTCAGTCGACTTACGGTCTCGGCGGGAAATAAAAATAGGGAGAGGGGACGGCTTATGACCGTCCTCTTTTTGTTGTGTCCAGACGAAGCTTTGTCTCTTACCAATCCTCCTTTACTTTCCCGCAACTTTTCCATTTTTCTCAAAAGGGAATCTAAAATAGCCTGTGTAGACTGAGCATGTACCCGGAAGAAGCGGTACATAACTACACCGAGTGAAAGGGTTGAGCAAATATGTTTAGCAAAGCAAAATTGGGAATGCTTTTGGGCACGATGGCAGCAGTTCTGAGTATTGGGAGCTTGGGCAGCGCCTTTGCAGCAGATACAACACAAACACAGGCGCAAGCGCAAAAATTGGAGAAACCGTCAGAGGTGAAATTCGCTTTCGGCGGCAAAATGAATCATCACGGCGGGGGCATCAAAGGCGTTTCCTTCAAAGAAAACACAGAGCTGCTCTCCTTGCTGAAGCTGGATGCAGACAAGCTGGCTGAAGAACTGAAAGCAGGCAAATCGCTGGCAGCAGTAGCAGAAGCGCAAGGCGTGTCGGTAGACGACCTCGTATCTTTGCTGGTTGAACAACAAGAAGCGAAGCTGAAAGAAGCCGTAACAGCAGGCAAGTTGACGCAAGAACAAGTCGACAAAATGAACGAAAACGCAGCGGAGCGCGTCAAAGAAATGGTGCAAAACACGCATCAGGACAGAGGCCCGGGCAAAGGCTTTGGTTTCGGCGGCGGATTCGACAAAAACGAAGAACTGCTCTCCTTGCTGAAACTGGATGCAGACAAGCTGGCTGAAGAACTGAAAGCAGGCAAGTCGCTGGCAGCAGTAGCAGAAGCGCAAGGCGTGTCGGTAGACGACCTCGTATCTTTGCTGGTTGAACAACAAGAAGCGAAGCTGAAAGAAGCGGTCACAGCAGGCAAGTTGACGCAAGAACAAGCTGACAAAATGAACGAAAACGCAGCGGAGCGCGTCAAAGAAATGGTGCAAAACACGCATCAGGACAGAGGCCCGGGCAAAGGCTTTGGTTTCGGCGGCGGATTCGACAAAAACGAAGAGTTGCTCTCCTTGCTGAAACTGGATGCAGACAAGCTGGGCGAAGAACTGAAAGCAGGCAAGTCGCTGGCAGCAGTAGCAGAAGCGCAAGGCGTGTCG